>JAZKTD010000069.1:0-13823 GCA_036625705.1 Salinivenus sp.
CCTCCCGGCGGGCGGCCTCCCCGACCTCCTGGGCCTCACTGGCCAACCGCCGGCCGGTGTCTTCGGCGCGGCTGCGGAGCTGCTCGCCGGTCTGAGCGGCCCGGTCGCCGGCCTGGCGACGAAGGCGAGAGGCCACCTCTTGGGCCTGCTCCGTCAGGCGACGCAGGCGGCGCCGGGCGTGGTCCGACAGGGTCCGAGGGGGCCGTGGGCGCGTGGCCATCGCGGCGCCGTAGCCCGCGGCCGTCCCGACCCCAATCGAGAGGGCCATCGCGAGCAGCGGGTGGCGCTGGATCCAGTTCTGGGTCTGCTCCCGCGCCTGCTGGGCCTTGAGCCGCGTCACCTCGGCCCGCAGCTCCCCCACCAGCTGTTCCAGGTCCTGTTGGTCCTGTTCGGGGGAGGGATTGTGGTCGTCTGACTCGCGGTCGGCGTCCGTGTCGCGGGAAGGAGAAGAGGAATTCATGGGACGGGAGGCTTCGGAGGAGAAAAACGAACAAAGTGAAGAATGCCGGTCGGAGAGGGCGGTCAATCCCGCAACAGGCTTCCAAGAACGACACCGGTCGCAAACGCCCCGAGCATCGTCAGCTTCTGGTGCTGCTTGACCCAGGACCGGGCCAGGCTCAGCGCAAGGGAGGCGTCGAGGCCGGAGGGGCGAGCCCCCGAACCGCCGAACTCACCCGCAGGGCCCGGGCCATCGGGGGCGTCGAAAGAGTCGCCAAACTCGGCGAACGGGTCGTCGCCCTCTCGGTTCGGGGCCGGGTCGGGCTCAGGAGAGGACTCAGCGGGCATGGGCCGGGGAAAGTTCTGCGTCGGAGGAAACGAGAACGCGCGCTCCAATTAGGAGCCTTCGACGGAATCGAACGGGAGAGACTTGTTACTTCCAGTCCGCCCCGTCATCTTACCGAGCCGTGAGAATGTAGGTGAACGATTTTCGCGACAGCTGCGGACCGTGCATGGCCGCAAGCAGAGAACGGACTCGGGGAACGTATTCACGTATCGGTATACAGGGCACTTTTGCACCCGTCTCCCTGTAGACAGGAACGGAGCGGTCAGCAGCCTATCGGACGCGCACAGACATCGAGTATGATTCCCACACCCCGCAGAATAGTTCCCTGGGCCATCGCGGCGCTCATGCTCGTGGTCGGGGGCTGGCCCTCCGCCCTCTCGGCTCAGCCCGAGCCCTCGACGGCCCAGCGGGCCTACGCCGACGCCGTCCAGCTCTACCACCAGCGCCTCTACGCCGACGCCATGACGGCGTTCGAGGCCTACCGAACCCGCTACCCGGAGGACGCGCACCACGCCGAGTCGCTGTACCTGGAGGCCAAGGCGGCCCTGGCGCAGAACAAGGACCAGACGGCGATTCGGCTGTTCGAGCGCTTTCAGCGTCGACACCCGAGTCACCCCCGGGCGGCCGAGGCGCAGTTGAGCCTGGCGCAGTACTTTCTGGACCAGGGCAACACGGCCGCGGCACAGAACCAGCTCTCCTCCATCGCCCAAAACCCGGCTTCGACCGCGCAGGGGGCCCGCGCCCTCTACCTGCTGGGGCAGACGGAGCGCGACCGGGGCAACCTGGAGCAGGCCCTTCGATACTTTGACCGCGTCCGGTCGCAGCATCCGAACTCGGAGGTAGCCCCCGCAGCCCTCTACGCCCTGGGCGCCACGTACGTCCGCCTCGAACAATACGATCGGGCGGCCCAGTCCTTCGAGCAGCTCGGGCAGGCGTTTCCGGCCTCTC
The DNA here is from genome assembly GCA_036625705.1 of Salinivenus sp. GTDB lineage: Bacteria > Bacteroidota > Rhodothermia > Rhodothermales > Salinibacteraceae > Salinibacter. Next base: position 1,733 of record JAZKTD010000069.1, read on the forward strand.
CCTTTGCCCAGAACCTGGGGACGGCCCTCGGGGAGGTCTACTACCGACTCGGCCGATACGAGCAGGCCGCCGCGGAGCTCGAGTCGCAGCTCTCGGGCCTGGAGGGGGACCAGCGGGCCCGGGCCCACTTTTTGATCGCCGAGGCCGCCAACCAGCGCCGGGCGGGCGAGGACGCCGTCGTGCACTACCGACGCGTGCTCGACCAGCATCCCAATTCGCCCTACGTGGGCCCGGCCCGGTACGGCCTGGCGTGGCACTACCTGCAGGCGGGCACCCACGAGCAGGCCGCGTCGACCTTCGCGCAGGTCCGACAGGGACCGGATTCCCGCCTCGCCGCCCGTGCTACCTACTACGAAGCCGTCAGCCGGGCCCTCGCCGGCGAGAGCGACCGAGCCGTCGACCTCTACCGAACCGTCGCCGAGCGGGAGCCCGACCGGCGCCTGGCGTCCGAGTCCCTCTACGAGGCCGGGCTGCTCCGATACCAGCAGGAGCAGTACGAGGCCGCCGCCGCGTTCTTCCGCCGGCTGGTGCGGGACTACCCCGACGCCGCCCGGGCAGGAGACGCCTACTACTGGATGGGCAACAGCCACCTGATGGCCGAACAGCTCGACCAGGCCCTCGACGCGTACCAACAGGCCACCCAGCGCGACGCCGCCCCCGACTCCCTCGTGGTCGAGGTGCAGTTCCAGCAGGCCTGGGCGCAGTACCAGTCGGGCAGCTACGCGGCCGCCGCCGATGCCTTCACGGCCCTCGCCCAGTCCCATCCCGACACGGAGCGCGGCCGGGAGGCCCTGTTCTGGGGCGGGGACAGCCAGTATCAGCGGAGTAATTTCACGCGGGCCCGGCAGCTCTTCGACCGCTACCTGAACGAAAACCCGCAGGGAGCCCACGCCAACGGGGCTCGGTACGCCCTCGCCTGGACCCACTTCAAGCAGAACCGGTACCAGCCGGCCGCTCGCCTTTTCCGCCAGTTTCTCGACAACTACGACGCGCAGTCCTCGTCGATCCCGTACCGGCAGGACGCGCGGCTCCGCCTCGCAGACAGCTATTACGCCCTCAACCAGTACGAGGACGCCATCGAGGTATACCGGCGGGTGGGCGGAACCGGGACCGACTACGCCCTCTACCAGGCCGGCGAGGCCCTCAACTACGCCGGCCGGCCAACGGAGGCGCTGCAGACGCTCCGCCGCCTGGTGTCCGAGTACGGCGAAAGCTCCTGGCGACCGGAGGCCCTCTACCGGATGGCCTCGATCCACTTTCAGGAGCAGAACTACGAGGAGGCGGAGTCGACCTACCAGCGGCTCCTCGACGCCTATCCGAATCACCGTCTCGCGCCCGAGGCCCAGTACGGCATCGGCGACAGCCGGTACAACGCCGGCGCCATGGAGCAGGCCGTCGCGGCGTACCGCACGGTCCTCGAGCAGTATCCCGACAGCCCGACGGCCACGGAGGCGGCCTCCAGCCTCTTCTTTGCCCTCAACGCCGCCGGGCAGTCCGACCGCGCCGAGCAGATCATCCAGTCGATCGACCAGGCCAACCCGGACGCCAACCTGCGAGATCGGCTTCGCTTCCAGCGCGCAAAGGCGGCCTTTCAGAGCGGGGAGTCCAAGAAGGCGCTTTCGCTCTTCCAGGAATTCGTCCGCACGACGTCGACGGACGCCCTCCTGCCGGAGTCGTACTACTACCTCGGGCTCCTCTACGCCGATCAGGATCGGCCGACCGAGGCCAAGAATTACCTCCAGCAGCTCGTGAACCAGTACTCCGAGAGCGACGTGCTGCCGGATGGGGCGCTGCGCCTCGGCGACATCTACATGGAGGAGGAGGCCTACCAGCAGGCGGCCGATGCCTACCGCGCCGCCGCGGAGAACGACGCCATCTCCGACGAGTTGCGCGCCCAGGCCCGCTACGGGCAGAGCACCGCCCTCCTGAATCTGGACCGGAACGAGGAGGCCCGGGAAATTCTGAACCGCATCCTCGAGGAGAGTGGCGGGGGGCCCCTGCAGGCGTCCGCCCAACTGGGCCTGGCCCGAATCTACCAGGACGAGAACCGTCCGCAGGACGCCCTGAAGCTGTACCGTTCCGTCGTGCAGTCGAACGACGGCGAAACGGGCGCAGAAGCGCTCTATCGCCTCGGCCGTCTGCTCCGCCAGCAGGGCCGGCAGCAGCAGGCCATTCAGGAGCTGGACCGGATGTCGTCCCTCTTTGCCGGATACCCGGAGTGGATTGCGCGATCACTCCTGGAGCAGGCCCGGGCGTACCGTGCGCTCGGTCAAACCGGCCAGGCCGCCCAGCTGTACGACGAGGTCACCCAGTCGTACCCCGGGACGCCCTTTGCCCAGACCGCCCAGCAGGAGCGCGACGCCCTCTAGCCCGGGCGTCTGCTCACACGTTCTTCCTGTCACTCCCACGCGGACGTATGTACTCCCCCCTGACTCGCTGGCTTGGCCTTCTCCTGTTGATCGGCGGACTCTCCGCCCCGGCCATCGCCCAGCAGCCGGACACCACCGATCAGCAGCTGCCGGAGATTGCCCCCCGCGAGATCGAGATTCGGGGCGAGCTCCAGGTCTCCTTCCCGTCCCTCGAACGACAGCCGTTGCGCGGATTTGCGTCGCCGCCGACCGCCCCCACGGTCCCGGACGGGCGGATGCCCTACCGCGAACCGTACAAGCAGGCGCTTGAAAACCTCCCCGAAAGCCTTCCGGCGCCCCAGACGGCGTCTGCGTCCCTCCCCCGACCGGCCCCGTCCAAAACCGGATTCGTCGAGATTGGCGGCGGTCGCTACGCCTCCCGCTTCGCCGAGGGACACGTGAGCGTGCCCCTCTCGTCTCGCCAGACCGTGTCGGTGGACGCCGATTACTTCGGCAGTTCCGGGTTCAGTCCCTTCGGCGGCCAGGCGCCCAGCATCGAAACCCCCACGGATCAGGCCGACGCCCGCGTCCGCTTCGAGAGCCGGCACGACGGCCTCACGTTCCGGGCCGCCGCTCACGGGGCCGGGAGCCGGTACACCCTGTACGGGGAACCCGCCCTCACACTGAATCCCGGCCTTACCGCTCCCGACCGCTCCAGTCTTCGGGGCGGGCTCGACGCCGAGCTGCGCACCTACGGCCGTGTCGACTCGCGGGTGGCGCTGTCCTACGGCCGAGCCGCCTACGACACGCAACGTCCGACCGCCACGCAAACCTTCTCGGAAAACCGCTTCGGGGTCGACGGTCGGCTCACCGCCCCCCTGGCGGAGACCGAGGTCCAGCTCGACGTGCGGGCCGCCCGCTCGACCTTCGGCGGCGACGTGCCCGACGCCACCGGCTACGAGGTCGACGGCGGCCTGGGCGCCACCCTGGTCGACACCGATCGGTTGACGGTTCAGGCGGGGGGACGCGTGCTCACCTTTGAGGCCCCGGGCTCGCCCCGGACGTCGGCATCGTCGCCCGTCGAGGCGGTGTTCATCGTCCCCGACGGCCGCGCGGAGCTTTCCCTGAGCCCCGACGCGACGCTCTTCGCGGAAAATCGGCCCACCCTGTCGCGGGAGGGGCTCTCCAGCCTGTACGAGCAGAATCCGTACGCGGCACATGCCCCGGCGGTGCTCCCCACCCTCTACACCACGCGCCTCCAGTCGGGCGCCGAGGTGGGACTCGGCCCGCTCCGACTCCGGGGCCAGGTGGGGTACCGCTACGCGCCGTCGTACCGCTACTTTTTCTCACCGAGATCGGGAGGCTCCCTCAGCGACCCGGGCCTGCAGGTCGGCTACGCGTCGGCCCGCATCCTGCACGGCGGGGCCCGCCTGGCCCTGGAGGGCCTCCGCAACGTCGAGGCGGCGCTGAGCCTTTCGGTTCGGGACGGAACGCTGCCCGGCTCCGACGCCGAGATCCCGTACCTCTCGCCGGTCGTCGCCGAGGGGCTGTTTTCCGTCTCGTTTGCCGACCAGCGGGGACTGCTCCAGACCACCGGCACCGTCGAGAGCCCCCGGCCGCCACGGGTGGGGGCCGGTACAGACATCGACACCTTCGTGTCGTTTGACGTGGAGGGCTCCTACCAGATCACCTCGCAGCTGGACGTGGTTCTCGAGGTCCGCAACCTGAGCCCGTCGGCCCCGGAGCGATGGGGACGGTATCCGCGGCCGCCGACCATCGTCAGCGGGGGCTTCCGAATTCACTGGTAGCCGCGTGGACCGCGGCGGCGGGATCCGTTGAACGAAATGTTAGGAACGGCATTTGCTTTCAAAAAAGCTTCCTTTCCCTTTTCTCATTCCTCATCTGAGATGAGCACGCCCTCCGCCCAAGAGACCATCAAGGCGTTCGTCCGCGTCCTTCGCCGACGACTGAAGCAGGGGGAGAGCGTCGACGTCCCCGGCCTCGGCACCTTTTCCGTCGAGCATCGGCCCAGTCACCGCCGGGAAATGCCCGACGGCGAGGACGAGATGGTGCCGCCCCGAGACGTCGTCCAGTTCACCCCAGAGCAGTAACCTGCGCCCTCCTCCGCTGCCCGACTCCTCCCGACCGTCATGTCTGCTTCCATCCACACCCTTCTCGCCGACGAGCTCGACATCCCGGACCAGAAGGCCGAGAAGCTCCTCGTGGCCATGCTCCGTGAGGTCCGGAAACGGGCCCAGCGCGGCGGCGTGCGCCTGCCCGACCTCGGCAAATTCAAGGTGGAGGACGGCGAACTGACCTTCTCCCCCGCCGACTCCCTCGCCCGGGCCGTCAACCACCGGTTCGAGGGGCTCGAATCGGAGCATCTCCGCAATGCCCCGGAGCCGGACGCCGGCAAGGACGAGGACACCGAGGGCCCGAGCACCATCACCCTCGGGTATCAGGACAGCAGCGGGTGGACGCCCCTCGACGCCGACGAGCCGCCCGCCGAGGCCGAAGAGAAAGAGACGGAGACTGGGGCCGACGACGAGACAGAGGCCGACACCGAGGAGTTTGAGCTCCCTGAGTCCGACACGGCCGCGAGCGAAGAGGACCGCGAGACGGCCCCGTCGTCGGACGCCGGGGAGCCGGCCGCAGCGGATGAGTCTGCCGCCGACGCCGCGTCGCCGGAGCCGACCGACCGCGACTCGGCGGCCAGGGTCGACGACGAGTCGGAGAGCGCCGAAGAGGCGGAAGCCCCGGTGCCAACCTCCGACACCGACGAGCAAACCTCCGACACTGAAGAACTGTACCCGCTGGTCGACGAGGTCACCGGAGAGTCTGTCCCGGACGATTCCCCTTCGATCCCGGACGAGTCCCCGACCGCCGACCCCTCTTCTCCGGAGTCCGCGTCCCAGACGCAAGCCGACGACGAGGAGCGAGACGAACTATCGAAGATCTGGGAGTCGGGGCCGGACGAGGATACCCCTAGTTTTTCGACGGACACGGAGGGGGGCGACGACGTGGCCGAGGTAGAGGAGGACGACTTGTCCCTCGACGACATCCCGTCGGAGACCGAGACCGACGCTTCGACGGCCGATCCGGACGAGGCAACCGTTTCGGACGAGGGCCCCGAGAAGGAGCTCGAGCCCTCTTCTTCGGAGCCGTCCGCGGCGTCGAGCGAGTCCTCGTCGGAGGGGAGCTCCGCCCTTCCCCGCGTGCTGGTCACTCTGTTGGTCCTCGTGCTTCTCGGGGGAGGGGCCTGGTACATTCTCGGCCAGCGCGGCATGGTGCCGCCCCCGGGACAGACCCTGTCTCAGCTCACGGGCCCGTCCGCGCCCAACCAGGCGGCCTCCTCGGCCGAGCAGCAGGCCGCGGGTCCGTCCGGGACGTCGGGGGCGGGAACTTCCGAGCAGGACGCCCCTTCCTCGTCCGAGGTAAGCGAGGGCGCTTCCGACTCGTCTGCCGACTCGCCGGGCGGCGCCGCGGCCACGGGCATTGAGCCCACGGCCGGGGGCTGGACGATCGTCGTCGCCTCGCGGGCAGACCGCGCCGCCGCCACCTCCCTGGTGGATACCTACCAGCAGCGATTTCAGAATCCGAGGCAGCCGGTCGACGTCGTGCAGGGAACGGTCGATAATACCACGCGCTACCGGGTCGGGGTCGGACAGTTCTCGTCCCGCGACGCGGCGGAAGCCTTCCTCAACAACAACAGCGACGCGCTGCCCGACGGGGCCTGGGCCCTCGCCCTCGAGTAGCCGCTCCTCTCTGCCCTCTGCCATTCGTCCCCTCGTCCCCGCACATGCTCCTCCTCCAACAGGTTGACACCGCGGCGGCCGACTCGGCGCAGGCTGCGGCGTCGCAGGCCACCTCCCTCCTCGACGTGCTCGTGCTGGGGGGCTGGGTGATGATTCCGCTCGCCCTGCTGTCGGTGCTTACCATTTACCTCCTCATCGAACGGTGGATCACGATCCGGGAGGCCTCCTCCAATCCCGACGCGATTACCGACCGCGTGCGGGAGTACGTCCGCAACGGCGACGTCGACGGCGCCATCACGTACTGCGAGCGCAAGGACGTGCCCATCACCCGCATCCTCCAGCAGGGACTGGAGCGCCTGGGGCGCCCCATCTCCGAGATCCAGGACGCCGTGCAGGCGGCCGGAAAGCACGAGTCGTTCGAGCTCGAGAAGCGGACGAACCTGCTCGCCAGCATCGCCGGGATCGCCCCCATGCTCGGCTTCTTCGGCACGGTCGTCGGGATGATTCGGGCCTTTCAGCAAATCCAGAACCTGCAGGGAAACGTCAACCCCAGCGTGCTGGCCGGAGGCATCTGGGAGGCGCTCGTCACGACGGCCGCCGGGCTGCTGGTCGGGATCCTCGCCCTCTTCGCCTACAACTTCCTGATCGGCCGCATCCGTCGTCTCACCAACGACATGGAGCGCTCCGCCACGGACTTCATCGACCTGCTGCAGGAGCCGGTCTCGTCCGGGCAGCGGAGCGAAACCTTCGGATAGCCCACCGACGCCGTCCTTCGGTCCTCCCCTCGACTGGTTTTCGTCGCCATGCCGCTCGACTTCTCTCCCTCGCGGGAGCCGATGACCGACATCAGCCTCGCGGGCATGACGGACATCGTCCTGCTCCTGCTGATCTTTTTTCTCCTCACCTCGAGCTTCATCCCGCAGATGGGGATTCAGGTGACGCTGCCGCAGGTCGACAGCTCGGCCCCGGTCCAGGAGCAGGCCGTGAGGGTGGCGCTCACCCAGGACGGCACCTACTACGTCAATGGGTCGCCCGTCTCGTCCTCGCGCCTCCTCGACGAGATCCGAGCGGCCCGCTCCGCCCAGAGCACGCTCATCCTGCGGGCCGATCAGGGCGCGACGATCGGGCAGTTTGCGTCGGTGGCGTCGGCGGCCCGGGCCCTCGACATGCGCATCCTCGTCGCGACCGAACGACCCGGTCGGAGCCCGTGAGCGATCATAGCCGGTGGCGTGAAGCGGCGCTTTTCGGCCGACCCGGCCCCGGATCCCTTCGGGGCTTTCGGGGGTGTCGCCGTGTTCGTTAGCCCAGCGCCTCCTGCACGAGGGACGGCACCTCCTTCAGAACCGGGTCGAGCCGGTCGGTCTTGCGGCCGCCGGCCGACGCAAGCTGCGGCCGCCCTCCACCGCCCCCGCCGAGCCGCTCGCCGAGGGTTCCGACGAGGGCTCCGGCCTGCAGGTCCCGCTCCCGAATGAGGTCGTCGGCGACGGTGGCGACGACGTACACCTTCTCGCCGTCGGCCCCCGTGCTGCCGAGCACCCCCACGCCCCCCGTCCCGATCTTGTCCCGGAGCTGCTGCCCGAGCTCCTGCAGGTCGTCCATGTCGGCCCGATCGATGCGACCGGTGACGACGGTGACGCCGTCGACGGTGGTGGCGTTCTCGTCGATGAAGGCGTCGAGCCGGCTCGCCATCTGCTGGTGCCGCAGGCGGTCCACCTCGTCCCGGAGGGCGTCGCGCTCCTCCTGCAGCTGTGCCACGGCGTCGGGCAGCGGCTCCTGGAGGGACCGAAACTGCCGCTGCGCCCGGGTCAGCTCCTCGAGCTGCGCCTCGACGTGCTCGTAGGCGGCCTCGCCGGCCACCGCCTCCACCCGGCGGACGCCCGAGGCCACCGACCCCTCCGACAGGAACCGGAAGAGGCCGATCTCCCCCGTGGCCTCGACGTGGGTGCCGCCGCAGAGCTCCATGCTGTAGTCGGGATCGAACGTGATGACGCGCACCCGGTCGCCGTACTGCTCCCCGAAGAGCGCCAGCGCCCCCTGCTCCTTCGCCTCCTCGAGGGGCACGTCGCGCGCCTCCTGCTTGGGAATGTTGCGCCGGATGGCGGCGTTCACCTGCCGCTCGAGGGCCCGGAGGGTGTCCTCGTCCACGGCGTCGAAGTGACTGAAGTCGAACCGCAGCCGGTCCGGCGCGACGAGGGAGCCCTTCTGCTGCACGTGGTCGCCCAGCGTCTCCCGCAGGGCGGCGTGCATGAGGTGCGTGGCGGTGTGGTGGGCCCGGATGCGTCGGCGGCGCTCGGCGTCGACCGCCGCCTCGACGGGCGCGTCCAGAGGCTCGGGCAGTTCGGGGACGGTATGGGCGATGCGCTCCCCCTCCCGCTGCGTGTCGAGGACGGGCACCTCCGTCTCGCCGATCCGCAGCGTACCGGTGTCGCCCACCTGGCCGCCCGCCTCGGCGTAGAAGGGAGTACGGCTGAGCTCAAGTTCGTAGCGGCGTTCGTCCTCGGCCTCCACGACGCGGACCGCCCGGATGTCCGCATCGTCGACCGTCTCCTGATCATAGCCCACAAAGACCGACGCCTCCGCGCCGTCCGTGACGGGCTGCCAGGCCTGGACGTCGCTCTGATCGACCTCGAACGAAGAGGCCGCACGGGCCCGTTCCTTCTGGCGGTCCATGAGCGCCTCGTAGCCCTCCATATCGACCGCCAGCCCGCGCTCCCGCGCCATCAGCTGCGTCAGGTCGACCGGAAAGCCGTAGGTGTCGTGCAGGAGAAACGCCACGGGACCGGGGATCTCTCCCTCCCGGGCGACCCGTGCGAAGGCGCGGAGCAGCTGGTCGTCCCCCTCGGTGTCGACGTACGCCTGATCCAGCAGGTCCATCGCGCGGCGGTCCTGCTGGAGATCGCCCAGCACCTCGTCGGGGGCCTCTCCGTCCGTGTCCGCGAGGTCGATCACGTACGGGACGACCCGCTCGAAGAAGTCGATGCCGGTGCCGAGCGTCTCCAGGAAGCTCTCCTCCTCCGAGCGGACGGCCTGCTCGATGAAGTCCTGCTGTTCGGCGAGGCCGTCGAACTGACCACCCATCTTGTTGATCAGGGGCGCAAGGAGGCGGTGCAGAAACGGCTTCTCGAGGGCGAGCGTCTGGTAGCCGTAGCGGACGGCGCGCCGCAGGATGCGGCGGATGACGTAGCCGCGGCCGGTGTTGGCGGGCATCACCCCGTCGGAGATCGCGAAGGCGATGGCGCGGATGTGGTCGGCCACCACGCGGAGGGCAATGCGAACCCGCTCGCGGGCCTCCGGGTCGTCGACGGCAAGGTCGTCGTAGCCGCGCACATCCTCGCGCGGCGAGAGGTCCGCGACCGCCTGCAGGAGCGGAGCGAAGAGGTCGGTGTCGTAGGTCGACTCCTTCCCCTGCAGCACCGCCACGAGTCGTTCGAAGCCCATGCCGGTGTCGACGTGCTGGTCGTCGAGACGCTCAAGGCTGCCGTCGGGCTGCGCGTTGTACTGGATAAACACGAGGTTCCAGATCTCCATGACCTGCGGGTGGTCGACGTTCACGAGCTCAACCCCCGGCGTCTCCGCACGGGCCGACGCCGGCCGCAGGTCTACGTGCACCTCCGAGCAGGGCCCGCAGGGCCCGGTGTCGCCCATCATCCAGAAGTTTTCCTTCGAGGGCTCGTAGAGCACGTGGTCCTCCTCGATGGGGGTTTCCTGCAGCCACAGGTCGTAGGCCTCCTGGTCGGCGTCGAGGCCGAAGCCCTCATCCCCCTCGTGGACCGTTGCGTAGAGCCGGTCCGGCGCGAGGCCCCACTCGTCCACCAGCAGCTCCCAGGCCCACCGGATGGCCTCGGCCTTGAAGTAGTCGCCGAAGCTCCAGTTGCCCAGCATCTCGAAGAAGGTGTGGTGGTAGGTGTCGTGCCCCACCTCTTCCAGGTCGTTGTGCTTGCCGGAGACGCGCAGGCACTTCTGCGTGTCGACCGCCCGGGTGTAGGGCCGGTCCCCGGTGCCCAGAAAGACGTCTTTGAACTGGTTCATCCCGGCGTTCGTGAAGAGCAGGGTGCTGTCGCCCTCCGGCACGAGGGACGCGCTGGAGACGACCTCGTGGCCGCGCTCCTCGAAGAAGGACAGAAACTCGTCCCGGATCTCCTCGGAGGTGCGGGTGGGATCGGCGGTCGACTGAAGGTGCTGGTCCATCGGAAACGGGGGCGGGTGACTGTCAGTGATCGATGCAACTGCAAGAATGGGCGCCCAGAAACGGTGAGCGCACCCGAGATCCTACGGACGAACGGGGACAGGATTCCCTGCGAGGGGGCCTCGGCTTCGGGTCAAGGCCCCTTTACGTCTGATCGCTGGGCGTGGCGGGCGAGACGTATGGATGCCCCTCCACGTAGAACCGCCACTGGCGCTCGACGCCCTTCGAGATTCCAATCCGGGACGATCGCGCCACGGCCGCCTCGTCCGGCGGGGAGCCCTCGGCGAAGTACAGCGGGGGCTCGGTGAGGGCGACCCCGTGGAAGGCGTCGTCGACGCCGAAGGCTTCGGTGAGCTTGCCGGGCCCGTTCGTCAGCTCCACGTCGGACCGGTCGGGCCCTCGGTTCTGGCGCATGCGGGACGTGCCCGCAAGCGGCTCGACGGCCCGCACCAGCACGGCCCCGCCGGTTCCCTCCGGCTCGGTTACCACGTTGAGAAGCCAGTGCATTCCGTAGATGAGATACACGTAGCCCTGCCCCGGTGCAGCAAAGAGGTCCGCCGCCCGGCCCTCGCGTCGGACCGACTGCGTTTCCGAGTCGTACAGATTCCATCCATGAAAGGCAGGGTCCTCCTGCGTGTACGCTTCCGTCTCAACAATACGGCCCACGCAGGGGGCCCCCTCCTCCCCGTCCCGGACGACCCGGTCGCCCAGCAGGTCGCGGGCCACCGTGAGGGAGTCTCGTCGAAAGTAGGCACGGGGGTGGGGACGCATTCGGGACTGCTCGCGTTGGCAATGGGGCGCAGTGACTCCTATATTGGCCGTGGTGTTGTCCGTTTCCCTGGTAGTCGATACAGCATGTCCGATCCGGCGCCTCCGCAAGACGCGGTGTCCGTTATCGATCAAGAGTTCATTGTCGACGAGCCGTGCCCGGTGGCCGTAAACATCCCGCGGGCGTTCGTGCACCTGCGGCCCGGCTCCGACCCGGAGCGGGCCCGCGTCCACGTGGCGGTAAGCGGGTGCCCCCCCGACGAGGCCGAAGCCACGCTGGACCGTATGGGGATCAGCACCCAGCAGGTCAAGGGCACCATCCACGTCTCCCCCGGCGAGGGGGCGGCCCCGGCCGACTGGTGGCGGTGGGTGCGCACACTGGACGTGGCCCTGCACGTGGAAATGGTGCTCCCATCTCGCATCGAGGCCGACCTTCGGGTCCCAGGCGGAGAGGCGCTCGTCTCCGATCTGGCCGGCGAGGTCGACCTGAAGGTGATGGGCGGGACCTGCCGCGCCGAAGCGCTCGGAGGCTCCCTCAACATTCGGGGGGAGAGCAGCGAGGTGACCGTCACCGACTTCTCCGGGGACGAACTCACGGCGCGGGTGGCGGTCGGCTCCCTGTCGCTCAGCGACGTGGAGGCGGACGCGATCACCCTCCGCTCCGTGGCGGCGCCGCTTCACGTCTCCGAGGTCCGGGGCCCCGCCTCGGTGACCGCCAACAGTACGGAGGTTCACGTCGAGGCCGTCGAGGGCCCGTGGACCATTCACAGCCAGGGAGGGCCCATCGTCTTCGACGGCCCGCCGACGGCGGAGACGGAACTGGCGGTCGTGGGCTCGACGCTCGACGTCCATCTTCCCGACGACCACGCGAGCCGGCTGTCGATGACCGGGCCCAACCTCCACCTGGACGAGGGCTTTTCCTTCGAGGGCGAACGGACGGAGCACACCATCGAGGGGACGCTCAACGGCGGCGGCCCCCGGCTCGACGCCCGGGCCGTCGGCGGGTCCGGGGTCTGCCGCGTGCAGGTCCGCGA
>JAZKTD010000070.1:0-13341 GCA_036625705.1 Salinivenus sp.
AAGATTCTGGACTAGCGAGAGACTGGACGAGCCAGAGACTGGACGAGCGAGAGACTGGACGAGCGAGAGACGCATTCGAGTTCCGAATGGCGAGTGCTGAGTGAGAACAATTCGACACTCGAAAATCGACACTCGTCATTCTATACGGGCGTAGCTCAATTTGGCAGAGCAGCGGACTCCAAATCCGCCGGTTGGGGGTTCGAGTCCTCCCGTCCGTGCAATCATCGGGCCCCCGTGCTCGGGGTTCGGACCCGGAGTGAGGACGTGCTCCGACGCCGACCCTCCGAGCGTGGCCGTTCACCGCGCGACCTGTTCATTGATTCGACCCCGCACAATGTGGATTTGGGAGTATCTCCAGAACGTAGCCGCGGAGATGGAAAAGGTGAACTGGCCCAGCCGCGATGAGCTCATCAGCAGCACGCTCATTACGATTGTCGCCACCTTCATCGTCGCCGGATTTATCTTCCTGGCAGACCGCACCATTAGTACGGTGCTCGAGTTTATTTACCAGCAGTAGCGTCCTTCCTGGGCGCGGGCCGGGTCCGCCGGGCCCTGCTTTGACCTGCACACCGACTCCCTTTCGCCATGGCTGACGAAAACGACGACACATGGTACGTCCTACGGACCTTCTCCAACCACGAGAAGAAGGTGCGGCGCTACCTCGAGAGCGAGATTGAGCGCATGGGGCTCGAGGAGCAGGTCGACGAAATCCTGATCCCGACCGAGACGGTCTTTGAGATGAAGGGGGGCGAGAAGAAAACGAAAGAGAAGACCTTCTTCCCGGGCTACATCCTCCTCAACTGCGAGCTCACGCATCAGCTCCGGGAGATGGCCGAGGACCTGCCGTCGGTCATTGGCTTTCTGACGACGGGCACCGGCGAGGACCCCACGCCGCTCCGGAAAGAGGAGGTGCAGCGCATTCTCGGCAAAATGGACCGGGCCGAAGAGCGGGGCGAGAAGCCCGAGATCCCGTTCAAGGCCGGCGACCCGGTCAAGGTCGTCGACGGGCCCTTTGACAGCTTCAACGGCTTCGTCGAGGAGGTATACCCCGACAAGATGAAGGTCAAGGTCATGGTGTCCATCTTCGGCCGGAAGACGCCCGTGGAGCTCGACTACCTACAGGTCGAGCACGAGGAGTAGCGCGCCCGACATCTGTTCTCATCACAAGCTTCTGAATAAACCGGCGGGAGTGTCCCGACCCCGGTCGGGAGACGCTCGGACCGCCTTGTACGTATGGCAGCTCCAGTCGAAGCGAACATCAAACTCCAGATTAAAGGCGGGCAGGCAAATCCCGCCCCGCCGATCGGGCCGGCCCTCGGCCAGCACGGCGTCAACATCATGGAATTCTGCAAGGCGTTCAACGCCGAGACAGAGGACCAGATGGGGACCCTGCTGCCGGTTGAGATTACCGTCTACGCCGACCGGTCGTTCGACTTCAAGGTCAAAAGTCCCCCGGCCTCCATTCTCTTGAAGCAGCGGGCCGGCATCGAGACCGCCGCCGGCGACCCGCTCCGCGAGCACGTGGGGACGGTGTCCTGGCAGGACTGCATCGAGATCGCCGAGCGGAAGATGCCGGACCTCAACGCCCACACCCCCGAGCAGGGCGCCCGCATGATCGCCGGCACGGCCCGCTCGATGGGCATCGACGTCGAGGGACGGCCCTCGGACGCGGAGTAGCGTCGCGGGACCCGCACGTCCGTTCTTTTCGCGCAACACGCTCACGCGGGAGTTCTGCCGGCCCCCACTGGGGGCGGCGAACGTCTGCACCGCACAACCAGACCCCACTATGGCACAGACCGAAGGAAAACGATATCGAGACGCACAGGAACTTGTCGAGGAGCAGGACGAGCCCGTGAGCCTTATGCAGGCCGTGGAGCTCACCAAACAGACCGCCACGGCCGGCTTCGACGAGTCGGTGGACATGGACCTCCGGCTCGGCGTCGACCCCCAGCACGCCGACCAGATGGTGCGCGGCTCCATCACGCTGCCGCACGGCACCGGTCGCGACGTGACGGTCCTCGTTCTGGCGAGCGAGGGCAAGCAGGCCGAGGCCGAAGAGGCCGGCGCCGACTACGTGGGCCTCGAGGAGCCCATCGAGCGCATCCAGGAGGAAAACTGGCTCGACTTCGACGTCGTGATTGCGACGCCGGACGTCATGGGCCAGGTAGGCCAGCTGGGCCGCATCCTCGGCCCCCGCGGCCTCATGCCGAACCCCAAGAGCGGGACGGTGACGATGGACCTCGCGGACACGATCGACGAGGTGAAGTCCGGGAAGATCGAATTTCGTGTCGACCGGAGCGGCAACCTGCACACCCCCATTGGGAAGGCCTCCTTCACGGCCGAGGAGCTCTACGAGAACGCGAAGGCCTTCCTCACGGAGGTCGTCCGGCTCCGGCCGGCCTCTTCGAAGGGCCTGTACCTGCGGTCCGTGACGATGTCGGCCACGATGGGCCCACCGGTTCGCGTGGACCGAAGCTCCGTGCTGTCGGAGGCCCGGTAGGCCGCCGCCGTCCTTCCCGCCCACTTCCAGACTTGATTACGCCGTACCATGTCGAAGACCAGAGCCGAGAAAGCCGAACTTATCGATGAGATCGGGGAGAAGCTCGACGAGTACCCGATCATCTACCTGACGAACTTTTCGGGCCTCACCGTGGCCCAGTCCAACGACCTCCGCGGCCGGTTCCGCGAGGCCGGGGTCGACTATCAGGTCACCAAGAACACCCTGGCGCAGATCGCGCTCGATCGCCTGGAGGGGATGACCGCCCTCGAAGAGTTTTTCCACGGCCCCACGGCGGTCGCCTACAGCGAGGACCCGGCCAAGCCGGCCCGCGTCATTCAGGACTTCGTGGAGGACGAGGAGGTTGAGCGTCCCGAGCTAAAGGTCGCCTGGATCGAAGGCGAGCTCTACGAGGGCCCCGACGCGCTGGACACCCTCGCGGATCTGAAGTCCCGCGAGGAGCTGATCGGCGAGATCGTTGGGCTCCTTCAGTCCCCCGCGCAAAACGTCGTGGGTGGGCTCACCGGCTCCGGGCAGACCCTGGCCGGCATTCTGAAATCCCTTTCCGAACGAGACGAAGACGACGAATAGCGGCCGGCCCTCCGGGGTCGTCCCGACGTACGTACAACACTCATTCACCTTAATTCGCGACGCAGCCCCGAAGAGTGTCGGGGCCGAGACCGTCGCTGGCGAACAATCAACACGGACCTATGGCTAACATCGAAGAACTCGCAGAGCAGCTCGTCGACCTCACAATTAAGGAGGCCAGTGAGCTGGCAAATCATCTAGAAGAGGAGTACGACATCAAGCCGGCGTCCGCCGGCGTGGCCGTAGCGGCCGGCGACGGCGGCGGGGGCGGCGGCGAGGACGGCGAGGAGGAGCAGACCGCCTTCGACGTCGTGCTCACCGGCATCGGCGGCAACAAGATTCAGGTCATCAAGGAGGTCCGGTCCATCACCGGCCTCGGCCTGAAGGAGGCGAAGTCGCTCGTCGACGAGGCGCCGAACCCCGTAAAGGAAGGACTCTCGCGGGACGAGGCCGACGAGCTCCAGGCGCAGCTCGAAGAAGCGGGCGCCGAGATTGAGCTGCAGTAGGGAGTGCCCGTACATACCGGCTATGAGATCTCGTCGGAGGGCCGACTCCCGCATGCACGGGGGTTGGCCTTCGGCGTCTCACGAGGTCGGCACTCAGAAAAGGTACGGTGCCGTTGAAACAAGCCCTGCCCCGGGCTGTTGTACCCTACCTACGTCTGCGGGCTTCCGTGTAGCTGGTGTGCACCTGCGCGGTCGGTAGGCCCCGTACGGCGGTGCCCTGGCTTGCCTGCGGCGACCCTCGAGCCCCCCAGCACCCGCCCAGCGCGGTCTCTTTGATCAGCCCTTTCCTGCATTACGGGCTGCCGACGCCACTCCCTCGTGGGAGGGGTGTGCGACGGATCCACGCGGTGCAGAGGCGGACGGGCATCTACGGCGACTGAACCGCCCCGTGTATGGGTTTCTCCACCCTGCACGCCGTCTACTCCGCCGGGGGACGCCGGCGGCGAGACGAGCGAGATGGAGAGAGTCCCTCGACAGTGAACGTATTTTCTACGCGAGCGAATTCCTGTAGCCTATGCCGACTCTCCTTAACGGGAATATTTCTACCAGCGGACACCTGGAAGACGCGAAGCCGCGGAAGAGCTTCGCCGACATCCCGTCCGTCCTGGACTATCCGGACTTCCTGGACGTCCAGATTAAGACGTTCCACGACTTTGTGCAGGATGACGTCCCCCCCGAAGACCGGGAGAACGAGGGGCTCCAGGCCGTCTTTAACGAGCACTTCCCGATTAAAGACAGTCGGGAGCGGTACACCCTCGAGTTCGTGAGCTACGAGCTCGACACCCCGAAGCACACCGTTCAGGAGTGCATGGACCAGGGGCTCACCTACACCGTGCCCCTCAAGGCGACCCTTCGCCTCACGAGCAAGGAAGAAGACGGGGACGAGGAGGCGATCGAGGCCATCGAGCAGGAAGTGTACCTCGGGACTCTCCCGTTCATGACCGATCGGGGAACGTTCATCGTGAACGGCGCCGAGCGCGTCATCGTCTCGCAGCTCCACCGGAGCCCGGGCGTTTTCTTTGGCCAGGAGATCCACTCGAACGGCACGCAGCTCTTCAGCGCCCGCGTCATCCCGTTCCGCGGCTCCTGGATGGAGTTCTCGACGGACGTCCGCGATGTCCTGTGGGCGTACGTAGACCGGAAGAAGAAGGTGCCGGTCACCACGCTGCTTCGGGCCCTGGGGTACTCCAGCGACGAGGAGATCATCCGCATGTTTGGGCTGGCCGACGCGGTCGACATCGAGGACGAGGAGGCGTTCCAGGAGCACCTCGACCGCGAGCTCGCGACGAGCGTCGCGATCGACAAGACGATTGAGATCGTCGACGAGGACACCGGCGAGGTCGTCGACGAGGAGAAGGAACGCGAGGTACTGCTCCCCGCCGAGCACGAACTTGAGGAGGATGACTGGGAGGTCCTCGAGGAGCACGACATCACCCGGGTCTACCTCATCCGAGAAGACATCGACGAAGACGAGCTCGACAAGACGACGCTCGTCGAAACGCTGAAGAAGGACCCC
Organism: Salinivenus sp.; assembly: GCA_036625705.1. GTDB lineage: Bacteria > Bacteroidota > Rhodothermia > Rhodothermales > Salinibacteraceae > Salinibacter. The sequence goes on from JAZKTD010000070.1 coordinate 5,108, forward strand.
ACGCACACGAACGAGGAGGCGCTCAACCATCTGTACGAGAAGCTCCGGGGCAGCGAAGCGCCGGACCTCGACTCCGCCCAGCAGGCCCTCGACCGCCTCTTCTTCAATGAGAAGCGCTACGACCTGGGGGACGTGGGCCGGCACCGGATCAACGAGCGCCTCGGCATCGACGTCGACGAGGACACGCAGGTGCTCACGAAGGAAGACGTCGTGGGCATTGTCCGGGAGCTCGTCGCGCTCCAGAACGACGAGAGCACGCCCGACGACATCGACCACCTCAGCAACCGCCGCGTGAAGTCGATCGGCGAGCAGCTGGGGTCGCAGTTCTCCCTCGGTCTGGCCCGGATGGCCCGGACCATCAAGGAACGCATGAACCTGCGGGACGCGGACAAATTCACCCCGAAGGACCTGGTCAACGCCCGCACCATCGAGAGCGTGATCAACACGTTCTTCGGGACGAACCAGCTGAGCCAGTTCATGGACCAGACGAACCCGCTGGCGGAGCTGACCCACAAGCGCCGCATGTCGGCGCTGGGACCGGGCGGGCTGACCCGCGAGCGCGCCGGGTTCGAGGTCCGCGACGTCCACTACACCCACTACGGCCGGCTGTGTCCGATCGAGACGCCGGAGGGCCCGAACATCGGCCTTATGCTGTCGCTCTGCGTGCACGCCACGATCAACGACTTCGGCTTCCTCGAAACGCCCTACCGCGTCGTCGAGGACGGCCAGGTCACCGCGGAGGTCGAATACCTGACGGCCGACCAGGAGGACCAGGCCATCATTGCTCAGGCCAACGCCCCGATCGACGACGACGGCCACTTTCAGCGCGACGAGGTGCGCTGCCGGTACCAGGGAGACTTCCCGGCCGTCGAGCCCACCGAGGTGCAGTACATGGACGTGGCGCCGAACCAGATCGTCTCGCCGGCGGCCAGCCTTGTGCCGTTCCTCTCGCACAACGACGCCAACCGGGCGCTCATGGGCTCGAACATGCAGCGCCAGGGCGTGCCCCTGCTTCGCGGCGACTCCCCGATCGTTGGGACGGGCCTCGAGGGCCGGGCGGCGAAGGATTCCCGCGCCTGCGTCGTCGCCGAGGGCGACGGCGAGATCGAGTACGTCGACGCCGAGCGCATCGTGGTCCGCTACGACGAGGAGCAAAGCGACACGGACCTCACGTTCGGCGAGCCGGTGCGCGAGTACGAGCTCACCAAGTTCCGGCGCAGCAACCAGGGCACCTGCATGAACCAGAAGCCCATCGTCCAGCAGGGCGATCGCGTCGAGGAGGGCGAGGTGCTCACCGACGGCTTCGCGACGGAGAAGGGCGAGCTTGCTCTCGGGAAGAACGTGCTCTGCGCGTTCATGCCGTGGCACGGCTACAACTACGAGGACGCCATCGTCATTAGCGAGCGCCTCGTGGCCGACGACGTCTACACCTCCGTCCACATCGAGGAGTTCGAGCACGAGGTGCGGGACACCAAGCGGGGAGAGGAGGAGTTGACCCGCGAGATCCCGAACGTCAGCGAGGAGGCGACCAAGGACCTCGACGAGCGCGGCATCATCCGCGTCGGCGCCGAGGTCACGCCCGGAGACATTATCGTCGGGAAGATTACGCCGAAGGGCGAGACCGACCCGACGCCGGAGGAAAAGCTGCTCCGGGCCATCTTCGGGGACAAGGCCGGCGACGTGAAGGACGCCTCCCTCAAGGCGAAGCCCGGCATGGAGGGCGGTGTCGTCATCGACACGAAGCTCTTCAGTCGTCGCGAGCTGGATCCGGCCTCCAAGAAGATGGAGGAGAAGCGCCTCGAAAACATCGAGACCGAGCACGAGCGCAAGCTCGAGGACCTCAACGAGCGCTTCTGGGACAAATTCTTCACGCTGGTCGAGGGCGCAACCTCCGAGGGCATCGAAGATCGAGACGGCCAGGTGGTGCTCTCCGAGGGCGCCGAGTTTGAGCGCGACGCCTTCGAGGACGTCGATCCCGGCGATCTCAGCATGCGCCAGACGTTCACCGACGACGACGAGCTCAACGAGCACATCCGGACGCTCCTTCGCAACTACACCTCGCGCCGCCGCGACGTCGAGGGGAAGACCAAGCGCGAGAAGCACCAGGTCGAGATGGGCGACGAGCTGCCCGCCGGCATCGTGCAGATGGCGAAGGTCTACGTGGCCCGCAAGAAGAAGATCGAGGTGGGCGACAAGATGGCCGGCCGCCACGGAAACAAGGGCGTGATCGCCAAGATTGCCCCGGTCGAGGACATGCCGTTCCTCGAGGACGGCACGCCGGTCGACCTCGTGCTCAACCCGCTGGGCGTGCCCTCGCGGATGAACCTGGGGCAGATCTACGAGACGCTCCTCGGCTGGGCCGGCGACAAGCTCGGCATCAAGTACTCCACCCCGATCTTCGACGGGGCCTCCCTTGAGGATGTCGGCGATGAGCTCGAGCGGGCCGGGCTGCCGCGCGACGGCAAGGCCCAGCTCTACGACGGTCGCACCGGGGAGCCCTTCGACGAGAAGACCACCGTCGGCCAGATCTACATGATGAAGCTGGAGCACCTGGTCGAGGACAAGATGCACGCCCGCTCGATCGGGCCGTACAGCCTCATCACGCAGCAGCCGCTCGGCGGCAAGGCGCAGTTCGGCGGCCAGCGCCTCGGGGAGATGGAGGTGTGGGCCCTTTACGCCTACGGCGCCTCCAACACCCTGCAGGAGATGCTCACCTACAAATCCGACGACGTCCAGGGCCGGTCCGAGGCCTACGAGTCGATCGTCAAGGGCAAGAACCTCCCGTCGCCGGGCGTGCCCGAGAGCTTCAACGTGCTCGTCCGCGAGCTCCAGGGCCTCGGCCTCGAGGTGACGCTCGACTGACGGTAAAAGTGCGGAGCGGGACGTGGCCCCGAGGCGGTCCCTCGGGGTTGGCCCCGCTGCGCCTGCTCCTTCCTCCTGACCTCCGCTTCCGAATTCCACACTACACCGCATATGCCGTACGGAAACTCGAAGGAGATCGAAAAGAACTTCGACAACATTACCATCAGCCTCGCGTCTCCGGAGGACATCCTGGAGCGGTCCTACGGCGAGGTCATGAAGCCGGAGACGATCAACTACCGGTCGTTTAAGCCGGAGATGGGCGGGCTCTTCTGCGAGAAGATCTTCGGCCCGGTCAAGGACTACGAGTGCCACTGCGGGAAGTACAAGCGCATCCGGTACAAGGGCATCATCTGTGACCGGTGCGGGGTCGAGGTGACCCGCAAGGCCGTTCGGCGCGAGCGCATGGGGCACATCACCCTCAGCGTGCCGGTCGTCCACATCTGGTACTTCAAGACGCTCCCGAACAAGATTGGGCACCTTCTGGGCCTGAAGTCCAAGGACCTCGAGAAGGTGATCTACTACGAGAACTACATCGTCATCCAGCCCGGCACGGCCGAGCGGCTGGGCGTGGAGAAGAATCAGCTCCTGACCGAGGAGGAGTACTTCGACATCCTTTACCAGATCCGGGAGGACAACAACCGGCTCAACGACGAGGACCCGGAGAAATTCATCGCGATGATCGGGGGCGAGGCCATCGAGACGATGCTCGAGCGCCTCGAGCTCGACCGGATCGCCCAGGAGCTCCGCTACCAGGTCAAGACCGAAACCAGTCAGCAGCGGAAGGCGAAGGCCCTCAAGCGGCTCAACGTCGTCGAGGCGTTCCGCGAGGCCAACCAGAACGGCGAGAACAAGCCGGAGTGGATGGTGATGCGGGTCATTCCCGTTATTCCGCCGGAGCTGCGGCCGCTGGTGCCGCTGGAGGGCGGGCGCTTCGCCACCAGTGACCTCAACGACCTGTACCGGCGGGTCATCATTCGCAACAACCGCCTCAAGCGCCTCATCGACATCAAGGCGCCGGAGGTCATCCTCCGCAACGAGAAGCGGATGCTGCAGGAGGCCGTCGACTCGCTCTTCGACAACAGCCGCAAGTCGAACTCCGTCCGCGGCTCCTCGAACCGGCCCCTCAAGAGCCTCTCGGACATGCTGAAGGGCAAGCAGGGCCGCTTCCGCCAGAACCTGCTCGGCAAGCGGGTCGACTACTCCGGCCGCTCGGTCATTGTCTCGGGCCCGCACCTGGAGCTGCATCAGTGCGGCCTGCCGAAGGAAATGGCCGTCGAGCTCTTCAAGCCGTTCATCATCCGACGGCTGATCGAGCGCGGCATTGTCAAAACGGTCAAGAGCGCGAAGAAGTACGTCGACAAGAAATCGCAGGACGTCTGGGACATTCTGGAGAAGGTCATTCAGGGACGACCGGTCCTGCTCAACCGGGCGCCCACGCTCCACCGTCTCGGCATCCAGGCCTTCCAGCCGGTCCTCACCGAGAGCAAGGCCATCGAGATCCACCCGCTCGTGTGCCCGGCGTACAACGCCGACTTCGACGGGGACCAGATGGCCGTGCACGTGCCGCTTTCCCACGAGGCGTGCCTCGAGAGCATGGTGCTCATGCTGTCGAGCCACAACGTGCGGAGTCCGGCCGACGGCGGCCCGCTGGCGGTGCCGAGCCAGGACATGGTCCTCGGCCTCTACTACATCACCAAGGCGAAGGCCAACCAGAAGGGCGAGGGCATGCGCTTCACGGGTGTCGACGAGGTGCGCCAGGCCTACGACCAGGACAAGGTGGCTCTCCACGCGAAGATTAAGCTCCGGGACCCGGACGGCACGGGGGAGATCATCGACACCACCGTCGGGCGCGTCATCTTCAACGAGACGATCCCCGGCAACATGGACTTCGTCAATGAGGTCCTGACGACGAAGAACATCCGTCCGGTGATCGCCCGCGTGCTGAAGGAGACCGGCTTCCAGCAGACGGCCCAGTTCCTGGACGACATCAAGGACATGGGCTTCCGGCGCTCGACGACCTCGGGCATGACCTTTTCGCTCTCCGACATCATCGTGCCGGAGGAGAAGGAGAAGCTCATCGAGGAGGCCAACGAGAAGGTCGAGCAGGCCGAGCAGAACTACGCGATGGGCTTCATCACGGACAACGAGCGCTACAACCAGGTCATCGACGTCTGGACGAAGACGAACAACCAGGTGTCGCAGGTCCTCTTCAACGCCCTGAAGGAGCACAAGGAGGGCTTCAACCCCATCTTTACGATGGCCGATTCCGGGGCCCGAGGCTCGAAGGAGCAGATCCGCCAGCTCGGCGGCATGCGGGGCCTGATGGCCAAGCCGCAGAAAAGCGTCGGCGAGGGCGGGGGCGGCGGCGAGATTCTGGAGAACCCGATCCTCTCGAACTTCAAGGAAGGCCTCTCGGTGCAGGAGTACTTCATCAGCACCCACGGCTCGCGGAAGGGCCTGGCCGACACGGCGCTCAAGACCGCCGACGCCGGCTACCTCACCCGCCGTCTCGTGGACGTGACCCAGAGCGTGACGGTGACCGAGCACGACTGCGGCACGCTCCGCGGCATTAGCGTCGGGGCACTGAAGGACAACGAGGAGGTCGTGGCGCCGCTCTCCGACCGCATTGAGGGTCGGGTGTCGGTGCACGACGTCTACGACCCGCACACCGACGAGCTGATCGTCGAGGCCAACGAGGTGATCACCGAGGAGATTGCGGACCGCATCGCCGAGACCTCGATCGAGGAGATCGAGATCCGGTCGGTGCTGACCTGCGAGGCCGAGCGGGGCGTCTGCACGCTCTGCTACGGGCTCAACTTGGCGACCGGGCGCATGGTCGAGGTCGGCGAGTCGATCGGCGTCGTGGCCGCCCAGTCCATCGGGGAGCCGGGCACGCAGCTGACGCTCCGGACCTTCCACACCGGCGGTACCGCCACGCGCGTCTCGGCCGAGTCGACGATCCAGGCCAAGTTCGACGGCGTCGTCGAGTTCGAGAACCTGCGGACCGTCACCTACGAGGACGCCGACGGCCCGAAGGAGATCGTCCTGACGCGTCAGGGCGAGATCCGCATCATGGACGCCGACGAGGACAGCCGCGAGCTCACGAGCTACGTGGTGCCCTACGGCGCCGAGCTGACCGTCGACGAGGACCAGGAGGTCGAGGAGGGCGACGTCCTCGCCAGCTGGGACCCGTACAACAGCCTCATCCTCACGGAGGCCAGCGGCACGGTGCGCTTCGAAGACGTGACCGAAGGGACCACCTACCGCGAGGAGACCGACGAGCAGACCGGCCACAAGGAGAAGGTGATCGTCGAGAGCCGAGAGCGCACCCTCACCCCGACGATTATCGTCGAGACCGAGGAGGGCGACGACCGGGACTACAACATGCCGGTCGATGCCCGCATCCAGGTCGACGAGGGCGACGAGGTGCAGGCCGGCCAGACCCTCGCGAAGATGCCGCGTCAGGCGGCACAGACCAGCGACATCACCGGCGGCCTGCCGCGCGTCGAGGAGCTCTTCGAGGCCCGCACGCCGGACGATCCGGCCGAGGTCAGCGAGATCGACGGCATCGTCAGCTTCGGCGATCAGAAGCGCGGCTCCCAGGAGGTCATCGTCACGAGCCGCGACGGCGACATGGAGAAGAGCTACATGGTCTCCCTGTCGAAGCACATGCTCGTCCACGAGGGCGACTACGTGGAGGCCGGCGACCGGCTCTCCGACGGCCAGATCGCCCCGCACGACATCCTGTCGATCAAGGGCCCGCGCGCCGTCCAGGAGCACCTTCTCAACGAGGTGCAGGAGGTGTACCGCCTGCAGGGCGTCGACATCGACGACAAGCACTTCGAGGTCGTGATCCGGCAGATGATGAAGCGCGTCAACATCACCTCGCCGGGGGACACGAACTTCCTCGAGGAGGACGTGGTCGACCGCCAGAAGATGGCCGAGGCCAACGACGAGCTCTACGACAAGTTCGTCGTCACCGACCCGAGCGACTCGGACATCGAGATCGGGGAGATCATCAGCCGCCGGCGCCTGCGAGAGCTCAACTCCGAGCTCAAGCGCGAGGACAAGGACGAGATTCAGGTCCGAGAGGCACGTCCCGCGGTGGGCGAGCCGGTGCTGCTCGGCATCACGAAGGCGTCCCTCGCGACCGACTCCTTCATCTCGGCGGCCTCGTTCCAGGAGACGACCAAGGTCCTGACCAACGCGGCCATCGAGGCGAAGACCGACCCGCTCGACGGGTTGAAGGAGAACGTCATCGTGGGCCACTCCATCCCGGCGGGCACCGGCCAGAAGCAGTACCGGGACCTCGTGGTCGGCTCGAAGTCCGAGCTCGAGGAGCTGCAGGCCGCGATCGGGGGCGACGGCGAGGCCCCTGCGGGCGACGGTGCGGCCGGCGACGGCGCCCCGAGCGAGGAGGAGGTCGAGCAGATCGAGGCCTCCGAGTCCGACGGCTAGTCCGGACGCCTACATTTTACGAATCCGAGCCCCGTCTCCTTTCCGGAGGCGGGGCTTTTGTTTTGTGCCGCAGTGGATTGTAGGGGCTTTGGAATGCTCTTTGAGATAGCAAGTCCTGCAGAGCGTCCTTCCGGTCTGTTTCCTCTTCTCTGCGCCCGGGAGGACCCCGGACGTTCAGGTCCACAGCCTTTCTTCTGAACACACCGATCATCCAGGTATGGCCCGTTCTCGCTACAGCTCGCCGGTCGCGTATCTTTCCGTCATTTCGCTCCTGCTCCTGGTCTGGGCCCTTTTCGGCGCCGCTCCGACTGTCGCGGACCTTGTCGTCGACGAGGACGGACAGGCCAAAAAAGGGCAGGGGGGAAGCGTCGACTGCAGTGGCACCAACGCGGTCTATGACCGAGTAGATCAGGCCGTTGCGGACGCTTCTGCCGGGGAGGTTGTTTACATTTGTACAGGCAAATACAGCTCTGATGAAAATATTACCATCGAGAAGAATATAGAGCTGAAGGCGGTTGGTGGCGCCGTCACCATTGAGTCGGCGGCCAGCTCCGGTCAAGCGCCCGCCATTCTTGTCCGTGAGACGGGACCGGAGATCACGACGGTCGAAGTCAAGGGCGGGACAGCGGGCATCACCATCCAGCACACGTCCAGTGCCGCCGGCAACTCTGCCGCAACGATCAAGGTGAGGGACGGGATTGAAGGGGTTGAGCTCGGGAACTTAACGATCGACCGTGGGCCCAATCTCACCTCCACCTCGTCGGCCATTCGGCCAAACGATACCGGAATCACGGTGTCGGACACCGAAATCCGTGGGGGGCCAATCGGCACCTACGGGGGGACGAACGGCGACTACGCCATCACAAACACGACGATTGAGGGGGCCGGGGACGAGGGCATTTGGATCGTCGATG
>JAZKTD010000071.1:0-13290 GCA_036625705.1 Salinivenus sp.
CCCCCGCTCGGCGGCACCTCGAGGGTCAGGTACGGGTGCCCGGCGGCCCGGTCGGTGGGGTAGCACGAGGCGGCGAGGAAGGGATCGTTGGCGGCGTTCACGAGGAGGGTGGGCACCGCGATCGCCGAGAGGAGCGGCTTGCTACTGGCCGCGCGGTAGTAGGTGTCGGCGTCGCGGAAGCCGTTGAGCGGGGCGGTGTAGGCGTCGTCGAAGTCGCGGAGGGTGCGGACCTGACGGAGCGCCCTGGCACGCACGACGTCCGGGTGCTGCTCGGCCTTCCGGCGAATCTTCCGCCCGAGTGAGCGGAGGAAATACTGCGTGTAGTGCCAGTTCGTGGCGCGGCCGATCTGCCGGGAGGAGGCCTTCAGGTCGACCGGCACCGAGAACGCGGCGGCGCCGCGGATCCGGTCGTCGACGGCCGGCCCCCGTTCGCCGAGGTACTTGAGCGTGAGGTTGCCCCCGAGGCTAAATCCCACGAGCGCCGCGGTCGCGTAGCCGCGGTCGAGGACGTGGTCGACGACGCGGGCGAGGTCCTCGGTCTTGCCGCTGTGGTAGGTGGCGGCGTGCCGGTTCGGCGGGCCGCTGCAGCCCCGCAGGTTCCAGGCGCAGACGTCCCATCCCCGCCGTGTGAGCGCCCGGGCCATGCCGCGCATGTACGACCGGTCGGTGCTGCCCTCCAGTCCGTGGGAGAGCACGGCCACGCGGGACGAGGCGGCGTCGGGGCGGGCCGCCGCCCAGTCGAGATCCAGGAAGTCCCGGTCCGTCGTGTCGATGCGCTCGCGCCGGTCGTAGGCGAAGTCGACCCGCCGGAGCAGCGAGGCGACGAGCGTCTGCAGGTGGCCGTTGGAGAGAAGCGGCGGCGGGGCGTACGTCGACGAACGAACCAGCACGAGGGACGAGGAGGAACGCGGGAGCGAGGCCGGACGAGCAGGCCGCCGGGACGTCAGTTGCGGAGGACGACCCCTCCGAACATGCGCCCGGTCGAGCCGTCGCTGGCGCGGTGCGAGAAGAACGTCTCCGTCTCCGTCGCCGTGCAGCGGTCGGAGACCTCCACGGCGCCGGGCGGCAGGCCCGCCGCCTCGAGCTGGCGCCGGAGCGCGGCCTTGAGGTCGACGTGCGGGCGCGGCCATTCGTCGCGGCGGTGCACCACGGCGTCGTCGAAGCGGGCCGCCACCTCGGGCCCCACCTCGAACGCGTCCCGCGAGATGCAGGGGCCCACGAAGGCCCGGATAGAGGTCACCGACGCCCCCTGGTCGACCATCGTGGCCACAGTGTCGGCCGCGATGCCGGCCACCGCGCCGCGCCAGCCGGCGTGGCAGGCCGCGGCCACCCGGTGCTCGGGGTCGGCCAGGAGGACCGGGCCACAGTCGGCCGTGGCGACGGTGAGAAGCAGCTCCGCGGTCGTGGTCACGAGGGCGTCGCAGAAGGGCTCGTGTCGGGGAGCGTCGACGACGCGGACGGTGGCGCTGTGCACCTGCCCGGCGGTGGTCAGCCAGGCGGGGTCCGCATCGAGGGCCGCGCAGAAGCGGCGTCGGTTCGTCTCCACGCAGCTGGGATCGTCGCCCACGTGCCGGCCCAGGTTGAGCGTCGCGTAGGGCGGCCCGCTAACGCCCCCATGCCGGGTACTCATGCCCGCCATCACGGACGGCACCTCGGCAAAGATGCGGGGACGCAGCACGGGGGCGCGGGTCTGCATCGGGGACGACAGCACGGCACCGGGGGGCAGTTCGGGGAAGGGCAACGATCAGTTCCTCTACCGCCCGCGCCGTCGTCGGTTCGCCGACGGGAACCGGGCCACGCCCTCTTCCTCGAGGGCGTCCCACACGGCCGAGCGCGCAGCGTCCTTCTGGTCGAATGTGGTTTGCATAGGAGAAGGCGTTGGGACAAGCGGGGATTCGTCGTGGCTGATTATGCCACCGGAGATGAACGTCTTTGTGCCGTCAGCGTTTATCTCTTTCACCTTCCCCAGATGCATCCTCCCTGGTAACATGATGACCCCTGCCCGTCGGTTCGTGCTGATCAGCCTTCTCGGCCTACTGGTACCCCTCCTCGCCCAGGGCCAGTCCGAGAACATCGAGACCGTGGAGGGGGCCCGGGGACAGAAGATGACCCTCACGGCCCAGCCCCATAGCCTGGCGGAGGGGCTCTCGGTCCGGGCCATGGGCGTCGAGACGACGATGGACTCCACCCGCTGGGCCCTGAGCCTGATCGGGGCCGCGCCCGACGCCGACGTCTCGATCGGCTACGGCGGAGAGACGCTCCCCGTCAAGAGCATCGACCCGCCCGCGGACGGCGGCGTGGGGCCCGTCACGGTCTACGTCTCACAGCAGACGTTCCTCACCATGGCGGAGACGGGCGGCGTCACCCTCACGATCGGCGACGTCACGACCTCCCTGCCCGAGCAGCTCCGCCGCGAGATGCGACAGATCTTCGAGCGGGTGTCCTGAGGGACGAGGGGCGGGTCCGTCCGGCAGCGTCCGTCGTCCTTTAATCCGCTCTTCGTTCCAATTGGCGGAACGGGGCGTTAGGTTGAAAACGTCTGTCACGATCTTTCCTCCACCGATCCGCCGTTTTTATGACCGGTCGCTTCCGTGTGGCGCTCTGGGCCGTCGTGGGCCTCCTCACCGCCCTGCCCGCCCTCGGCCAGAACGTCCCGCAGCATAACCTCGAGTCCTTCGAGCCCCTGGACCTGCCCGACCCCAATGAGTACCGCGCCGCCGACGGGCGGCCGGGCGACCAGTACTGGCAGAACGAGGCCGACTACCAGATCGACGTCGAACTCGACACCGCCGCCCGCGAGCTCACCGGCCGGCAGACGATCACCTACACCAACAACGCGCCGCAGGAGCTGGAGCGGCTCTGGGTGCAGCTCGAGCAGAACTACTTCCGGCCCGACAGCCGCGGGGCCCGCGTGGTGCCGTCCGACGCCCGCTTCAGCGGCTTCTTCGAGGACGCCGGGTACACCCTCTCCAGCGTCGAGGTGACGCGGAACGGCGAGACGGTCCAGCCGGACTACTCGGTGCAGGGGACCCGCCTGCTCGTGCCCCTCGACGAGCCGCTGGCCGCCGGCGGCGGGACGCTCGAGCTCACCATCGACTGGCACTTCCAGATTCCGGAGTTCGGGGCCGACCGCCACGGCGTCCTCGACGTCGAGCAGGGCACCGTCTACCAGCTCGCGCAGTGGTACCCCCGGATGTACGTCTACGACGACGTCCACGGCTGGAACCCGCTGCCCTACCTGGGCCAGGGCGAGTACTACCTGGAGTACGGCACCTTCAACGTCAACATCACGGTGCCCCGCGACTTCATCGTGGCCGCTACGGGCCGCCTCCAGAACCCGGGCGAGGTGCTGACCGACACGCAGCGCGAGCGCCTGAGCGAGGCCCGCCAGAGCCGGGAGACGACCACCATCCTCGGGCAGGGCGAGGTGGGAAGCCCCGGCACGCGGCCCGACGGCAGCGGGCCGCTCACCTGGCGCTACACGGCCGAAAGCGTCCGCGACTTCTCGTGGGCGGCCTCGCAGGCCTTTCTCTGGGACGCCGCGCGGGCCGACGCCGGCGACCGCACGGTGCTGGCCCAGTCCTTCTACCCGCAGGAAGGGCTCGGCACCGAGTCCAACCCGGGCTGGGAAGAGTCGACCGAGTACGTGCAGCACTCCGTCGAATTCTACTCGGACTTCCTGGCCCCCTATCCCTACCCGAACGCCGTCAACGTGGCCGGCGTCGTGGCGGGGATGGAGTACCCGCAGATCATGTTCTGCGACGTCGAGTCCCGCGGTCGCGACCTCTTCGGCGTCACTGACCACGAGTTCGGCCACACCTGGTTTCCAATGGTGGTGGGCACCGACGAGCGGCGCTGGGCCTGGATGGACGAGGGCCTCAACACGTTCCTCAACCAGTACTCCGAGGACGCCTTCTACGACGAAGGCAACCGGCAGAGCCTCCAGCAAAACTCGCGGATCATCGGGCGGCGGTTTGCCCCCTCGCCCTTCTCCGACCAGCCGATCATGACCTACGCCGACCACATCCGCGACCGGGCCCTCGGCTTCCTGGCGTACCTGAAGCCGGCCAACGGCCTCATGCTGCTGCGCGACTACGTCGTCGGCCCCGAGCGGTTCGACGCCGCCTTTCGGGCCTTCTTCGACCGGTGGGCCTACAAGCACCCGAAGCCGGCCGACTTCTTCCGGACCCTCGAGGACGTGACCGGCGAGGATCTCGACTGGTTCTGGCGCAGCTGGTTCTACGAGACCGACACCGTCGACCAGGCCGTCGCCGACGTCGCGACCGGCGACACGACGCGCGTGACGATCGAGCAGCGGGACGAGCTGATGCTGCCGGTCACCGTCGGGCTCACGTACGCGGACGGGACCTCCGAGCGGCGGCGCATCCCGGCGGAGGCGTTCTTCACGCAGGACGCCCACACCCTGATGCTGACCGGACGCCTGCAGGAGGTGCAGCTCGACCCCAATCAGCTCCTGCCGGACGTGAACCCGAACAACAACACCTGGACCGCCCCGGACGAGACCAGCACCGAGGACGGTTCCTCGTCGAACCAACCGTAGCGGTCGCCGCATGCGCGGCACGAGGACGCCGGAGGGCGCCGGGCCCCGAGCCGGGCGCCCTCTTCGTCGTTGCGCCCGTCCCGGGAGGGGCCGGGCCCGAGTGCCTTTGTCATTCCGCCCCGTGCTTCTATTTTGGGGCCGTAGGTCTTCGGGGCCGTACGTCCGGCCCGGTCTCGACCAGGCGTCCGCCCGGCGAGGCACACCGCCTCCCGAACGGCACGCCCACGCTCCCGCACAGATCCCAGTGCCCTCTCCATGTCGTTCCCCGTCGTCCTGCTCCGCGGACTGGTCGGCGTCGCCGTCTTTCTCGGCATTGCCGTCCTCTTCTCCACAAACCGGAAGGCCATCAACTGGCGCCTCGTGGCCGCGGGCCTCGGCCTCCAGCTCGTCTTTGCCCTCCTCGTCCTCAAGACCGGGCCGGGCGAGATGGTGTTCGACACCCTCGCCACGTTCTTCGACACGCTGCTCTCGTTTACGTACGAGGGGTCGGAGTTTATCTTCGGCGACCTCGGCAACCCGGAGGAGGGCAACAACTTCGCCTTTCAGGTGCTGCCCACGATCGTGTTCTTCGCCTCGCTGATGGGGGTGCTGTACCACCTGGGCCTCGTGCAGCCGCTCGTGCAGGGCATGGGGTGGGTCATGCAGAAGACGCTCCGCATCTCCGGGGCCGAGTCGCTGGCCGCCTCCGCCAACGTCTTCATCGGGCAGACCGAGGCGCCGCTGGCCGTGAAGCCCTACGTCGAGGACATGACCCGCAGCGAGATCATGACGCTCATGACCGGGGGCATGGCGACCATAGCCGGTGGCGTGCTGGCCGCCTACATCGGCTTTCTGGGCGGCGACTCGCCCGAGTCGCGCCGGCTCTTCGCGAAGCACCTCCTGTCGGCCTCGGTGATGAGCGCGCCCGCGGCCATCGTGATGGCGAAGATTCTGGTGCCCGAGACCGGGACGCCCACCACGCGGGGCGGGGCCGAGATCAAGGACCACGAGGAGAACGACAACGTCATCGAGGCCGCCGCCAGCGGGGCGTCCGACGGCCTCCGGCTCGCCCTGAACGTGGGCGCAATGCTGCTGGCGTTCATCGCCCTCATCGGGGCCATCAACGCCGGCTTCGAGTGGCTGGGGGCGCCCACCGTCTACGGCGTCGAGCTCTACAACGCCAACGCCCTGGTCGAACAGGCCTCCGGCGGGCGCTTCGAGGCGCTGTCGCTGGAGGCGGTCTTCGGGTTCCTCTTCGCCCCGCTGGCCTGGGCGATGGGGGTGGAGGCGGCCGACATTCTCCGATTCGGCACGCTCCTCGGCGAAAAAGTAGCGGTCAACGAATTCGTCGCCTACGCCTCGCTGCGCGACCTGCGGTCGAGCCTGAGCGAGCGGTCGGTCATCATCGGCACCTACGCGCTCTGCGGCTTCGCCAACTTCTCCTCGATCGCCATTCAGATCGGGGGCATCGGGGGCATCGCGCCGTCGCGTAAGAGCGAGATCGCCGCGCTCGGGCTGCGCGCCGTCCTGGGGGGTGCCCTCGCCTCCTGGTTGACGGCGACCATAGCGGGCGTGCTCGTGGCGTAGCCGGCCCGAAGCAACAAAGCCGGGGCCCGACGGACAAGACCCGCCGGACCCCGGCTCGGCGCTTCGCGGCAACGCGGCCTTATTCCTAACGCGGGGCGGGGAAGTTGGTGGACAGACGGCCCCATCCGGGGTACGGCGTCTGTTCGCCGTCCTGCGTCACGTAGGCGGGATTCCAGGTTGTCGCCGTCGCGGCGCCCCGCATAATGATGGCGTTGAGGACCGGATGGGTCCCCTCTACGACCTCTACGGCGTCGACCGTGCCGTCGGCGGTGACGTGGACCTGCACCTCGACGCGCCCGCTGTTCTCCTCGGTGCGGAGGCTGTCCGGGTACGGAAGGTCGGTGATGCCCTCCTGGATAATGGGCTGCTCGTAGTGCTCGTCGACGGCCTTCAGGGCCTTCTGGCCGTACTTGTCGAGGATCTTCTGCTTGATTTTGTCCTCCTCGACAATGTCGCTTCCCAGGTCGGCGTCCTGCAGAACCGGAACGGCATGCTCCTCAAACAGGGAGTCGACGACGGCGGGGTTGCTGCGGTAGAGTTCCAGGAGGCTGCGCTTGACGGCGTTCTGGAACTGCTCCTGGCTCACGGAGCCGCTGCCAAAGGCGACGTCCTCGCCGATGATGCCCATCGCTTCCAGGCTGCTCATATTTCGAAAGACCTCCGACGTGTCGACGTCCGGGGCCCACATACGGGTCTCGGTGGCGTTCCAGCCGGACGGGGGGGCGGCCGGGTCCCCGCCGCCGCCTCCGCAGCCGGCGAGAATGAGGAAAAGTCCAGTGAGGGTGGGGGCAATCCATCGTGTAGCGACCATGGCGTGCGTGTGGGTGAGTGGTAGTAGGGGGGTGAAGGGTGTGCAAGGGCCGAGCGGGGGCGTGAGGTCAGTCCCGGGGCCGCCTTACTCGATGAGCACGGGGGTGCCGACGGCGACCCGCGTCCAGAGCTGGTTCATGACGCGGTTCTCCACCGCGACGCAGCCCTGGGTCCAGTTCGTTGCGGCCCCCGTTCCCTCCCCGTGGATTTCGATCCACCCGCCGAGGTCGGTATTCATGGGCGGCATGCGGAACTGCTCCTGGGCCTGGACGATGGCGTCGTACTCGCTGCGAGAGATGAGGCCCTGCTCCAGCCCCCGCTCGGCGTCGGCGCTAGTAGGATAGTTGAGAACGAGCGCCTTGTAAAATTGGCTCTGTGGATTTTTGTCCACGACGTAGAAGGTGCCCTCCGGGGTGCGCCAGTGGTCGCGCTGCGCCTGGGAGCCGCGCTGCGCCTTGTCGGCGAAGGTGTTGTACCCGATGTCGATGTTGTAGACGTCGACCAGCCGGGGGCCTCGGTAGAGGTACAGGCGGCGCTCGGCCTTCGAGACGCGAATCCAGACGTCCGAGATGGCGGCGGCGGGGACGTAGCCGGAGCGGCCCGCGTCGGTGCGCACGCGGCACCAGGCGCCGGAGCAGCTGAGACGGTGGAGCGGCGTTCGGGCCGGCAGGGTCCCCACGGGGGCCGTAGAGTCGGAGTGGTTGTAGAGGGTGGCCGTCCGGCCCACCACGTGGTGGAGCGCGGCGTCGGCCGGGGCCGCCCGGCGCGAGGGGGCGGTCGACGCGGCCGAGTCGAGGGGCGCCGTCAGGCCCGACCACTCTGCGGGCGTGGGACTTGTAAGCTGGGCGGGCGCCGGGGACGCGAGGCCCACCAGCCCCAGAAGCAGAAGACACCAGCCGACCGTGCGCATGGGAGACGGAGCGTTGAGCGGGCGTCGGGCGGGAGACACGGGCTGTAGGGGTCTACTTTGCATCCGCGCGAGAGGTTCGGAACGGGCGGCCCCGCCTACGCTCGGTTCTGCTCGAGACAGCGGCGGTAGGCCTCGATCGTCCCGTCGAGGACAGCCCCGTCCGTCACGCGGTCGACGGTCCGGAGCACCTCCTCGTCGGCATTGGCGGGCGCAAACGAAGTGCCAACGACGCTCAGGGCCTCCAGGTCGGAGTCCGTGTCGCCGATGTAGGCGGTCTCCTCCAGCGCGACGCCGAGGTGATCGGCGAGCCACTCCAGGCCGTTGCGCTTCGTGATGCCCGGGGGCACAACGTCGACCGACACCTCGGTCGAAAAGACGCGGAGGTCCGGCACGTGGGCCTCGACGAACTGCTCGGTGCGGGCCCGCGCGTCGGCGATCTCGTCCGGGTCGGGCGAGACGATGCCCGCCTGCGTGCGCTTGGCGTGGTCGATCGACATCTTGGTGTCGGGGATGCACTCGGTGACGAACCAGTGCCGCACCTCGGCGATCTCGGCCTCGATCTCATCGGTCAGGGCCGGCGACCAGGTCGTCTGGGCCTCGACGGGGTCGAACCGGCCGCCGCCGCCCTCGAAGAGCACGGGCACGGTCAGGCCCAGGGCCTGGCTCATCGCTTCCACGTAGGGGTAGGGGCGTCCCGAGCAAATGGAGAGGGCGGGCGCCGCGTGGGGGGCCGTGGGCGGGCCGGTGTCGTGGCCGTAGCGGCGGAGCGTGGCGAGGCCGTCGAGGTCGTACGGCGTGTACGGACTCGCCAGGCAGCCGTCGATGTCGGTGACGAAGAGCTTGACCACTGCGTTGGAAGGTTGATACGTTGAATGTTGGAACGGTCAACGTGCAACGTTCCAACCTGTAACGCTACTCGTCCTCGGTCAGCGCGTCCTCGAGGGCCTCCACAATCTCGTCGGAGATCCCCATGCTCGAGAAGCCGCCGTCGTGGTAGAGGGTCTGCATGGTGACCATGCGCGTCAGGTCGCTCAGGAGCGTGACCGCGTAGTCGGCGCAGGCGTCGGCGTCGGCGTTGCCGAGGGGGGCGACGCGCTCGGCGAACTCGTACATCGCGTCGAAGCCCTCAATGCCGGAGCCAGCGGTCGTCTTGGTCGGGCTCTGCGAGATGGCGTTGATCCGGATGTCGCGCTTCCCGAGCCGGTAGCCGAACGAGCGGACGATGCTCTCGAGCAGCGCCTTCGCGTCGCCCATCTCCGAGTACTTAGAAAAGATGCGCTGGGCGCCGATGTAGGTCATGGCCAGGATCGAGCCGCCGTCGGCGATGGCGTTGGTGTCGAGCGCGTGGCGCACGATGCGGTGCAGGCTCACGGCCGAGACGTCGAGCGTCTGCTCGTACCAGTTGTAGTTGAGGTCCTCGTAGGGCACGTCTTTGCGCACGTTCACGCCCATGCCGATGGAGTGGACGATGAAGTCGATCTGCCCGTGCGTGTCCTTGACCTCGTCGAAGAGCGCTTCCAGGTCCTCGTCGTCGGTGGCGTCGGCCCAGATGATGGGGCTGTCGGTCGCCTCGGCCAACTCGTCGAGGCTGCCGAAGCGGCGGGCCACCGGGGCGTTGGAGAGGGTAAACTCGGCGCCCTCTCGGTGGCAGGCCTGGGCGAGGGACCAGGCGATGCTTTCCTCGTTGAGGGGGCCGAAGATGACGCCGGTTTTGCCGTCGAGCAGGTCGTGTCCAGCCATGGATGGGGAAGAAGGGTCGGTTGAAAAATGGAGTGTGAAAGGGGCGGCTACAGCCGAATGTCCTTCATGGCGGCCAGATGGTCAAGCAGCGGGGCGTGCACCGAGCCGTTCGTGGCGCAGAGCTGCTGATCGAAGAGGGGCGTGAGGCCGCCGTCGTCGCGGTAGTCGGTGACGCGCCCGCCGGCCTCGCGGACCAGGAGGAGGCCCGCCGCCACGTCCCAGGGGCTCAGGCCCGTCTCGAAGAAGCCGTCGAACCGGCCGCAGGCCACCCGCGCCAGGTCGACGGCCGCGGCCCCGTGGCGGCGCACGGACCGGGCGGCCCGGAGGAGGCCGCCGAGCACGTCGAGGTACTGCTCGGTGTGCTCGAAGCGGCGGTAGGGGAAGCCCGTGGCGAGGAAGGCGTCGGCGAAGGCGTCGGTGTCGGACACGCCGATGGGGTGGCCGTTGCACTGTGCCCCGTGGCCGGCCACGGCGGTGAACAGCTCGTCGTGCGGCACGTCGAGCACGACGCCCGCGGCGGCGGCGTCGGCCTCCTGAAGGGCGATGCTCACGGCGTAGGGCGGCACCTGCTGCATGAAGTTCGTCGTGCCGTCGATCGGGTCGACGATCCAGCGCCGGCCGTCGGCCGAGCGGGCGTGGGCGTCGAGGTCGGCCCCCTCCTCGGCAATCACGTCGATCCCGGGCGTCGCGTCGTTCAGGACCGACAGGATGGCCGCCTGCGCCGCCTCGTCGGTCGCGGTCACGAAGTCGTTGGTCGCCTTCGTGCGGACCTCGTCGCGCCGGCCCGCGCGGTCGCGGATGAGGCTCGCGCCGCGCCGGGCCGCCCGGACGGCCACGGCCAGGACCTCGTCGTAGGGGGAGTCGTGTGAAGGGACGTCCATGCGCGGCACACGCCGGTTCGCATCGAGTGAGCGGGGGGCGGCGGGGCGAAGAAGGCGGCCCCGGGAACCCGAAGACTTCACGAAGCCGGTTCCGCCCGCCGAAACTTTTGCTCGGTTTTGGGCTAGCGGTACCGGAACCCAAACTAACATATAAATCGACGGCCAGTGATGCATCCGCCGCGGTCCGAACACGCCCGTTCTTTACACGCCCTCGCGGCCGTCGCGCTACTCGCGGGCGCCCTCGGCCTCGCGGGCTGCGGTGCCTCGGGGACGCGCCCCGACCCGGCCCTCGTGCCGTCCGACACGATCACGTCGACCGTCGGGCGCGACTCGGCCCTCGCCGTTCTGACCTCGATGCGGCGGACGGCGTTCGACTCGGCGTTTGCGGTCCTCGACCGGTACCACGTGACGCGCTCGGTCCGCACCGAGCAGCTCAGCCCGTCGGGCGTGGCGACGGCGGTGCGCTCGTACGTGCTCCGCTACGCGCCGGCCCCCGAGCGCGGCGTCGTCCAGCGGCGCGACTCGGCGGGCACCTTCCGGGGCGGCGGCCTGTTCGGCCGCGCGGCCCCGGCCCGCAACCCGGCCGACCGGCCCGCCGACCTGGCCGGCCAGGTGCTCCCCGATCAGCCGGCCTACGTCGAGCCCCGGACCCGAGAGGCGTATCGCTACGCCCTCCGGGCCGACACGCTGCTGAATGGACCGCCGGTGTACGTGCTGGAGGCCACGGCCCGCGACCGCGGCACGGGCCGGGACCAGGGCGTGCGCTACGTCCGCCTGCTCGTCGACCGGGCGTCCCGCCAGCTCGTCGGCCTCACCACGGTGCGGGCCGGCACGGCACTCCTGTTCGGCGAGAACAGTCGGTTTTCCATCCGTCTCCGCCGGACACCGGGCGGAGCCTCGTGGGTGCCCCACGTGACCCGCACCCGAGCGTCGGTGCAGGTGCCGTTCCGCACGCCGCGCCAGTTCCGCACCGTCTCCGCGTTCTACGACTATAGCCCGTAACGCGCCGAATGGCCCTCGCGCTCGCCGAGACCGTCCGCGACCAGCTCGAGACCGACCGCTTCGGGCGGTCCCTGCGCGGGGTCGAAACCGTCGGGTCCACGAACACGGCCGCCGCCGAGTGGGCCCGCGACGGGGCGCCGGACGGCAGCGTGCTGGTCACCGAGTACCAGTCGGCCGGCCGGGGCCGACACGGGCGCACCTGGACGGCCAAGAAGGGGCAGAACCTGATGTTCTCCGTCGTGCTGCGACCGGCGCTGGAGGCGGACCGGCTCGGGCTCGTTACGGTGGCCGCGAGCGTCGCCGTGGCCGAGGCCATCGACCCGTTCGTGGCGCCCCACCGGGCCGCCCTCAAGTGGCCGAACGACGTGCTTTTAGAGGGCCGGAAGACCTGCGGCATGCTGCTGGAATCGTCGATCTCCGGGCGGCAGGAGGCCGAGGTCGTCGTCCTCGGGGTGGGGCTGAACGTGAACCAGGCCACCTTCCCCGACACCCTGGCCGACACGGCCACGTCCCTGCGGCTCGTGGCCGGCCGGGCCGTCCCCCGCGCGCCACTCTTTGCGCGGCTCCTGCGGCGGCTGGAGGCCCGCTACGACGCTGTGCAGTCCCGGTCGCCGTCGGAGGACGCCGTCCGGGCCGCCTTCCACGACCGCCTCGCCTCCCTCGGGGAGCGGGCCACCTTCCGGGTCGCGGACGCCGAGGGCCCGGTCACCGGCGTCGTACAGGGCATCACCGACACCGGGGCCCTCCGGCTCGAGACCCCGGACGGGCCGCGAGTCCTGCATTCGGGGGAGGCGACCCGCCGCTCCTGACCCGGCCCGAACGGGGGGCGGAGGCCCTCTGCGCCCCTTCCATCGACGCCGCGTGCTCGGCGGGGGGATGGACAGGAGCGGAGACGAGGGACGGATGTTGCCCCCGCCCGTCCGGGCCTTCAGAAATTCATCCCCGATCTCTTCAACCCGCAGCCGCTATGTTTCTCGCGCTCGACGTCGGCAACAGTGCCGTGAAGGGGGCACTCTTCGAGGGGGCCGAGCGGATCCGTGTCTTCTCCGTATCGGTCGACGCGGACACGCCCGCCGCGTGGGAGGAGGCGCTGGTTCCCCATCTCGGGACCGCACGGGTCGACGAGGTGGGGATGGCCTCGGTCGTCCCGGCCACGGCCGACGCCGTAGCGACGGCGCTCGAGGCCTGCATCGGGGCCCCCATCACACGCGTCCGGCCGGGCATGCCGTTGCCGTTTGCGCTCGCCTACGAGACGCCCGGCACGCTGGGCGCCGACCGCCTGGCCGCCGCCGCGGCGGGCTGGACGCAGTTCGGCGCGGCGAGTCCCCGCAGCGTCCTCGTCGTCGACGCGGGGACGGCCGTCACCTGCGAGGTCGTGCACCGCGAGGGGGTCTATCAGGGCGGCACCATCGCCGCCGGCCCGGCCCTCACGCGCCGGGCGCTGCGGGCGGGCACGGCTCAGTTGCCGGACGCGTCCCTCGCCCTGCCCGACGATCCAGTGGGCCGCTCCACGCAGGCGGCCCTTCAGAGCGGCATCATGTGGGGCCTCATCGATGGGGTGCGCGGCATGGCCGACCGGCTGGCCGCCACGCTGCCGGACACGCCGGTCGTCGTGCTCACCGGGGGGTGGGGGGGGCTGCTCGCCGACCCCCTCGACCCCGACCACCACCGCCCGCACCTGGTCCTCGAGGGGGTCCGCCTGCTGGTCGAGGCGGACGCCGGGTAGTCCCTCCGCGGCCGCAGGCGAGATCTGACAGCACCCCCTAGGCCTTCTGCTCGACGCCGGGCAGCAGGTCCTGGATGCGGGACATGACCATCTG
>JAZKTD010000072.1:0-13184 GCA_036625705.1 Salinivenus sp.
CCTGTCGACCGCGGACCGAGAGGCTCGTGCCTCCGCGTGCGTTCTGTTTCCGGAAGGGGATCGGGACTCACCGGCCCGCTACTGCGGGGGCCCCTCCTGCGCGATCGACTGGTTCTGCTGGTCCCGCTCGCGGACGCGCTTCAGCTTGCGCTGGGCCTCGGCCTGGAGGGGCTCGGCCCGCTCGAGAAGGGAACTCTCCGGAAAGAGTTGCCGGAGCTGCGCGTACTGGTCGAGGGCCCGCTCGTAGCGCTCGGCCTGCTTGTCCCGCACGCTCCGGTCGGCGTAGCGGAGATAGGACCGAAGCGCCCCGAACAGGGCGTCGTCCGCCCACGGCGTCTCCGGGTACTGGTCGAAGACCCGTCGGTACGACTCCGTGGCCGCCCGCCACATGTCGCGGCGCTCGTAGAGCCGGGCGGCGTCGATCGCCTTGTGGGCGAGCTTCGCCTGGAGCTCGTCGACCATCTCTCGCGCCTTCGGCACGCGCTCGTGGTTCGGGCGCCGGTCGATGAAGAGCTGGAAGAGGTCAATCGCCTTCTTCGTGTCCGTCTGGTCGAGCTGATACTTCGGCGACCGCAGGTAGTAAGACTTCGCCTGCTCAAACTCGGCGAGGGCCACCTTCGTGTGGTTCCGGTAGAGCTCCGTGAACCGCTTAAACTCGTTGGCCGCCACGAGGTGCTTGTTCTTCTGGCGCTGGGCCATGGCCAGCTGCAGCTGGGCCTCCGGGGCCCACTGGTTGCCGCGGCCGTAGTTGAAGACGGAGCGGAAGTAGCGGATGGCGCGGTCGTAGTCGCCCTCCTGGTACTCCGCCATGCCGTTCTCGTAGGCATCCTTGGGGCCGCTGGCCGTAATCTGCTGACTGCCCGAGCACGCGACCAGCCCGACCAGAGCAGCGAGGCTCACATACGCGAGAAGCGAACGGCGCATAGACGAGACGTCAGTTCCGAAAGAAGATACGACACTCGGCTCCGGGCCTCCGAAGGCCTGCGTACACCCGTAGGCAAGAAGAATCGGCGACGCGACATCGAAAGGGCACCGGGTGGGGTCTGTTCCTCCTTCCCGTCCGCTTCAAACCCGCGGCGGGCCTACCGGAGAAGCTCCAGTTGGTTGTTGCGGTAGCGGTGGAAGAACATCGCCTGGTTCACATTTCCCTCCCTGAAGTGGATGCGCGTGCCGAGCCCCTCGTAAGGCGTCGGGGTTCGCAGGTCCGCGGGGGCCGGCCCCGTCGGCCCCGGAGAGAGGGTTGAGAAGAGGAAGCGGGCGATGTCGTAGCCGGTATAGGCAAGTCGCCGGCCCCGTACCGAGAGGTTGTCCGGCGTGTTGCCGGTGAGCAGCCGGTAGCGCCGGATGAAGGTCTGCACCTCCGAGCGGCCGGTCTGCACGTTGAAGTCGTTGGTGTAGGTGGCGGTAAACGCGCTGGCCGCCTTCTTGACCGAAAGGTTGTGCCAGTTCGAGTTGCCGAGGACGCGAGCCGTGGTGTTGAGCCGATTGAGGCCGGTGAGGGCGTCCTGAATTTTTCCGGAGGCGTTGCTGCCCGCGATCGGGAAGTAGAAGGCCTCCGTCGCGGCAAACATAGAGTCAGTGATGGTGGTGTCCGCCTCCAGGGCCTCCGGCAGGCGGGACCACTGCCGGGGGCTCTCGAGCCGAAGCTCGAACGGAAGCCCGAGTCCCTGGTCGCGGGCCCCGGCCCGGAAGCCCTCCGCCATGCGCTCGCTGATGTCGTTGCCGGCCTCGTAGATGATCGAGACGCTCTCCGTGAGGAGGCTCTCGGAGGCGAAGCGCGCCATAATGCGGCCGCGCGCCTCCCGCGTCGGGTTGGCCTGAAAGACGTATTCTTTTCCGGCCGAGACGCTCTCGTCGGTGGCCACGGGGGCCACCAGCGGCACGCGGGCCCGCTCGGCGACCTCCCCGGCCGCGCGGGCCGTCTCACTGAAGAGGGGGCCGATAACCACGTCGACCCCGTCGATCTGCATCAGCGAGTCGACCGCGCTGCGGGCCGCGGCCTGGTTGCGGGCCGGCAGGCGCCGAACGTACATCTTGGCGACCCACTCGGGCCGGCCCCGCTGCTCGGTCACGATCTGCATCGAGTCGACGCGGACCGTGTCGGTCGCCGTCGTGACGGTTGTGCGCCCCTCCGCCGCGGCCAGGCTGTCGCCGTAGACGTCCGCCGTGGTCGCGACGTCGAAGCGGGCCGCGTCGAGCGTGTCCGCCGCGTCGCGGAGCCCCGACAGCTGTCGGGGAAGGACGTAGCGGCGGCGGATGCCGTTGTGCTCGTCGACGGCGAGCCGAATCCCGTTGAACAGGGCCTGGCCGTATCCGACGTACGCGTCGCCCATCGGCAGCGCGACGCCGACGCGGAGCGTGTCGACCCGCCGACCCTGCCGCTTCAATCGCGTGCGGGCCACCTCGAGGACGCGCTCGGCCTCCGAGCGGTAGGAGGTGCTCGGGTACCGGTCGAGCAGGGTCGTGACCACATCGACCGCCTCCTGGTAGCGCCCAAGCCGGAGCAGGGCCTTCCCCTCCATCACGAGGGCCGCGGTGGTCTTGCGGTTGGGGCCGTAGTCGTTCACGAGCCGAAAGCGCTCGGCCGCCTGGGCGTAGGCCCCGCGCTCGAAGGCGGTCACGCCCTGCTCAAACATCAGCTCGGCGTCCTCGTTGCGCGGAATCTCGCCCGTCTGCTGCCCGCGGGCCGGCCCCGCGAGCAGCCCCCCAACCAGCAGGCCCAGCAGGAGCAGCCGGACGGGGCGGGCGAGGGCGGCGAGAGACGGCAGGGCAGCGTACACGGGAAGTGTGCGGGCGTCTAGGCGGAGAGTTGGACGGAGAGGGGTCGCAGTAACGGAGGAGAGCCTCAACTTCGTACCGGGGGCGGGCCGGCGGCCGAACGGGCCCGTCCTCACTCCCACTCGATGGTGGCGGGCGGCTTCGAGCTGACGTCGTAGACCGTGCGGTTGATGCCGCGCACCTCGTTGACGATGCGGTTCGACACGTGCCCGAGGAAGTCGTGCGGCAGGTGTGCCCAGTCGGCCGTCATGCCGTCGACGCTCGTGACGGCCCGGAGCGCGCAGACGTTCTCGTAGGTGCGCTCGTCCCCCATCACCCCGACGCTCTGCACCGGCAGCAGCACGGCGAAGGCCTGCCAGACCTCGTCGTAGAGGTCGTTGGCGCGGAGCTCGTCGATAAAGATGGCGTCGGCCTCCCGCAGCAGGGCCAGGCGCTTCGGCGTCACAGGGCCCAGGATGCGGATGGCCAGCCCGGGCCCGGGGAACGGGTGCCGCCCCACGATGGGCTCGGGCACGTCGAGCAGGCGCCCGATCTCACGCACCTCGTCCTTGAACAGCTCCCGGAACGGCTCGATGAGCTTGAAGTCCAGCTCCTCGGGCAGCCCGCCCACGTTGTGGTGCGTCTTGATGGTCTCGGACGGCCCCTTGAAGGAGACGCTCTCGATCAGGTCGGGGTAGAGGGTCCCCTGCGCCAGGAACGCGGGCCGGTGGCCCAGGTCCTCGGCAATCTCGTCGGTCTGCTCCTCGAAGACGTCAATGAAGGTGTTGCCCACGATGACCCGCTTCTCCTCGGGGTCGACCACGCCCTCGAGGTTCTCGAGGAAGCGCTCGGTGGCGTCCTGCGTGTGCAGGTCCATCTGAAAGTGGCCGCGAAACGTGTCCTGCACCTGGTCCCACTCCCCCTTGCGCAGCAGGCCGTTGTTCACGAAGATGCAGTGGAGCTGGTCGCCGAGGGCGCGGTGCAGGAGCGCCGCCGCCACCGACGAGTCGACGCCGCCGGAGAGGCCGAGGATGACGTGCCGGTCGCCCACGCGCTCCCGGATGGTCTCGGTCTGTTCCTCCACGAACGAGGCCGGCGACCAGTCGCCGCTGCAGCCGCAGATGTCGTACGCAAAGTTTTCGAGGATCTGCCGCCCGAAGTCGGTGTGCACGACCTCGGGGTGGAACTGCACACCGTAGTGGGGGGCGTCGGTGTCGTGGACGGCCGCGACCGGGGCGTTGTCCGTGCGGGCGATGACCTCGTAGCCCTCCGGCAGCTCCGTGAGGTGGTCGCCGTGGCTCATCCAGACGGTCGACCCGCTGGGCACGTCGTCGAAAAGGGCCGCTCCGTCGGTGGCACCGTCGGTCACCTGGATGCGGGCCCGGCCGAACTCGCGGCGGTCGGCGCGCTCGACGTGGCCGCCCAGCAGGTGCGCCATGGCCTGCAGCCCGTAGCAGATGCCAAGCACCGGCACCCGCCGGCCGTCGTCCCGGCGCAAATCCAGCAGCTCCGGGTCCAGCTGGGGCGCGTCGTCGTCGTAGACCGAGCAGGGCCCCCCGGAGAGGATGAGGCCCTTCGGATTCTGGGCCGCCACCCGGTCGAGGTCGACGGTACAGGGGTAGATCTCCGAATAGACCCCGGTCTCCCGCACGCGGCGCGCAATGAGCTGCGTGTACTGGGACCCGTAGTCCAGGATTACGATCGTTTCGTGCATCGCGGTCTCGTGCGTATTTCGTGGTTCGTATTTCGGGAGCCCGTCACGCAATACGGAATACGCAATACGCACCGCACTCCACGCCTGAACCGGACGCTCGGGACGTCCCTTCGGGCCGGACTACGTCGTTTCGGCGTACGCATCCGCACCCATGAGCGCCTCCACCTCCGACTCGTCGGAAAGCTCGATTTCGACCATCCATCCGTCGCCGTACGGGTCGTCGTTGACGCGCTCGGGGGCCGTCTCCAAATCAGTGTTGACCGCCGTGATGGTGCCGCTCACCGGCATGTAGAGCTCCGACACGGTCTTGACCGCCTCGACAGTGCCGAAGACGTCGTTCTGCTCGAGCTCCGTCCCCTCCGGCTCAATCTCAACGAAGACGATGTCGCCGAGCTCGCTCTGGGCGAAGTCGGTAATGCCGACCGTGGCGGTGCCGTCTTCAAGCCGGAGCCACTCGTGGTCCTCCGTGTAGTACAGATTGTCTGGGGTGTCCATCCGTCGAAAGGAACGTATTGGGGGGGAATTGAGGATCGAAAGGTACGGCGCGCGCCGGAGAACCCCCAACGCGCGGCGCAGCGCGCTCGTCAGGCCGCGGCGGGGGCGGGCCCCATCTCAAAGTCGTCGAGGAAGCGGGTGTCGAAGGTGCCGTCCCGGAAGCGCTGGTCGTCCATCAGCTGCCGGTGGAACGGAACGGTGGTGTCCACCCCCTCGATGATGAACTCGTCGAGGGCCCGGCGCATCTTGCGGATGGCGTGCTCGCGGGTCTTGCCGTACGTGATGAGCTTCGCGATCATCGAGTCGTAGGTCGGGGGAATCATGTAGCCGGCGTAGGCGGCCGTGTCGACCCGGACGCCGTGGCCCCCCGGCTGGTGAAAGGCGGTGATTTCGCCCGGCGCCGGACTGAAGTTCTTGAACGGATTCTCGGCGTTGATGCGGCACTCGATGGCGTGGCCCTCCATCTCGGCGGCGGTCCGCTCGACGGTCTCGCCCATCGAGACGCGGATCTGGTACTCCACGAGGTCGCAGTCGGTGACCTCCTCGGTGACGGGGTGCTCGACCTGAATCCGCGTGTTCATCTCCATGAAGTAGAAGCTGCGGTCCGCGCCCACAAGGAACTCGATCGTGCCGGCCCCCTCGTAGTTGACGGCCTCGGCGCCGCGCACGGCAGCCTCGCCCATCTCGCGACGCAGTTCCTCGTCGACGATCGGGGACGGGCACTCCTCGAGCAGCTTCTGGTGGCGGCGCTGGATCGAGCACTCCCGCTCCCCGAAGTGCATGACGTTGCCCTGCCCGTCGCCCAGCAGCTGGATCTCGACGTGGCGGGGCTTCTCGACGAACTTCTCGATGTAGACCGCCGGGTCGTCGAAGGCGGCGTCGGCCTCGGAGCGCGCGCCCCTGAAGGCCCGGTCGAACTCGCCCTCCTCCCACACCAGCCGCATGCCCTTCCCGCCGCCGCCCGAGGCGGCCTTCACCATGACCGGAAAGCCGATGTCGGCGGCGACGCGGCGGGCCTCGTCGACGTCGTTCACCGTGCCGTCGGAGCCCTGCACGATCGGCACGCCGGCCTCGTGCATCGTCTCCTTGGCCACGGACTTCTGCCCCATCAGGCGGATCGTCTCCGGCGAGGGGCCGATGAACTCGACGTCGTTGTCCTCGCAGATCTGGCTGAACTCGGCACTTTCCGAGAGGAATCCGTACCCGGGATGGATGGCGTCGGCCCCCGTGACCTCGGCGGCGGCAATGATACGGTCGGGGCGCAGGTAGCTCTCCTTCGAGGCCGGCGGCCCGATGCAGACGGCCTCGTCGGCAAAGCGGACGTGGAGGGCGTCCCGGTCCATCGTCGAGAAGACGGCGACCGTGTTGATCCCCATCTCGTGACAGGTGCGGATGATGCGCAGCGCAATCTCGCCGCGGTTGGCGATCAGAATTTTCTGGATGTCTCTCACCGGTGTGGGTGGGGGAGCAGACGGGGGAAGCGAACAGAGCGTAGGCCCCGGTCAACCGACAGGTACCGACCGGGCCGGGAAGAGAGGGCGCGCTAGTCCTCTTCGATCACGAAGAGGGGCTGGTCGAACTCAACGGGCTCGGCGTCCTCCACCAGGATCTCCTGAATGGTGCCCGACGTCTCGCACTCGATCTCGTTCATCAGCTTCATCGCCTCGATGATGCAGAGCACGTCGCCCTCCCCAACCGAGTCGCCCACCTCCACGAAGGGATCGGAGTCGGGGGACGGAGCGCGGTAGAAGGTGCCCACGATGGGGGCTTTCACGACGTGCTCCTCGGCGGTGGGGTCGGCCTCGGCCTCGGCGGTGCCGTTCTCGGCGGTCTCCTGGGCCGGGTTCGAGGTCGACGCGCCGTCCTGGGTCGGCTCCGTCGCGGGGGCCTGCTGGGCCCCACCGCCCTGCTGTGGGGCCGGCCGGCCGGCGGGGGGCGCCTGCTGGGGCTGGGGGGCCTGCTGGGGCGCGGCCTGGGGGGGCGGGGCCTGGTGCCCCGACGGCGGCTGGGGCTGGGGCGCCCCGTAGCCCCTCTGGGCCGGGTAGCCGGTCGGCTGCATCAGTACCTGCGGGCTGTTCTGCCGGATGATGAGCTTGAAGTCGTCCTCCTCAATCTCGATCTCCGACACCCCGCTTTCGGCGACGAGGCGCAGCAGTTCCTGAATCTTCGAGAGCTTCATGCGTCTGGTGGGTGTCTGTTGAGAACGCCTGCGGCACGCATCTGCACGGACCCGCGGCGAGACCTATACGGTCGGGCCCTCCGCCTCGGCCACGCGGGTCTCGTATTCGCGCGTCTTCGTATTGACGCGGATGACATCCCCCTCGTTGATGAAGAGCGGGACGTCGACGGTGGCACCGCTCTCGAGGGTGGCCGGTTTGTCGCCGCCCTGCGCCGTGTCTCCCTTCACGCCGGGGGACGTCTCCTCGACCTCCAGCTCCACCTTCATGGGAATCTCGGTCCGAAGGGGCTCCTCCGTGTCGGTGCGGAACAGGATGTCGACCTCGCCTCCCTCCTTCAAAAACTCGCGGCCCTCAACCTGATCGGGCGGCATCGAGAACTGCTCGTAGGTCTCCTGATTCATGAAGTGGAGCCCATAGTCGTCCTCGTACAGGTACTGGTGCGACCGGCGCTCCACGCGCACCTCGTCGACCTTGGCCCCGGCCCGAAACGTCTCCTCCTGCTCGTGACCGTCCTTTACGTTCTTGAGGGTCGTGCGCACGAAGGCCCCGCCCTTGCCGGGCTTGACGTGGAGGAAGTCGACGATCTCCCAGAGATCGCCCTTCCAGAGAAACGTCATGCCGTTTCGAAAGTCACTGGTATCGGCCATACGCCGGATGCCGTCGCTTCATTCGAAAAGAGTGACAGGTGGGCAATATACCGTGCGGGCACCTGCGGTGTCAATAAAGCGCCCTCGTTTCGGTTTTCGACCCGCGACAATTGATGTGAAAACCACAGGGCGCACATTGTTGCAGACGGGCGTGCCCCCTACCAACAATTCACCGAACGTCGCCGCGCGGCGTTCGCCTACCGAAACTCCTTCTCCTTGCTGAGCACGGCGGGCAGGTCCGTGACCCCGAACGGGCCCTGTCGGTACAGGAACGGCTCCCCGTAGGTGGCCCCCACCTTGTAGCCGTAGGTGCGGGCCCGCGACTTCACCCACTCGAAGAACTGCGGGTTCGACACGAACGTCTCCGGCTCGTCCTCGTCGGGCTCGTAGTCGGGGTTGTGGAACTGGGACTTGAACGCCTGCAGCGCCTCGATGCGCCGGTCCCACACGTCGGTCACGTCCACGACCAGGGTCGGCTCAAACGAGACCGCCTGCATGTAGTGGAGGACGTGGTGCGGGCGCCAGGGGGCCTGCGGGTCGCCCCCGGGGCCGGTCGTCTCGATCTTCTGGAGGCCGCTGTAGTAGAGGGCGTCGGTCGCCAGGTCGGCGGCGTCGCTGTGGTCGGGGTGGCGGCTCTGCGGGGCGTTGATGAGCACGATGTCGGGACGGTAGCGCCGCAGCACCTCGATCACGCGGCGCCGGCTGTCCTTCGTGTTTCGGATGTCCCCGTCCATCAGGCCGAGGTTGTCGCGGGCCGTCAGGCCGATGATCTCGGAGGCCCGCCCGGCCTCCTCCATCCGAAGGGCCGGCGTGCCGCGGGACCCGAGCTGGCCCTTCGTGAAGTCGACGATGCCGACGTCGTAGCCCTGCTGCGCGAGCAAGCACATCGTGCCCCCCGCACAGAGCTCTACGTCGTCCGGGTGGGCGGCAAAGGCGAGAACGTCGAGGGTCGGGGCATCGGCCATGGACGGGAACGACTGGTCGGGAAAGAGACAGAGTGGAATGGTTTTGGTGCTCTCTAAACGCGGACGTACCGCCACGTTCACCTGTTCGTGTCTTTTGTTTCGTCACGTCATTACAATGGCTCACCGCAACGATCCGTCCTTCCTTCCGCTTGGGACCGACGAGAGCGAGGCCGCCGAGAGTGACGCCGCCAAGCTCCCCCCCTCTCTTCAGCAGTACGCCCTCACCCTCTATCGGGACGCCTGGCAAGATTACCGATCCGTCGGCTGTCCGTACGGGAAGACGGACGACGCGATGCTGGTATGGTATTCTTTATACGGAAGCGGCGACGGCCCCGCCCTCGTGTCGGGTAAAAATTAAAGGCAACCCGCAATTCGTTCCACCACCCCCGGTAAATTCTCCGGCGGTCAGGACGCGACGAAGTTGACGATCTGACCGGGCACGTAGATTTCGCGCTCGATGGTCTTGCCGTCGAGGTGTCGGGCGACGTTGTCCTCGGCCTTCGCGGCGGCGAGAACGTCGTCTTCGGCCGCGTCGGCCTCGACCTCGATGGTGCCCCGCACCGTGCCGTTGACCTGCACGGCCATCTCCACGACCTCCCGCTGCAGGAGCGCCTCCTCGTACTCGGGCCAGTCCGCGTAGGCGAGCGTCTCGTCGTGGCCCATCCGGGCCCACAGCTCCTCGCTGATGTGGGGGGCGAACGGACTGAGCAGCACCACGAACGGCGCCGCCACGGCGCGCGGCATTGCGTCCCACTTGTTGGCCGTGTTCACGAACTCCATCATCGCCGCGATGGCGGTGTTGAAGTCGAGGTGCTCGATGTCCTGGGTCACCTTCTTGATCGTGCGGTGCAGCGCGCGGAGCTGCTCGCGGTCCGGCTCGTCGTCGGTGACGATGACCTCGCCGCTCTCCTCGTCGACGATCAGGCGCCAGACGCGATTCAGGAAGCGGAACACCCCGTCCACGTCGCTGGTGCTCCAGGCCTTCACCTGCTCGAGCGGCCCCATGAACATCTC
The DNA here is from genome assembly GCA_036625705.1 of Salinivenus sp. Lineage (GTDB taxonomy): Bacteria > Bacteroidota > Rhodothermia > Rhodothermales > Salinibacteraceae > Salinibacter. The sequence goes on from JAZKTD010000072.1 coordinate 9,773, forward strand.
GTAGAGGCGGAGGGCGTCGGCCCCGTACTCGTCGACCACGTCGTCGGGATTGACGACGTTGCCGCGGCTCTTGCTCATCTTGTGACTGCGGGCCTCCACCTGCACGCCGGGCCGCTCCGTGAGGACGAACGCGTCGCCGTCCTTCTCGACGTCGGCCTCGTCGAGCTCCTCGCGCTCGACCTCCTCCCCGGTGCGCGTGTCGACGCCGTCGTCGACGTGCTCGGCCGAGACGTACTGGCCGTCGGCGTCGCGGAAGGCGGTGTACTCCTTCTCGCCGAGGATGATGCCCTGATGGACGAGCGTCTGGAACGGCTCCTTCGTCGACACGACGCCCGCGTCGTAGAGCACCTTGTGCCAGAAGCGGGCGTAGAGCAGGTGCAGCACCGCGTGCTCCGAGCCGCCGACGTAGAGGTCGACCGGCATCCAGTACTGCTCCTTCTCCGGGTCGACGAGCTGCTCGTCGTTGTCGGGGTCGATGAAGCGAAGATAGTACCAGCAGGAGCCGGCCCACTGCGGCATCGTGTTCGTCTCGCGGGTGGCCGGTTCCCCGGTCTCCGGGTCGGTCGTCTGCACCCAGTCCTCGATGGTGGCCAGGGGCCCCTCGGGCTCCTCCCGACTGCTGTCGGGATCGAACGTGTCGATGTCGGGCAGCGTGACGGGCAGGTCCTCCTCGGGCACGGGCTTGTCCTCCCCCTCCTCCGTGAAGAGGATGGGGAACGGCTCGCCCCAGTAGCGCTGGCGGCTAAAGAGCCAGTCGCGCAGCTGGTAGTTCACCCTGTACTCGCCTTCCCCCTCGTCTTCGAGCCACTCGACGATCGTCGCCTTCGCCTCTTCGGTCTCCAGGCCGTTGAGGCTCACCTCCTCGTTTTCGGAGTGGACGTGCGGGCCGTCGCCGGTGTAGGCTTCTTCGTCGACGTTTCCGCCTTCCACGACCTCACGGATCGGCAGGCCATGCCGTTCGGCGAAGGCGTAGTCCCTATCGTCGTGGGCGGGGACGGCCATGATGGCGCCGGTCCCGTAGGAGGCCAGCACGTAGTCGGCCACCCAGACGGGAATCTCCTCGCCGGTCGCCGGGTTGACGGCGTAGCCGCCGGTGAAGACGCCGGTCTTGTCCTCCTGCTTCCGCTCGACGTCGCTCTTCTTGAGGGCCTCCCGGCGATACGCCTCCACCGCTTCTCGGTGCTCGTCGGTTGTGATCTCGTCGACGAGATCGTGCTCGGGGGCCAGCACCATGTAGGTGGCGCCGAACAGGGTGTCGGGGCGCGTGGTGTAGACCTTCAGCGAGTCGTCGACGTCCGCGAGGTCGAAGTAGATGTTTGCCCCCTCCGAGCGGCCGATCCAGTTGCGCTGCATCTCCTTGGTGCTCTCCGGCCAGTCGAGGTCCTCGAGGCCCTCCAGCAGGCGGTCGGCGTACTCGGTGATTTTGAGCACCCACTGGCGCATCGGCACCCGCTCGCACGGGTAGCCGCCGCGCTCGCTCCTGCCGTCGATCACCTCCTCGTCGGCCAGCACGGTGCCGAGCTCCTCGCACCACCACACCGGCTCCTCGGACTGGTAGGCGAGCCCCTCTTCGTAGAGCTGCAGGAAAATCCACTGCGTCCACTTGTAGTAGTCGGGATCGGTGGTGTTGATCTCGCGCTGCCAGTCGTAGGAGAAGCCGAGGCGCTTGAGCTGGCGCTTGAACTGGGCGATGTTCTTCGTTGTCGTCTCGCGAGGGTGGGTGTTCGTCTTCAGGGCGTACTGCTCCGCCGGCAGGCCGAAGGCGTCCCACCCCATCGGGTGCAGCACGTGGACGCCCTGCTTGCGCTTGTAGCGCGCCACGATGTCGGTGGCCGTGTAGCCCTCCGGGTGCCCGACGTGGAGGCCCGAGCCGCTCGGGTACGGAAACATGTCGAGGACGTAGACCTTCTCCTCCCCCTCTGGCACCTCATCGGGCGTGCGGAAGGTCTGGTGCTCCTCCCAGTACGCCTGCCACTTCGTCTCGATGTCGTGGAACGGGTAGGCCATGGTGCGTGCTTCGTTGAGCGTTCGGGGATGAGCGGCGCGGCCCCGCCTCGACGGACGCCCGTCGGCGGAGCCCCGCGTAACGGCAGTCGTATTATACGCGACGCAGTCCGGGACGGGATCCTGCACACGGGCCTCGGGGCGACGGGGACGGTCCCTCCGCGCCGACCGGCGGGAGGCCGGGACCCCGGCCCCGTGGACGTCGACGGGGCCGCGTTGGCCGTGCCCCGCCGCACGTACGGAGGGGCCGTGCGCAACACAGGGTACCGACTTCGTCTGCCTCTCTCCACTTTCCGCCACAAAATTCAATCGTTCTATGCCCGACGTCCAGTCCCCCGACCTCCAGTCCGTCCTCGAGTCGGCCCAAACCATTGCCGTGGTCGGCTGCTCGGCCCGGCCGACGCGCACGAGCCACAAGATCGCCCGGTACATGCAGGACCGCGGCTACCGCATCGTGCCGGTGAACCCGAACTACGACGAGGTGCTGGGCGAGCCCTGCTACCCGGACCTGCCGAGCGTGCCCGCCGACGTCTCCATCGACATCGTCGACATCTTCCGCGCCCCGAGGCACACCGCCGAGATGGTGCGGACCGCCATCGAGCGGGTGGAGCAGACGGAGACGGTCGCCGGCGAACGGCCCGTCGTATGGACGCAATTGGGCGTCTCGAGCCCCGAGGCCGAGGAACTCGCCGCCGAGGCCGGCCTCCCCTACGTCCGCAACCGATGCATCAAAGTCGCGTACGACCGGCTTCTGGGCTGACAGTGTTTCCCCCCTGTCTGCTTGCTTCCTTTTTGATAGCACGATTGTAACGAATGGGAATGGGGCCTACACGGAGAGTGCAGAAAAGTCGTCATTCTCCGTCATCGATATGGCCGAAAATCATGTCTACTTTTCCTCAGACTCGCTCCGACGTCGGCCCCTGGGACTGGGTTCGAGGCGCTACGGGGGGGTTTATCGGAAGCGTCGCGTTCGCCCTCATCATGGTGTTCATCATTCCCAAACCGGTCCTGGAAGTCGCCATCCCCAACATGTACGGGATTGAGGCTACGCCGAACGCCCCCGCTCCGGGGTTTGGGTGGTTCTTTCACCAGTTCCACGGCGTCATGCTCGGCCTCGTCTACGTCGCGTACGCCGAACGTCCGTCCATCGCCGGATGGTGGGACCCGCGGACCATCGGAGGCGCCATTATCCACGGCCTTATTTGGGGCGTTGTCACAACCCTGATTCTCGCCGTCATTGTGATGCCAATTTGGCTGCAAGTTGTCGGCTTCGGAGGCGCCCCACCCTTCCCAAATATCGGGCCGGGCACAGTGCTGAGCACCCTCGGGCACATCATGTACGCGGTGCCGCTGGGACTCTTCTACGCGTTCCACCGCTCCTCGTAACCCGCCCTCTGATGGACAGCGC
>JAZKTD010000073.1:0-13105 GCA_036625705.1 Salinivenus sp.
CGACATCTACGAGTTCGAGATCAAGCATCACTCGCTGAACATGTACGGCCACTGCATCCGCGAGGACTGCCCGAACCGGGCGGAGATGGAGGGGGAAGAGGGGGCCGAAGAGGCAGCGACGGAAGAGGCGTAAGGCTGTGCCCGGTCGCTCTCCTGGAGTGTAGACGCCACCTCCGCACGCGATGGGCAGTCTGGAGCTGGGTCTTCGCCTCGTTGGAGGGGTTTTGTTAACGGGAGGCAACGCCTTTTTCGTCGTCACCGAGTTTGCCCTGACTCGGCTCCCGCAATTGGACCCGTCCGACACCGCGCTCCCCGACCTCGCCGAGCCCGTAGTCTGGGTCGATCCGGAGCTGCCCGTCAGTGCCCTGATCGACCGACTGCAGCAGAAGCAGCAGGAAATTGCGCTCGTCCGTACTGAGGATCACGTGCGCGGCCTCGTGACCAGCACCGACGCGTTTGAGGCCATCGCCGGCGAGCTCGAAGATCCGGGGGACGTCGGGCGGGAGGGCGCTGGGGCACAGGCGGCCGATTCTGTGGAGGCCCGGCGGTAGAAGCGCACTTCACATTTCCGTCCGCCGTGTCGTAGGTTTTCGGGGACCGCTCGATCCTCGTTGACTGGATGCCCTCTTCCCGACCTGCTATGGCCCGCACCCTCATCATGTCCCCGGCACGCGTCCGGCGCACGCTCCGCCGCCTAGCCTACGAGGTCGTGGAGCGCAACCAGGGAGGGGACGCCATCGAACTGTTCGGCATCCGGGAGAGCGGGGTCCCCCTGGCCCGGACGCTCGCCGACGAGGTCAACGCGATTGAGGACACGGCGCTCACGGCGTACGACCTCGACGTCACGCCCTTCCGCGACGACCACCCCGAGGTCGAGCCCCCGGACTCGCCGCCCCACGACGTGGATGTCACCGACCGCAACGTCGTTCTGGTCGACGACGTCCTTTTTACCGGCCGGACGGCCCGCGCGGCCCTCGACGCCGTGCTCCAGTACGGCCGGCCGCGGTCCATTCAACTGGTGGTCCTCATCGATCGGGGGCACCGCGAGTACCCCATCCAGCCCGACTGCACCGGGCGCCTCCTCCAGACGAAGCACCGCGAGGAGGTCATCGTCGCCACCGATCAGGACTTCGCAGTGTACGTCGAGGACGAATAGCGAGGGCGGAGCCCCTACTGGCCGGTCGTGTCGGGCACCGCGGCGCCGGCGGTGTCGGCGGCGGCCCGTCGGAGGGAGTCGGCCGACTCTGAATCCGTGGTGGTAAAGAGCCGAATCTCCGTCCCGGCCCGCACGCTGCTTCCGGGGGGGCGGCCCTGACGCCGCACGAAGAGGTCCTTCGCCGAGGAGTCCGCGGGGGCGGCGTCCTCGGAGGCGTCCTCCTCGTCGACCATGCTGGTGTCGACGACCACCGAGCGAAGCTCGCGCCGGAGGAGGAACTGCTGCGCCACGTTGACGGTCTGGCCCACCACGTTCGGCACCTCGACCTGCGTCTCCCCGAGCCCGGTGCTATACCAGAGATCCACGGGCTTGCCCCTCTGGAGCGAGTCGCCGGGGGCGGGCTCCTGATTTGTGATGGTGTTGGCGTACGGGGAAGGGATGGAGTCCTCCTGTACCGTCCCAACGTCGAGCCCGAGCGAGGTCACTCGGTTCCGCGCCTCGCGGACCGACATGCCCGTGAGGTCCGGAAGCTGGACGATCGGGATCGTGCCGGAGTTGACGGTCAGGTACACGCGGCGGCCGGGCTTGACGTTCGAGGTAGGGAGCGGCGTCTGGTCGACGACGATCCCGGTGTCGACGTTCGGGTTGTAGCGGCCGACCTGGCGCTGGACCTGGAGGTCTCGCTTCGAAAGCCGCGCTTCGGCCTTCTTGTAGGGGAGGCTCTCGACATTGGGGACCTGGATCGACACGTCGTGGCGGGTGTAGGACGGCAGGAGCATCCCATCGATGATCAGGTACGCGACCAGCCCGACCGCGAAGATCGCACCCATCCCCCCCCAGAAGTAGCGGTTCCGACCCAGGAGGCGCAGCCACTCGACGGCAGACCAGAAGGAGGAGCGGACATTCATAACGTGGTGGGGACCGAACGTGCAGAAACCAGCGGCTTCCCCGCGTGGGAAACCGGCGGAAGGATATGGGACGGACTGGAGCACGGTTCCACGGCCCCGCCGGGAGGGGCGGAGGCAGCATCACACGTTCTTGAAATCGAGGGACGGAACAGCGCGCCCGCCAGGAGGTCTAATGGCAGTCCGTTATCGAGAGACGCCGCTGGGAACCGCGGTACTTGAGACGGGAGACGAGGCGGGCCGATAGTGATTTAACATCACTTCACGCCGGAGAACGAAACCAGGCGCGGCCTGCCAAGTCTAATGGGAACGCGCGACAGGGAAAGGGCGACGAACAGAGTCGCCCGGAATGTCAGCGCAACTGTTCTTCGACGTTTTGCTGAGTACTGGCGGAGAGGCGAACCGACCGAATTCCAGTCGGAATGCCGAGTGTGAGAATCTGCTGTGAACCAAAGCAGATGCACTTGACAATCTCACCCCCATGCCCGTACTTAGTAAGTCCGCACTGAGCGGAAATTTGCTCGGAGGCGGGAAGATTTGTTCTTTGACGGAATTGGAAGCATAGCGAGTCCTGGTCGATTCCTTTGCGCCTAGCGGCGGAAAGCGAATGCGATCGAACTAGCAAACTTTCCTACTACGGAGAGTTTGATCCTAGCTCAGGACGAACGCTGGCGGCAGGCTTAACACATGCAAGTCGCACGAGAACGTCCCGACTTTGTCGGGACAAGTACAGTGGCGGACGGGTGCGTAACGCGTAGATAACCTGCCTTCAGGCGCGGGACAACCTCGGGAAACCGTGGCTAATACCGCACGACGTCCAGACCCCACATGGGGACTGGATGAAAGCCTTCGGGTGCCTGAAGATGGGTCTGCGTCGGATTAGCTTGTTGGTGAGGTAACGGCTCACCAAGGTAACGATCCGTAGCTGGTCTGAGAGGATGATCAGCCACACTGGGACTGAGACACGGCCCAGACTCCTACGGGAGGCAGCAGTGGGGAATCTTGCACAATGGGGGAAACCCTGATGCAGCCATGCCGCGTGGAGGAAGACACCCCTATGGGGCGTAAACTCCTTTTCTGCGCGAAGAAACCTCTGTTTTTCAGAGTGTGACGGTACCGCAGGAATAAGGACCGGCTAACTCCGTGCCAGCAGCCGCGGTAATACGGAGGGTCCAAGCGTTGTCCGGAATCACTGGGCGTAAAGGGTGTGCAGGTGGGGCAGCAAGTCAGAGGTGAAAGCCCGCGGCTTAACCGCGGACGTGCCTTTGAAACTGCTGCTCTTGAGTCCCGGAGAGGTTGCCGGAATTCGTGGTGTAGCGGTGAAATGCGTAGATATCACGAGGAACACCAGAGGCGAAAGCGGACAGCTGGACGGGTACTGACGCTCAGGCACGAAAGCGTGGGGAGCAAACAGGATTAGATACCCTGGTAGTCCACGCCGTAAACGATGAATGCTCGCCGTTGCCTCGTTAGGGGGCAGTGGCTAAGTTAACGCGTTAAGCATTCCACCTGGGGAGTACGATCGCAAGGTTGAAACTCAAAGGAATTGACGGGGGCCCGCACAAGCGGTGGAGCATGTGGTTTAATTCGATGCAACGCGAAGAACCTTACCTGGGCTTGACATCGCCCGGAACCTGCTAGAGATAGCGGGGTGCCTTCGGGAGCCGGGTGACAGGTGCTGCATGGCTGTCGTCAGCTCGTGTCGTGAGATGTTGGGTTAAGTCCCGCAACGAGCGTAACCCCTGTCGCTAGTTACCATCGGGTAATGCCGGGGACTCTAGTGAGACTGCCTGCGCAAGCAGTGAGGAAGGTGGGGATGACGTCAAGTCATCATGGTCCTTACGCCTAGGGCTGCACACGTGCTACAATGGCCGGTACAACGGGCAGCTACCCTGCGAGGGGCAGCGAATCCCTGAAAGCCGGTCCCAGTTCGGATTGGAGTCTGCAACTCGACTCCATGAAGCAGGAATCGCTAGTAATCGCGGATCAGCAATGCCGCGGTGAATCCGTTCCCGGGCCTTGTACACACCGCCCGTCAAGCCATGGAAGCTGAGAGCACCCGAAGTCCGTGACCCAACCCTTTGGGAGGGAGCGGCCGAAGGTGAGCTCAGTGACTGGGGCTAAGTCGTAACAAGGTAGCCGTACCGGAAGGTGCGGCTGGATCACCTCCAAGAGAGTCTTTTTCTCGATCGCACGGCGCCCTGCTGCGAGAGCACAGGAATCGGCCGGACTCGCTATGCTTCCCTTCCTTTTAGGCTTCCACTAACCAGGTACAGCCCCTTTTGGGTGCGTCCCTCGGTGATAGGCACTCTCCCTTGGGTGCTTGACCCGTTCAGTAAGGCCCATGGGTCAGTGCCTGTGTCGATGGGGCTGTAGCTCAGGTTGGTTAGAGCGCACGCCTGATAAGCGTGAGGTCGGTGGTTCAATTCCACCCAGCCCCACTTCTTGTCAGGCGGGGTTATAGCTCAGTTGGTAGAGCACCTGCTTTGCAAGCAGGAGGCCGTCGGTTCGAATCCGACTAACTCCACTGTGCCCCGGGGTATCGGTTTGGGGCCTTGTTCTTTGACATGATAGTAAAGGTCATCCGCACTGCACGGTGCAGCACGAGTATTCGTGTTGCTCGTCTTTCCGTACGAGCACCATGATGTGCTGCCTACCGAGCATGCGAGCGCAAGTTAAGCGGTGTACGTATACACCAACACCCTATTTTGCCAGCTCCACGAGAGCATTCCTGTGGTGGCATGTGCAAAATAGTGGGTGTTAAGCACAGATACGGCTCATGGTGGATGCCTTGGCATGGACAGGCGACGAAGGGCGTGATAAGCTGCGATAAGCCACGGGGAGCTGCAAATAAGCGTTGATCCGTGGATTTCCGAATGGGGAAACCTGGCAGGCTTAGCCTGCCACTTGGCACTCAATACATAGGTGCTAAGGGCTAACCCGGCCAACTGAAATATCTCAGTAGCCGGAGGAACAGAGAACAATCGTGATTCCCTCAGTAGTGACGAGCGAAGGGGGACAAGCCTAAACTGACGTGGTTTCGGCTGCGTCAGGGTTGTGGGGCCCACGTTGTGGGCCACGCGTCGAAATTGAAGCTGACTGGAAAGCAGCGCCAAAGAGGGTGATAGCCCCGTAAGTGTAAGACAACTGGCCCTAGTGGGATACCCCGAGTATCACGGGACCGGAGAAATCCTGTGAGAACCCGCCAGCACCATCTGGTAAGGCTAAATACTCGTCCATGACCGATAGTGAACCAGTACCGTGAGGGAAAGGTGAAAAGAACGCCTAATCGGCGAGCGAAAAGCACCTGAAACCATGAGCTAACAACCAGTCGGAGCCCCGACATCCGTCGGGGTGACGGCGTGCCTTTTGCTTAATGAGCCTACGAGTTGCTCCTCACTGGCCAGGCTAAGGCCTTCAGGGCCGAAACCGCAGCGAAAGCAAGTCCGAAATGGGCGCCGAGTCAGTGGGGGCAGACGCGAAACCGGGTGAGCTACCCTTGTTCAGGTTGAAGCGCGGGTAATACCGCGTGGAAGACCGTACCGACCAGTGTTGAAAAACTGCCGGATGAAGTGAGGGTAGGGGTGAAAGGCCAATCAAACCCGGAAATAGCTCGTTCTCCCCGAAATGCATTTAGGTGCAGCGTTGTGCTAAAGTGTGCTGGAGGTAGAGCACTGATTGGACTAGGGCCCTTCACCGGGTACCAAATCCAGACAAACTCCAAATGCCAGTATCACGTTCCACAACAGTGAGGGTGCGAGGGATAAGCTTCGTACCCAAGAGGGAAACAACCCAGACCGACAGCTAAGGCCCCTAAGTTCAGACTAAGTTGATCGAAGGAGGTCGGACTGCTTAGACAACCAGGATGTTGGCTTAGAAGCAGCCATTCATTAAAAGAGTGCGTAATAGCTCACTGGTCGAGCGGTCCGGCGCCGAAGATTATCGGGCATCAAGTCTGACGCCAAAGCTTCGGACTCGTCTTTTGGCGAGTGGTAGGGGAGCATTCTAGCGGCACAGAAGCAGCGTTGTGAGGCGCTGTGGAGCTTCTGGAAAAGAAAATGTAGGCATGAGTAACGATAAGACATGTGAGAAACATGTCCGCCGCAAGCCTAAGAGTTCCTGTTCAACGCTAATCGGAACAGGGTTAGTCGGGACCTAAGCTGAGGCCGAAAGGCGTAGGCGATGGAAAACGGGTCAATATTCCCGTACCTCCCAACAGTGTTAACGCAAGGCGTGACGTGGAAGCGTAAGGGCCGCGTGCTGACGGAAGCACGTTGAAGCATGTAGGCTGGGAACCAGGCAAATCCGGTTCCCACGACGGCCGAACTGCGACAGTAGGGGGAGCCGACAGGCAAACCCATAGAGCCCCTAAGCATACCACCGAGAAAAGCGTCGTGCGTTGCTTCGGGAGCCCGTATCATAAACCGACACAGGTAGGCGAGGAGAGTATCCTCAGGCGCTCGAGTGAATCGTGGTCAAGGAATTCGGCAAATTAGTCCCGTACCTTCGGAAGAAGGGACGCTCTTCCTTGTTCACAAGTGAGGAAGAGCCGCAGTGAACAGGCCCAAACGACTGTTTAACAAAAACACAGACCTCTGCTAAGTCGCAAGACGACGTATAGGGGTTGACACCTGCCCGGTGCTGGAAGGTTAATGGAGCGTGTTAATGCCCTTCGGGGCATGAAGCTCGCAACTGAAGCCCCAGTAAACGGCGGCCGTAACTATAACGGTCCTAAGGTAGCGAAATTCCTTGTCGGGTAAGTTCCGACCTGCACGAATGGTGTAACGATCTGAGCACTGTCTCGACCGCGAGCTCGGTGAAATTGTGGTGCCGGTGAAGACGCCGGCTACCCTCAGTGGGACGGAAAGACCCTGTGCACCTTTACTACAACTTGGCATTGACATTAGTCAGGACATGTGCAGGATAGGCGGAAGGCATTGAAGCGGCGTCGCCAGGCGCCGTGGAGCCATCACTGAAATACCGCCCTTGTCCTGATTGATGCCTAACCTTCGGCCGTGAGCCGGTCGAGGGACATTGTCAGGTGGGTAGTTTGACTGGGGCGGTCTCCTCCCAAATTGTAACGGAGGATTTCAAAGGTACCCTCAGCATGGTCGGTAATCATGCGTAGAGTACAAAGGCAAAAGGGTGCTTGACTGCGAGACATACAGGTCGAGCAGATGCGAAAGCAGGACTTAGTGATCCGGCGATTCTGAATGGAAGGGTCGTCGCTCAAAGGATAAAAGGTACGCCAGGGATAACAGGCTTATCTCCGCCAAGAGTTCATATCGACGCGGAGGTTTGGCACCTCGATGTCGGCTCGTCGCATCCTGGGGCTGAAGAAGGTCCCAAGGGTTGGGCTGTTCGCCCATTAAAGCGGCACGCGAGCTGGGTTCAGAACGTCGTGAGACAGTTCGGTCCCTATCTACTGAGGGCGTCGGAGACTTAAGCGGAGCTGCTTCTAGTACGAGAGGACCGAAGTGGACGGACCGCTAGTGTACCAGTTGTGCCGCCAGGCGCATCGCTGGGTAGCTATGTCCGGTAGGGATAAGCGCTGAAAGCATCTAAGCACCAAGCCCCCCGCAAGATCAGGTCTCCCTCATGGGTCGTTCCAGACGAGGACGTGGATAGGCGGCAGGTGTAAGCGTAGCAATACGTTCAGCCGAGCCGTACTAATTACCCATCAGGCTTAACACCCCTATTTTGCAGATGTCATCATAGGGATATGACGCCTCGCATCCCGACAGCCGTCGGGAGTGCTGTGACCGTTCTATCATGTCAGACATTCCGCTGGTCGTGTTCGACCAGCACCGAGTTTCCTGGTGACTACAGCGCGGGAGCCACACCTCTTCCCATTCTGAACAGAGAAGTTAAGCCCCGCAGCGCCGATGGTACTGGCGTTTCGCCGGTAGAGTAGGTCGTTGCCAGGATTCTTCTTCGGGCGCCGTTGCCTTTGCAGCGGCGCCCTTTTTTTATTTGAACTGTGCCCGGCGGCAAAAAGCGTCTTGTTTCTGCCTCTCGGGCCACCAGGCTCCGGCGGCCCCTTGTCGGCAGGCACTACCGAGGCGGGTCCGATCCCCACTCCCTTCCTGACTCCTCTCTGGCATGGCTCGCGACGGCGATGTGTCCTCTACGACCGGGAGCGGCCCGTCGTCTGCCTCGGACGAGGAGAGAGGGCCCGGCCCGGACGACGCGTCGGTCGAGTCTGATGGGGCCCCGCAGACGGACGCAGATCCGTCCCTCCCCGAAAATGGAGAGGGACCGTCGCCCGACCTCGCCACGTCCGAGGATCAACCCAAGAGCGAGTCGCCCCTGGCCGACTTCGATCCGTTCGCGCCCTACCGGGGGGCCTTCCGCCGCTTCTTTACCGTCGCCCGGCACGTGATTGGGCTTCTGATGGGCGGTCACATCGCCTACGTTCGGTCCCTCCCAGACGTGCAGAAGAGCGGCTTCCGCTCCCCGGGCAAACGCATGCTCGCCTCGATCCTGGGGGTGTTCGTGCGCAGCGACCTGCGGGACCTGCCGTTTCCCGTGCAGCTGCGCCGCCGGCTCGAGATCCTCGGGCCCACGTTTACGAAGCTCGGCCAGATCATGGCCATCCGCGAGGACCTGCTCCCGGACCCCATCACGCAGGAGCTCGACAGCCTGATGGACCACCTGCCGCCCATCCCGTACGAGCAGGTGCGGGCCATCCTGGAGCGCGACCTGGAACGGACGGCCGACGACGCCTTCGCCGAGATCGACCCCGACCCCCTCGGGTCCGCCTCGATCGCACAGGTGCACCGCGCCACCACCCATCACGGCGAGGAAGTCGTAATCAAGGTGATCAAGCCGGGCATCCGGGACGTCATCACCTCCGACTTGAAGCTGCTGGAGCTCTTCGGCGTCTTCCTGCAGTGGATCCTGCCGCGCTACCAGCCGAAGCAGATCATCGAGGAATTCAGCGCCTACACCAAGCGCGAGATCGACTTCGACTACGAGGCCGACCACGCCGAGATCTTCGCGGCCAACTTCCAGGACGTCGAGGGCATCGTCTTTCCGGATGTCTACCGGGAGCTCAGCACCGGCGACGTCCTCACGATGGAGTACCTCGGCGGCCTTCGCCCCGGCTCCGAGGCGGCCCTCGAGCTGAGTGAGGCCGAGCGCCAGCGCGTCATCGACCTGGGGGCCTCCGCCATCATCCGCATGCTCTACAAAGACGGCTTCTTCCACGCCGACCTGCACGCGGGCAACCTCAAGATTATGCCCGGCGACCGGCCCGCGGACCTCCAAATCGGGTTTATCGATCTCGGCATGGTGGGCCGCTTCCGCTCCGACCTGAAGCGACGGATGCTGTATTACTACTACGCCCTGGTGCGGGGCGACGTGGAGAGCGCGGCCCGCTACCTGATCGACATGGCCCGCGTCGGGGAGGGCGGCGACCCGCAGGGCTTCCGGCGCGCGGTGTCGGACATGGCGCGGCACTTCCTGATGCGCAGCAAGCAGGGCTCGATCAGTCTCGCCCAGGTCATCCTCCAGTCGCTGAGCCTGGGCGGGCGCTACCGGGTGTTCTTTCCGGTTGAGATGACGCTCATGGTCAAGGCCCTCGTCACCTTCGAGGGCGTCGGGCGCACGCTCGACCCCGACCTCGACGTCGTCGCGGTGTCGCGGCGACACGTGCAGCGCATCTTCCGCGAGCGGTTCAATCCCTGGACGATCGGCTCCGAGATGCTCGGCAGCGCGCCCGAGCTGGTCGACGCGGCCCTGAAGCTCCCTCAGCTCCTGACCAGCGGGGTCTCCCAGCTCGAAGAGTCTCTGGCCGAGCAGCCCACCGGCAGTCCCCTCGAGGGACTTCGCAGCGGCATTCTCGCCGGCGCGTTCATCATCGGTGGGGTCATCTCGACGGTGCAGGGCGGAGCGTGGTGGCTGACGATCCCGCTGTTCACGACCGGTCTGCTCCTCGCCCTCTTCGCCCGATAACCGGCGCCGCCAACCTCCGCCGATCCGAGTCGCGAGGTCGTGAGACGCGCCGTGGCATTCCCGAGTATCCCGCACGTGAACCCGACGTGCCCCCTGGCCGCGACGTGCTACCCGGTTGCGGAAGAGCCCCCGTCGCCGACGCGGGGCGCCCCGGAGGGGCGTGTGCAGACCGGAGCGTTCGGTCCCGCCCCTCGACACGTCGGTGGGGAACGCGGAGGAGGTGAACGGGAGCTGACGAGCAAATGGACCACCCGACCGTGACGCGGACTCGGCGATCAGCGCCGCGCCCTGGCCGACACCGTCACGTCGCCTCCGTCCGAACGCGGTCCAGCACGGCGTCGAGGCGATCGAGCACCTCGTCGGTCTCGCGGAGCACGTCGGTGGTCGAGGGGGGCGCCTCCGTCCCGTTCGACGTAGCCGGGGACGCCGGCGGAAGTGCATCCCCGTACAGCGACCGGGCCTCGTCGGCCAGCACGTCGGTGCGCAGCGTCAGGCCGTGGCGGGCCAGTACCGGCCCAATCTCGTCGGCCCGCTCGCGGAGGTGGCGCCGCGTGGCCTGGTAGGCGTGCTCGCAGACGTCGTGGCGGTTCTTGAAGCTGAAGATGTTGGAGAAGAAGAGGCTGGTGTCCTCGCACTCCGGCTCGATCAGAATGAGGTCGGCGTCCGGGTGGGTGTGCTCGTACTTTTTGAAGCCGGTCTGCTTCCGCGAGTCGACGATGGCCCGGAACGTCTGCGAGACGACCGACGGAAGGCCCCGGTCGGCGAGGGTCGGGCCCGCCTGCTCGTCGCTGAGCAGCCGACCGACGTGCTGCTCGAGCTGCACGTTGACGGGGACGATGGGGTTGATGCAGAAGAGCAGGTCCGCGCCGGCGTCCAGCGCCACGCTGGCGTGGACGGTGCGGCGGGCCACTCCGTCGATGTAGTGGCGCCCGTCGATCTCGACCGGCGTGTAGAGGCCGGGCAGCGCCGTGGAGGCCTGGATCGCCGACGAGATCGGCACGTGGTCGTGGCCGGACTCGCCGAAGACGACGACATCCGCGGAGTCGAGGTGCATGGCCACGACGTACAGTTGACGGCGGAGCCGCCGGAAGTCGTTGGTCCGGCCGCCCGTCGAGAAGGCCTGGCGCAGGAAGCGCTCCAGGGGCGCGTTGGTGAAGAGGCCGGTCGGGAGAACCGCGCCAAACGTCGAAAGGAGGCCCAGGAGCGACAGGTCGCCTGGATTCTGGACGTAGTACTGCAGGGACGAGGTCACGGCCCCGGGAAGCCGCCGGAGCCGTCCCGCCAGTTCCCGCACCGCGGGCCGGAAGAGCACCTCCGGGTCGAGGTTCAGGGCCGGATCGCGCGCCTCGGAGATGACGCCCCGGCTCAACTCCCGCGGAGACACGCCGTTGGCCAGCAGGGCCCCAATCAGTGCGCCCGAGCTGACGCCCACGTACATGTCGAGGTCGTGCAGATCGACGCCCTCCACCGCCTCGTCGAGGGCGGAGAGGGCCCCGATTTCGTAGACGGCCCCCTCAATAACGCCCCCCGCGCAACCGAGCCCGACGGTGCTCCGGCCGGGGGTCCCGTTCGAATGCATCGAAGAAGTGGTCATGGTGGGAAAACAGTCGATGGCTGTATCGAGCAGCCCGGAAGCGGTTCCAGCACGGAAAAGACCGACTGGGCCGGCTGGCAAGGGCGCGAGGCCCGAAAGCACAAAACAGAGGCCGTGCCCGAAGGGGGACTCCCCTCTCCGGAGCCCCTTCGGGGACGGGCGTTACGCCTCCGATCCGTCCGTAGGCTCGACCTGCTCGGACAGGGCCCGGGAAAGGTCGTCAACTTGCTGGGACAGAGTGTCGACCTTGTCCGAGAGGCGGTCGACCTCCGAGCGGGTCGGCACGCCGAAGCGTTCAAGCGCGGCGTGTACGCTGTCGAGCAGAAGGGACTGCGTCTCTTCTCCGGCCTCCTCGAGCTGTTCGAGGGCCTCCTCGCGCTGCTCGCGGGCGGTTTCGGTCACCTCCTCGCGGACCTCCTCAATCTCCTCGCGGCGCTCGCTCTCAAACTCTTTGCCGCGGTCCACGAGCTCGCCGAAGAGCTTGGTCCCCTCTTCCTCGACCGTGGCGAGGGCCCCGAGGCCGGCAAGCCAGACCTCGCGGCCGCGCTTCGTGAGCTCTTCCTGCAGGGAGTCGTCGGAGTTCGGTGTGCTGTGGTCGGTCATGGGACTGGGTCGGTTGTGAACAGGGAGTGAGGTACGGAAGAGCGGCGTTACGACCGGGACTCGGGCTCCCGGGACGCGGCCGGTGCTGCGTCGGGGGCCTCCGACGAGGACGACTCGGTCGGGGGCTCGTCGAGATGATCGAGAAGGACGGAAATCCGCTGCTCGAGCTCACGGAGCTGGGTGCGAAGCTCGTCGAGCTCCTGGGCCCGCGGGCTCTGCACCAGCTCCTTCAGGCGCCCAAGCGAACTTCGGACCAGGTCGTCGACCGTCGAGCGAATCTGATCGATGCCGCTATCCACCACCTCCCCGCTGCGGCGCAGAAGTTGATGCAGCAGGTCGGAGGGGATCACCTCGCGCCCATCCTTTCCCTCCTCCAGAATAATCTGCGTGAGGGTCTGGGCCGTGAGGTCCTCGCCGGTCGTGTTGTCCACGACCTCCACGGTTTCCCCGCGGCGCACCATGCCGGCGATGTCGCTGAGCGACACGTACTCGCTCGACTCCGTGTCGTAGAGCTTGCGGTTGGTGTAGCGCTTGATCCGTCGGGCCATGTCGTGACCGGGAGAGAGTGCCGAGTCGTAACGCAATGCGTCATTCCTAGTGGTTTTGACGCACTGTGTTATAAAATGATCCCGCCGTCCCTCCGAGGCCGTCGGAACGGCCAGGTCTCTTCGGGACTCAAGGAGAGGCGTCTCGTACCCGTCCGCCGCCGAATCGGGACTGACGACGTCCTCTGTCCACACATCGAGAGCCCCCGCGACGACACAGGGCGTTGGCGCAGGGCCTCCGGGGGGCCCGACCAATAGAGATGCCCGGATGCCCCTCGCCCCGATCCGGGAGCACCACGAGCGCATTCCCGCTGAACGATTGCGGCACAGGGAGGTAGCAATGCGC
>JAZKTD010000074.1:0-12931 GCA_036625705.1 Salinivenus sp.
TTGCCGACCGCTTTGGGTCCGACCAGTTCAAGGTCGTCAGCCTGGAGGCCGGGCGGGACGACCCGGAGGCCCTGTGGACCGAGCTGCTCTCGTTTCTGGATCTTCCTCCGGCCCCGTGCCCGCCCCCGGCCGCCAAGCCCGAAAACCCGACCGGCAGCCCGGCGTTTCGCCGGGTCTACCGGGCCGCCGTGCAGCCCGTCAAGACCCACCTGCCCGCGCTCTACGAGTGGATGCTGCAGAGCACGGCGGTGCGGCGGGCGAAGCTCACGCTGCTGTCGCTCCTGGGGACGGCCGAGAAGGACCGGGTCCCCGCGGCCGTGCGGGCCCGGCTGAACGACGAGTTTGCCCCGACCTACGCCTACCTCCGGGACCTGGGCTTCGACCACTACGCGCCCGAGGCCCCCGAGGGCTGATTAGTCGACGACTCGGGGAACCAAGAAATACCCCTGCTCGGCGTCCGGCGCCGCCTCGAGGGCGTGCTCCCGATCAATCCGGCTCTCGATGTCGTCCTCCCGGTAGACATTGGTGACGTCGAGCACGTGGGACATGGGCGGCACGCCCGAGGTGTCCAGCTCGTCGAGCTTCTCGACGTACTCGAGGATCTGGCTCATTTCCTCGGCCATCCGGGCCTCCTCGTCGTCGGAAAAGTCGAGGCGGGCAAGCTCGGCGACGTGGCGGACATCCTCTCGCGAGAGGGCCATAGGGCAGGGCTGTGTGATACAGAGCAGGCGACCATGCCCCGCAACGAAGAGCCTGGCCCCGGGTTTCGGGGCGGGGCTTGCACGCCCCAACGGGCGTGCATGACCGGATGGACGGATCTCGCAAACTCCGCACCGGGGTCCCCCCTACTTCTCCCTCGAGACGGAGGCCCGTCCGCCTGCGTCTCGCGCCCGAGCGATCAGAGCGGCCCCAAAACGGTCGCCCTCGAACTTGTCAGAGCGTTGTGCAGGATCACTGGTCGGAGGCGGCGCGGGCCCGCACGTCCCGGAGCATGTGCACGAGGGTCGTGGCGGAGCGGAGGCCCTCCTCCGGCCGGGGCTCGACGTAGATCTCCAGGCTCACCGGTCCCCGAAAATCCCGCTCGTGCAGCAGCTCAAACTGTTCGCGCCAGCCCACGGCCCCCCGCCCGAGCGTCGTGTCCTCCCAGTAGCCCTCTTCGGTGACGTAGCCGTCGCTGCAGCGCACGAGGGTCACGAGACCGGCCAAGGCCATGAGCCCGTCGATCGGAGACTCGCCGGCCCGCAGCGCCCCGGCGGGATTCCAGGCGGCCCGGACGTGGGGGTGGCCCACCGCGGTGAGCACCTCCGCCAGGCCCGCCCCCGTCGGACACGCCGTCTCGGGTCCGTTGCGCACCGCCAGCATCACGCCGTGCGCCTCCGCCGTCTCGCCCGCCCGCCGCAGGGCGTCGACGATGTGCTGGGGATTGGCGTCCGGCTCCGCCGCGAACGGCGAGATCGTGACGCGAGGACAGCCGACGCGGTTGCACAGCTTGAGGGTGTCCTCGAACTGAAGCAGGTCGTTCATCCAAGCGGCGCGATCGCTCACCGGTCCCTCGAACATGCTCGGGACCACGCTTCCCAGCAGCAGGTCGGTCCCCTCCAGTTGCTCGCGGATCTGCCGCTCGTTCACGAACGGGATCCGGTCCTCGGGTCCTCCCACCGTCCGCAGCTCCATGCCGTGAAGGCCCCAGAGCTGGGTGTAATGGAGGGCGCGATTGAGGTCGCTGGTGACCGTATCCGTAAGCCAGACCGGGATCATGGACAAACCGCTGCGTTGCTGGAGATCACGGGTCTAGCTATACCGCGGGGCTCCGCTCTAGATGCAATCCGGAGGTGCAAATTTCCGGAAGCGGGGGGCTGGAAACGCGGGGGATAAGCCCTGCGGATCTCTTGGGATGCCCCCTCGGCATCGTTAGGCAGCGTTCCCGCCGCGCCCATCTCGTTGGAGGCTTCGGCCCATCGACCGGCGGTCTGCCCGAAGGCGGCCTCTTCTCCCGGTCGGACACCCCGAACCCCGGATGCGGGCCGGGAACTGCGTCGCACCCATCAGATGTATAGAGCGCGCTATGCAAAGGGGCAAGCCCGTCTCCCGCCGCCCCATAGCCGCCCTCCCTGCTGTCCGATTCGATGACAGCAACAACCAGGAGCCACCCCACGACTTTCACTGTGACACCGTTGCGGCCGTGAAGATTACGTAGAACTGCGTAGCAAAGATTGTCCCTTGTATCCGTTGAGGAGATTACTCCCGTTCAGGGCTTCTAGCCCTGCATCCCCGCAGGGCGGTCAGCGACAGAACGCTCCCCTAACCTGTCCCCCCTTCTCATGCTTGCCACGGCCCTTATTGTCGAAGACCACGACGTGACCCGTCAGGGGCTCAAGGCCCTCCTGGAGAACCAGATGGGGGCTCGCATCGTGGGCACCACGGGGGACGGCCTGGAGGCCACCCGGCTTTTGGAGGAGCACGAGCCCGATCTTCTCGTGCTCGATCTCGGACTGCCGAGCCTGAACGGTCTCGACGTGCTGCGGAAGATTCAGGGCCTGGACCTGACCACGAAGATCGTGGTCCTGTCTATGCACGGGGACGACGTTTACGTCACCGAGGCCTTTCACCTCGGGGCTCAGGGGTACGTGCTCAAGGGCTCTCCCCTCGACGAGCTCACGGAGGCGATTCGTACCGTCATGAGCGGGGGGAAGTACGTCAGTAGCGACCTCTCCGAGGACCTGATCGCCGGCGAGCACACCCCAGGCCAGGTGCGGGACCGCTACGACTCGTTGACCGAGCGGGAGCGGGAGGTGCTTCAACTGACCGCCGAGGGCAACACGAGCCGCGAGATTGGGGACCGGCTCGACATCAGTCACCGCACCGTCGAGAAGCACCGGGAGAACATCCAGACCAAGCTGGAGCTCCGCAACGCCGTAGAAATGGCGGCCTACGTGCACCGGCGCGGGCTCACCGAGGACTCGTAGCCGCCGTGCCGCGCGTCGATGGCCGCCCGTGGCGCAGGAGCTACCGATCGGCGGACAGGGCAACCATGGCGTGCGCCCGGAGCCGGAGGACGCCGCCCGGGTCGTAACGCCCCTCGACCGTTCCGTCCGCGAGCTCCGGGACCACGTCCCAGCCGTCACAGCTCACGTCTTCCAGTTCGTTGGTCTCCTCCGGAAGTTCGATGGGAGCCGGATCGCTGCCCTGGTTCATGAGGACGAGGAACGAGTCGTCCCGTCGCGGACGGCCCTGCGGGTCCGGCTCGAGGGCCTGGCCCCGCAAAAGATAGCCGAAGGCCCGAAGGCTGTCGTCGTGCCAGTCGTCGCGGGTCATCTCGCGGCCGTCGGGGTGCCACCACAGCACGTCGCCGGTGCCGTTTTCCTGGTCGGCCGGGGCCAGAAAGTGGCGGCGCCGGAAGCTCGGGTGCTCTTTCCGGAACTGGGTGAGGTTCTGGACGAAGTCGAGGAATTTCTGCTCCCGCTCGTTTAGGTCCCAGTTGTACCAGGTGATGTCGTTGTCCTGGCAGTAGGGATTGTTGTTGCCGCGGCGCGTGTGGGAGAGCTCGTCGCCGCCGAGGATCATGGGGACCCCCTGCGACAGCATCAGGGACGTCATGAGGCTCCGCTTGCGCCGCTCGCGGCACTCAATAATCTGCGGATTCGTGGTGGGCCCCTCGACGCCGCAGTTCACCGAGTAGTTGTGGTCGTGGCCGTCCTCGTTGCCCTCCTGATTCTCCTCGTTGTGCTTGCGCTCGTAGCTGACCTGATCCTGAAGGGTAAAGCCGTCGTGGGCCGTGACGAAGTTGATCGACGCAAACGGCCGACGGCCGGAGCGCTCGTAGAGGTCGCTGGAGCCGGCGATCCGGGTGGCGACCTCGCCGGTCAGCCCCTCGTCGCCCCGCCAAAAGCGGCGGAGGGCGTCGCGGTAGCGGCCGTTCCACTCCGCCCACTGCCACGGGAACGACCCGACCTGGTACCCGCCCGGCCCCACGTCCCAGGGCTCGGCGATGAGCTTGACCTGACTGAGGATCGGGTCCTGCTGGACCACCTTGAAGAAGGAGCCCAGCATGTTGACGTCGTAGAGCTCCCGAGCCAGCGCGGAGGCGAGATCAAACCGAAAGCCGTCCACGTGCATCTCGGTGACCCAGTACCGCAGGCTGTCCATGATCATCTGCAGGACGTAGGAGTCGCCGGGGTCGAGCGTGTTGCCCGTCCCGGTGTAGTCCATGTAGTAGCGGTTGTCGTCCGGGTTCAGCTTGTAGTAGGTCTGGTTGTCCACCCCGCGGAGCGAGAGCGTGGGGCCCATCTGGGTGCCCTCGCAGGTGTGGTTGTACACCACGTCGATGATGACCTCCAGCCCCGCGTCGTGCAGCGCCCGCACCATCATCTTGAAATCGCGGACGGCGGTGACCGGCCCGCTTGAGGAATACTCCGGTTCGGGGGCAAAGTAGGCGAGCGTATTGTACCCCCAGTAGTTGCGAAGGCCCTTCTCGAGGAGATGGCGATCCTGCAGCTTGGCGTGCACGGGCAGGAGCTGGACGGTGGTCACACCCAGCTCCTTGAGGTGCTCGATGACGGGCTCGCAGGCCAGTCCGAGGTAGGTGCCCCGTAGCGGCTCGGGCACCTCGGGGTGCTTCTTCGTCATCCCCTTCACGTGGGTCTCGTAGATAATGGTGTCCTCCCACGGAATCTCGGGGGACTGGTCGGTGCCCCAGGCAAAGGTTTCCTCCACGACGGCCCCGAGCGGGGCGTAGGGGGCGCTGTCGGTGGTGCTGAACGACAGGTCCTCCTTCTCCTCGTCGTTCACGTCGTAGCCGAAGAGGCTGTCGTCCCAGCGGAGGGGTCGGCCGATGGCTTTGGCGTAGGGGTCCAGGAGGACCTTATTGGGATTGAAGCGGTGGCCGTTCGCCGGGTCGTAGGGCCCGTAGACGCGATAGCCGTAGAGCTGTCCGGGCCGCAGATTGACGACGTACCCGTGCCAGATGGGCCCGGTGCGCTCCGGGAGGGCAAAAGTGAGGGCCGGCTCGGCGTCGTCGGCGTCGTCGAAGAGGAGGAGCTCGACCTTCTCGGCGTGGGCGCTGTGCAGCGCAAAGTTGACCCCGATGCCGTCCCAGGTTGCCCCCCGGGGATAGGGCTTTCCAGGCCGGATGTGCACCCCCTGCTGCCGGTTCTGTACGGAGGGGGTGGCGTCCGGCGACGACTGGTCTGCGTCCATGGAGAGGAGCATGGGCCTTGGAAGAAAGGATGGATACCAAGGAAACGGGGGCACCCGGCAATCGCAATGGACCAACGAAAGCTTTGCACGGGCGCCGCCGAAGCGGCCGCAGGGCGGGGCGCGGGCCCAAGATCCTTCGAAGAGGGGCTCCGTCCACGGACGGTCCTGGTCCGGCCCGAGGGACGAAATCGAGATACTCTTTGGGATTTTTGCCGCCCAGTGCGTAGCGTGTAACTCCCGGTTTGTGCCCGTCCGCGGCACTGCTGTTCGTTCCTCTCAGCCCAGTTTCTGCCGCATGTCCCCTCCTCCTCCCTCCGCCCGGCGCTCCGACATGCCGAAGTCGTGGTCCCGCGCCGTCATTACCTCCGTGGAGCCGACCGTCGACGGCGGCCAGTGGCCGATCAAGCGCGCCGTCGGGGAGCGCGTCGACGTGACCGCCGGGGTCATTGTCGACAGCCACGAGGCCCTGGCCGTGGAGCTCCTCTACCGCCACGAGGACGAGGACGCCGAGCACGTGGTGCGCATGTCCGCGACCGACAACGACGAGTTTGCCGGCGCGTTCGAGGTGACGGAGGTGGGGCGGTACCTCTACCGAGTCCGCGCGTGGATCAATCGGTTTGCCACCTGGCAGGACCAGTTCGAGCGTCGGGTCGAGGGGGGCGAGTCGACCGCCGAGATTGAGAGCGAGCTCAAGGCCGGCGCCGCCCTTCTCGAAGAGGCCGCCGCGGAGGCCCCGGCCGACGACCGCGATCTGCTGGACGCCCACATCGACGCCTTCGAAGAGGGAAACGAGCAGGCCGCCCTCGGGGACGAGATTGCGGAGCTGGTCCGGCGCCACGCCCCGCACGACCAGCAAACCGTAAGTGCCACCTTCGAGGTCCGGGCCGACCCCGAACTGGCCCGCACGGCCGCCTGG
Organism: Salinivenus sp.; assembly: GCA_036625705.1. Classification (GTDB taxonomy): domain Bacteria; phylum Bacteroidota; class Rhodothermia; order Rhodothermales; family Salinibacteraceae; genus Salinibacter. The sequence continues at coordinate 6,113 of JAZKTD010000074.1, forward strand.
TACGAGTTCTTTCCCCGTTCGGCGGGCGACACCGACGCGCACGCCACGTTCGACGACGCGGCCGAGCGACTGCCCCGCATCAAGGAGATGGGCTTCGACATCGTCTACCTCCCCCCCATCCATCCCATCGGGGAAACCAACCGGAAGGGCAGGGACAACGCCCCGGAGGCCGGCCCCGACGATCCCGGCAGCCCCTGGGCCATCGGCGGCTTCCTGGAGGATGGCTCCAAGGGCGGCCACAAACACGTGCACCCGAAGCTCGGGGGCATCGAGGCGTTCGACCGCTTCGTGGAGCGCGCCCAGGAGCTGGGGCTGGAGGTGGCCCTCGACATTGCGTTTCAGACCTCGCCGGACCATCCCTACATCGAAGAGCACCCCGAGTGGTTCTACCACCGGCCCGACGGCACGATTCGCTACGCGGAGAACCCGCCGAAGAAGTACCAGGACGTCCACCCGATTAACTTCGAGACCGACGACTGGGCGGCGCTCTGGCGGGAGTTGAAGAGCGTGTTCGAGCACTGGATCGACCACGGCGTCACCATCTTCCGGGTCGACAATCCCCACACGAAGCCGTTCGCATTCTGGCAGTGGTGCCTGCGGGAGCTCCGGACGGAGACGCCCGAGCTCATCGTGCTGTCGGAGGCATTTACCCGCCCGAAGACGATGAAGAGCCTCGCGAAGCTCGGCTTCAACAACTCGTACACCTACTTCACCTGGCGCAACTCAAGGGCGGAGCTCACCGAGTACGGCCGGGAGCTCTTCCACACGCCGACTGCCGAGTACTTCCGGCCCAACTTTTGGCCCAACACCCCCGACATCCTGCACGACGACCTCGTACACGGCGGCCGCCCCGCCCACAAGATCCGATTCGTGCTGGCGGCGACCCTGTCGAGCGCCTACGGGGTCTACGGCCCGCCCTTCGAGCACGTCTTCAACGACCAGCACCCCGACCGGGAGGAGTACGCCCAGAACGAAAAGTACGAGATCCGCACCTGGAACTGGAACGACCCGACCTCGCTGCAGCCGTTTATGGCCCGGGTCAACCGCATTCGGGACCAGAATCCGGCCCTGCAGCAGATGCGCACCGTCCAGTTCCACGAGACCCAGAATCCGGAGATCATCGCCTACAGCAAGGCCGCGGGGACGAACCTCGTCGTGGTCGTCGCGAGCCTCGACCCACACCATCCCCAGGAGGGCCAGCTGGTTCTCCCCAACGATCAGGTGGGGCTGCCGGACGGCGACGCCTTTCCGGTGCACGACCTCCTGCAGGACGCCCGCTATACCTGGCGCGGTCAGCATCACTACCTCCGGCTTACCCCCGACGCTCCGGCCCACATCTTCCGGATCGAACGAGAGCCCACCAACGAGACCACCCATCCGGTCTACGACCAGCTGGTCCACGCGTAACTCACATCAGTGTTGGCACGTTGAACGCTCTCCCGTTCAGCGGGTCGCCCTCTCTGATTTCCCGCTCAACGTTCCAACGCACGACGCAGTATGTCCGACGATTTCCTCACGGATCCGCTCTGGTACAAGGATGCCGTGATCTACGAGCTTCACGTTCGGTCCTTCTACGACTCCAACGACGACGGATTTGGCGACTTTCAGGGCCTGCGTGAGAAGCTCCCGTATCTGGAATCGCTCGGCGTCAATACGCTCTGGCTCCTGCCCTTCCTCGAGAGCCCGCTCAAGGACGACGGCTACGACACCGCCGACTACTTCAAGGTCCTCCCCGTCCACGGCGACCTCGACGACTTCAAGGCCTTCCTCGACGAGGCCCATGCCCGGGGCATGCGGGTCATCACCGAGCTGGTGCTGAACCACACCTCCGACCAGCACCCCTGGTTTCAGAAGGCCCGCGACCCCGAGTCCGACAAGCACGACTGGTACGTCTGGAGCGAGACCGACGAGAAGTACGAGGACGTCCGGATCATCTTTACCGACAGCGAGGACTCGAACTGGACCTGGGACCAGAAGGCCCAGAAGTACTACTGGCACCGGTTTTTCTCCCACCAGCCCGACCTCAACTACGACAACCCCGAGGTGCGGGAGAAGATGAAGGAGGTCATGTTCTTCTGGCTGGATTTGGGCGTCGACGGGCTCCGCCTCGACGCGGTGCCGTACCTGTTTCAGCGGGAGGGCACCACCAGCGAAAACCTCCCCGAAACCATCGCCTTCGTCAAAGAGCTGCGGGCGGCCGTCGAGGAGCGCTACGGCGCCGGGAAGGTGCTGCTCGCGGAGGCCAACCAGTGGCCGGAGGACACCCTGCCCTACTTCGGCGAGGACGCGGAGGGGATGAGCACCGGCGTACAGATGGCCTTCAACTTTCCCATCATGCCGCGGATGTACATGGCGCTCCGGCGGGAAAACCGGCGGCCCCTTGTCGAGATGCTGGACCTGACCGGCGGCATTCCGGACGACGCCCAGTGGGCCCTCTTCCTCCGCAACCACGACGAGCTCACCCTCGAGATGGTGACCGACGAGGAGCGGGACTACATGTACCACGAGTACGCGGCCGACGACCGCTTCCGGATCAACGTGGGCATCCGCCGCCGGCTCGCCCCGCTGCTCGGCGGGGAGCGGCGCCGCATCGAACTGATGAAGGCCCTGCTCTTCAGCCTGAAGGGAAGCCCCATCATCTACTACGGCGACGAGATCGGAATGGGCGACGACCCGTTCCTGGGGGACCGCAACGGCGTGCGCACCCCAATGCAGTGGAGCCCCGATAAGAACGGGGGGTTCTCGCGGGCGCCGCACCACAGGCTGTTCATGCCCCCCATCAACCGGGGGCAGTACAGCTACGAGTTCGTCAGCGTCGAGGCAGCGGAGGAGAATCCCCACTCCCTGCTCCACTTCACGCGCCGCCTCGTGGCGCTCCGACAACAGCACAAGAAAATCTTCGGCCGCGGCTCCTTCGAGCTGCTGCCGGTGGAGAACCAGTCGATCCTCGCGTTTCTGCGGGAGCACGACGGCGAGCAGATTCTGGTGGTGACCAACCTGTCCCGCTTCGTACAGTCCGTGGAGCTGCCGGCCCGCGAGGACCTGGAGGGCCTCGTGCCGGTGGAGCTGTTCGGCCAGTCGGCCCTCCCCGTGATGGGCGCGGACGACTACCACCTCACCATCGGCCCGCACCACTTTTACTGGTTTAAGCTCGTCCCCGAGGCGGAGCACAGCCATCGCGACGACTCGAGGCGACGACTCCACCCTGCCGCCCCCGAGCCCGACGGGCACTCCCTCCCGGTGCTGCCGGTCGCCGAGGGCCTCCAAAATGTACTGGTCCCGACCATGGCCCGGGACCGAGGGCCTGAACAGCTCGAATCCCTGCTCCCGGACTACCTGGCCGACCAGCGCTGGTTTGGGGCAAAGGGGGAGACCGTCGAGTCCGTTACCATCGAGGACGCCGTCCGCCTCCAGACCGATCCGGTCGTGTACCTTTCCGTCCTCCACGTGGAGCTGGCGGCCAAGGAGGAGGTCTTCTACACGCTGCCCCTGATGGCCTCGCCCCCGCACCACGCTGAAGAGATTCTCGACGCCCATCCCAGCGCCGCGATCGCCTGGCTCAAAGTCAACGGCTCCGAGGAGCGGCAGCTCATCTACGACGCCACCGTAAACCCGGCCTTCTGGGCCACCCTCTTCCGGTGGTGGCAGGGCGGCAGCAAGGGCCGGTCCCTGAAGGGCGTCTACCAGGCCGATCCCTCCGCGGCGGCCCAGGGGGAGGAGCCGGAGTCCGTCGAGCTGCTCAGCGGGGAGCAGAGCAACACCTCGGCGATCGTCAACGGCGACTACTTCGTCAAGATCTATCGCCGGCTCGAACAGGGGCCCAACCCCGAAAAGGAACTACTCGACCACCTGACCGACGTCGAGTTTACGTTCGCCCCTCGGCTCCACGGCACCATCCACTTCCGACGGGGGCGGCGGCAGTATACGATTGGCGTGCTGCAGGAAGCCCTCCCGGTCGACACGGACGGGTGGAGCTACGCGCTCACCAGCACGAAGCGCTTCCTCGATCGCGTTGAGAACTCCGCCTTCCCCCGCGAGCAGGCCCGCGCCAGCGGCACCCCCGGAGCCATCGAGAACTGGGAAGAACATCCTCCCCACCAGTCAACGGTCCCGGTCTGGCTCGAAGAGGTGGCGCCCGAGGTCATCTCCCTGGCCCAGGTGCTGGGCGTGCGCACGGCCGAGATGCACCGGGCGCTGGCCCAGGCCGAGGCCGAGGCCCTTCGTCCCGTCGACGCGCCGCCCGACGCGGCCCGACAGTTGGCCGAACAGCTCCGGGCAGAGACGCACCGCACCCGCATGCTGATCGCACGCCAGGGCGAGACGTCGGGCCTCGCGGCGCCCCCCGAGGCCGCCTGGGCCGCGGCCGAAGAGCGCACCGATGCCCTGACCGACATAAGCAGCGATCACCGGCTCATTCGCATCCACGGGGACTACCACCTCGGCCAGCTCCTCCGCAGTGAGGGCGACTTCTACATCCTGGACTTCGAGGGCGAGCCGGCCCGTCCCCTCGACGCCCGCCGTCAGCGCAAAAACGCCCTTCGAGACGTTGCGGGCATGCTTCGATCCCTGGAGTACAGCGTGCTGGCCTCCTGGCAGGAGCACACGAACAGCGACCCCGACTACTCGGCCTGGATCGACGCCCTCGTCCGCTGGTCGGAGGTCACTTTCCTCAACGCCTACGCCGACACGGCGGGCGACGCCCCCTTCCTGCCCCCGGCCCCGGCCCGTTACTCCTACCTGTGGGCCTACCTCTTCCAAAAGGCCATCTACGAGGTCCGCTACGAACTCAACCACCGCCCCGGCTGGGCCTGGCTCCCGCTCCGCGGCCTGCGACGCCTCCTGAAGACGGGCGACCCCGCCCCGGTCGACCTCCGGTCGTAAGGCCCGCCGCGCCCTCTCCTCTCTCTTGCTCGCTCTCCCCGACTGGTCATGCCCCGACTCACCGACGACGATATCTACTACTGGCAGGAAGGTACCCACACCCACAGCTACGAGCGCCTGGGCGCCCACCCAAACCGGCAGGGCACCTGGTTTACGGTGTGGGCCCCGAACGCCCAGGACGTGGAGGTGCTCGGCGATTTCAACGACTGGACGAACGGGACCGACGTGCTGACGCGCCGCGAGGGCGGCCTCTGGGAGGGCTACGTACGCGGAGCGCGTCCCGGGCAGAAGTACAAGTACCACCTCCACGCCGACGGCGAGTGGTTTGACCGGACCGACCCGTACGCCTTCCAGATGGAGGCCCCTGCCCAGAACACCTACGAGGGGCTCTCGGCCATCATCCGAGACCTCGACACCTACGAGTGGCACGACGAGGACTGGATGGACGACCGCATCGGCCCGAGCGGGATCGAGGGGCCCCTCTCAATCTACGAGGTGCACCTCGGCTCCTGGCGGCACGAGGAGCACGGCGAGTCGCTGGGCTACCGGGCCATCGCCGAGCCGCTGGCCGACCACGTCGAGGAGCTGGGCTTTACCCACGTCGAGTTTCTGCCCCTCGCCGAGCACCCGTACTACGGCTCCTGGGGCTACCAGATTCTCGGGTACTACGCCCCCACCTTCCGCTACGGGGACCCGCAGGACCTGATGTACCTGATCGACTCCCTCCACCAGCGCGGGATTGGGGTCATCATGGACTGGGTGCCCGGGCACTTCGCCACCGACCCGCAGGGGCTCACCTACTTCGACGGCTCGCACCTCTTCGAGTACGCGGACCCGCTGATGCGGGAGCATCCGGACTGGGGCACGCGGGTGTTCGACTTCGGCAAGAACGGGGTCCGCAACTTCCTGATCTCCAACGCCCTGTTCTGGATGGACAAGTACCACGTCGACGGCCTCCGCGTCGACGCGGTCGCCTCGATGCTCTACCGCGACTACTCGCGCGAGGGCGATTGGTCGCCCAACGTGCACGGCGGGCGGGAGAACCTGGAGGCCATTCGCCTGCTGCAGGACACCAACGAGCACGTCTACGAGGAGTACCCCGAGGCGCTGATGCTGGCGGAGGAGTCGACGGCCTGGCCGGGCGTGACCACGCCGACCGAGCACGGCGGCCTCGGCTTCCTCTACAAGTGGAACATGGGGTGGATGCACGACACCCTCGAGTACGTGAGCAAGGAGCCGGTCCACCGCAAGTACCACCACGGCGACCTGACGTGGACCCTCAGCTGGGCCTTCTCCGAGCAGTACGCGCTGCCCCTCTCCCACGACGAGGTGGTGCACGGCAAGAATTCGCTCTGGGGCAAGATGCCGGGCGACGACTGGCAAAAGGCGGCAAACCTGCGGCTGCTCTACGCCCATCAGTTCGGCCACCCCGGCAAGAAGCTGCTCTTCATGGGCGGCGAGTTCGGTCAGTACCGCGAGTGGAACCACGACCGGCAGCTGGAGTGGTGGCTCACCGACCACGACCTGCACCGGGGCATCATGTCGTGGCTCAGCGACCTGAACGCCCTCTACCGCTCCCACCCCGCCCTCTGGAACGACCACCAGGACGGCTTCGAGTGGGTCTCCTACGACGACCGCGAAAACAGCGTTCTGGCCTACCGCCGCCTCGGGGGCAACCAGTCTCTCCTGTTCATCCTCAACGCGACGCCGGTCGCGCGGGAGGGCTACCGCATCGGGGTGCCCGAGGCCGGGAGCTGGCGGGAACGGCTCAACAGCGACAGTCAGCTGTACGCCGGCAGCAACGTCGGCAATGACGGCGTCGTCCACAGCGCCCCCGTCGAGCACCACGGGCGGGCCCAGTCGCTCGAGCTCACGCTGCCCCCGCTCGGGGCCCTCGTGCTAGAGCCTGCGAATGACTAAGCTCGGGCCTGGGTGCAG
>JAZKTD010000075.1:0-12874 GCA_036625705.1 Salinivenus sp.
TTGGTGGCGGTCGGGATGGTCGGCCTGGTTGGCGGCTGCGAATACCGATCGCGGTCCGGTCCGGCCGTGCCCGGGGACAGTGCGCAGGGCGAGAGGCCCTCCCAGATCACCTGGGACGCATCGTTCACCCTGACCGAAGACGGGCACCGCCGGGCCATCATCCGGGCCGCCCGGATGGATCAGTACAGCACCGACGACAGCACCTACTCCATCTGGCGGACGCTCAGCGACACGGGTCGCGTCCGGTCCTACATCTTCGAGAAGGGCGACTCCTCGGCGACGATTACGGCCGACAGTGTCGTCTACTATTCCGGGGAGGGGCGATTCAGGGCCTACGGAAATGTGGTCGTCCTGACCACCGAGAACCGTCGACTGGAAAGCGAGCGCCTGACCTGGAACCAGTTCGACCGGAAGATCCGAACCCGACGCTTCGTCCACATCACCACCCCCACGGAGGACGTGCGGGGAAACGGGCTCGTTGCCGACGAGGACCTGGAGTCCTATCAGATTGGGGAGTTTACGGCGGAGGTGGAGGTAGAGGACGAGAACTCGTAGGCGGCTGTGGAACCCCCCCTATGGCGGTTCGGTGTAGCCCCGTGCGTCCACTGATCTGCTTCAGACGCGGCCTCTGGGCCGGAGCGGATGTCCTCTTTCGATGTTTTGTCGTGCAGCCCGCCCCGGTGGCTCCTGGGGGCCTTGATTCTGGGGACGCTTCTCGGCGGCCTCGGACAGCCCGCGGTCGGGCAGGTCGCGGAGGACAGTACGGCCGCCGGGGCCGAAGCCCCTCGTCCCGCGCCGCTCGATACGGTCCGGGCCCAGGACGTCGGTCCCCCCGACACCAGCGACACCGAGCGCGTCCTGGTCAATGCCGACTCGCTGAGTGCCCTCTCCCGGGACGGCCAGCGGATCCAGGAGCTGTTCGACAACGTCCAGGTGCAGCAGGACACGACGGAGCTGCGCTCCGACTACGGCCTCCGGTACCTCAATCAGGACGAACTGCTCTTTACCGGCGACGTGGTCATCTACGAGCGGGGCGACACCCTCCGTGCCGACACGGTTCGGTACAACAAGCGCACCAAGGTCGGCTACGCCCGGAGCGACGTGCGGTTGACGGACGGGGAGGTGGTCGTGCGCGCCCCCCGCGCGACCTACTACACCGACGAACAGCGGTCCGTCTTTCCCGACAGCGTGACGCTGGTCGACAGCACCCGCGTGCTCCGCGCGCAGTCCGGCACCTACTGGTCCGACGACCGGCGCGCCGAGTTTCAGGGGGCGGTGCGCCTCACGGACCCGGAGACGTACCTGGAGGCCGACTCGCTCACCTACTACCGCGACCGGGAGCGGTCCATCGCCGTCGGGAATGTGTTCATTCGGCGTGCCGAGACGGAGACCGAGCCGCCGCGCGACACCACCAGCCGGACCTACCTCTTCGGCGACTGGGTGGACAACCAGGAGCAGAAGCGCTTCAGCGAGGCGCGGGGCCGGGCCCTGCTCATGCGCGTCCGACTGGACTCGGCGGGCGCCCCCGAGGACACGCTGGTCGTGCGGGGGGAGCGGCTGGAAGCCTACCGGACCGATCGCTACCGCCGCCTCATCGCCGTCGACTCGGTGCGCATCTGGCAGAGCGACCTGGCCGCCGTGGCCGACTCGGCCGTGTACGACCGGGTCGTCGCGACCGGCCCCACCGATACGCTGGAGACGCCCCGGCCCCTGCCCGACACGATGCGCTCGCCGCCGCCGGACTCGGCGCGGCGGCGCGGCCCCCCGAGCGATTCCCTCTCGGGCGTCCCAATTCCCGGCACACTCGCGGGCATCGACGCGCTGGGGCCGGCCCAACGCTCGCCCGCAGACTCGGGACGGGCCGACTCCGCGCAAGCCCCCCGCCCGGCCGCGGTCCCGGCCCGTCCGGACACGAGTGCCCGACCGTCCGCCGCCCGCCCGTCCCGAACGGCCCGGGACTCGACCCGCGGCGCGGGGGCGTCGAGCTGGGGCCTGCCCACCGCCCGGCGCGAGGAGCAGGTGCCCCTGGAGGAGTCGCGCCTCTTCCGGGGGCCCGTCACGTGGTTTGAGCAGTCTCAGGTCTGGGGCGACTCGATCCGCGTCCGGTCCCAGAACCGATCCCTCGACACCGTCTTCGTCCGCGGGGCGGCGTTCGCCGCCCAGCGAGACTCGACCCTCGACCGCATCCAGCAGCTCAAGGCCCGGAACCTCACCGCGTTCTTCCGCCGCGACTCGCTGCGCCGCATCGTGGCCCGCCCGAACGCGCAGGCCATTCGGTTTCTGGCGACGGAGCGCGACAGCCTCCGGGGCGGCGCGCGGGCCTCCGGGGACCGCATCGTGCTCCGCTTCCGGGACGGGGCTATGAAACGCACCACCATCGAAGGGGGGGTGCAGAGCAACTACTACCGAAGCCCCGAGACCATTCCCGATCCCTTCGAGCTGGAGGGCTTTCAGTGGACGCCGGACCGGAGGCCGACGAAGGCGGGCCTGCTCCGCACGCCTCGGGTGCGCGAGCGGCTGGACCTCGGGCCCGGGCCGACCCGACCTCCCCTGGCCCGACGCGCCGGGGCTCGCCCGCCCGCCGACGGTCCGCCCGCCGATAGCAGCGTGGCGCGCGACACGCCGTACCGACGGGGAGAGCGCGCGCCCCCGGGACCTGCCTCCGGATCGACCCCTCCTCTTCCGTTGGCCCCGAACGACCTCCCGTATGTGCCGGTTGACTCGACGCGTGGGTACGGGTTCGCCGTGCCCGCCGCCGACTCGAGTCAAACCCGCCCGCCTCGCCCATGAACGCCCCTTCACCCAACTCCGCTTCCGGTTCCGACCGAGGGCCGACGCTCCGGGCCCGGCACCTCACGAAGCGCTACGACAAGCGCGCCGTGGTCGACGACGTGAGCCTGACGGTGCAGCAGGGCGAAATCGTCGGGCTCCTCGGCCCGAACGGGGCCGGGAAGACGACGACGTTCCACATGATCGTGGGGATGACGCGGCCCAACGCCGGGCGCATCCTGCTGGGCGAGGAGGACATCACGCGCCTGCCGATGTACAAGCGGGCCCGGCGCGGCATCGGGTACCTGGCGCAGGAGACGTCGGTTTTTCGCGAGCTGACCGTCGAGGAAAACCTCCACGCCGTCCTCGAATTCCAGTCGATCGGCGAGGCGGAGCGGAGGGCCCGCGTCGAGTCGCTCATCGACGAGTTCGGCCTCGAGCGGGTCCGGTCGTCGAAGGGCTACTCGCTCTCGGGGGGCGAGCGCCGGCGCACCGAAATCGCCCGCGCCCTCTCGACGAAGCCCCGGTTCTTTCTGCTCGACGAGCCCTTCGCGGGCGTCGACCCCATCGCGGTGGAGGACATTCAGGAGATCGTGGCCGACCTGCAGGAGCGCGACATCGGCGTCCTGATCACCGACCACAACGTCCACGAGACGCTGGCGATCACCGACCGGGCCTACCTGCTCTACGAGGGCCAGATCCTGAAGCAGGGAACCGCCGAGGAGCTCGCCGCCGACCCGGAGGTCCGGAAGCGGTACCTCGGTGAGAAATTCACCCTGGACCGCTACTAGGGCCGGACCGATTCCGAGGGTACGATCGTCCGATCTGTTGGCTGTTTGCTCCAGTCCCCATTGCCGGGGTCACTACGCTCTTTTCCCAGTTAGCCTTTCCCTGTATGTGCGGAATTGTCGGGTACGTCGGCCGCGAACAGGCCGAAGACGTTCTCCTCACCGGCCTGAAACGTCTCGAGTACCGGGGGTACGACTCCGCCGGTCTCGCGATCGTGGGGGACGAGGGCCTGCAGGTTGAGAAACAGGCGGGCAAGGTCGACGACCTCCGGGGCGCCCTCGACGGCCACCCGCTGGCGGGCACCCTCGGCGTGGGCCACACCCGCTGGGCGACCCACGGGGCCCCGAACGACGTGAACGCGCACCCCCACGTGAGCACCGACGGCGCCTTCGCGCTGGTACACAACGGCATCATCGAGAACCACGGCGCGATCAAGAAGCAGCTGCAGGAGAAAGGGTATACCTTTCAGAGCGAGACCGACACGGAGGTGCTGGTCTACCTCATCGAGGAGGTGCAGCGCGAGACGGATCTGTCCCTGCCGGAGGCCGTCCGGCAGGCCCTCACGCAGGTGGTGGGGGCCTACGGCATCGCCGTCGTCTCGCGGGACGACCCCGACCTCCTGCTCGCGGCCCGGAAGGGGAGCCCGCTGATCCTGGGGGTGGGGGAGGACGAGTACTTCATCGGGTCCGACGCCGCGCCGCTGGTGGAGCACACCCGCCAGGTGGTGTACCTCAACGACGGGGAGATGGTGACGGTGCGCCCCTCCGGGTACGAGGTGCGCACGATCGAGAACGAGCCCCTCGAGAAGGAGGTGCACGAGCTGGAGTGGAGCCTCAGCGAGATCGAGAAGGGCGGCTACGAGCACTTCATGCTCAAGGAGATTATGGAGCAGCCGGACGCGATGGCCGACGCGATGCGGGGGCGGGTGCTGCCGGAGAAGAACGACATCGTGCTGGGCGGCCTCCACGACGTCTGGGACGAGCTCTACGACGCCGACCGCATCGTCATCGCGGCCTGCGGCACCTCGTGGCACGCCGGGCTGGTGGGCGAGTACCTCGTCGAGTCCTTCGCCCGCATCCCGGTCGAGGTCGAGTACGCCAGCGAGTTTCGCTACCGGAATCCCATTCTCCGCGACGGCGACGTCGTGCTCGTCATTTCCCAGAGCGGGGAGACGGCCGACACGCTCGCCGCGGTCCGGGAGGCCCAGAGCCAGGGGGTGCCCTGCTTCGGCATCTGCAACGTCGTCGGCTCCACGATCGCGCGGGAGACCGACGCCGGCGTCTACCTGCACGCCGGGCCCGAGATCGGGGTGGCCTCCACGAAGGCCTTCACCGCGCAGGTGACGGTCCTCTCGATGATCGCGCTCAAGCTGGCCAAGGACCGCACGCTCTCGACCGCCGAGCTCGCGAGCAACATCCAGGCCCTGGCCGCGGTGCCCGACCAGGTGCGTGGGATGCTGGAGCGCGCCGACGAGGACCTCCGCTCGATGGCCCAGGTCTACCGCTACGCGTCCAACTTCCTCTACATGGGGCGGGGCTACAACTTCCCGGTCGCCCTGGAGGGGGCCCTGAAGCTGAAGGAGATCTCCTACATCCACGCGGAAGGGTACCCGGCCGCCGAGATGAAGCACGGCCCCATCGCCCTCATCGACCGCTTCATGCCGGTGGTGGTCATCGCCATGAAGGACAGCACCTACGACAAGGTCCTCTCCAACATCGAGGAGGTGGCGGCGCGGGACGGCTCGGTGATCGCGATCACCGACGACAAAACCGAGGAGCTCACCGAGCTCTGCGAGTACGTCCTCGAAATTCCGCAGACCCAGGAGTTTCTCTCCCCGCTCCTCACGGTGATTCCGCTTCAGCTGCTGTCCTACCACATCGCCGTAATGCGCGGCTGCCACGTCGACCAGCCCCGCAACCTCGCCAAGAGCGTGACGGTGGAGTAGGAGGAGGCCGACCGTATCTTGGTTGTCGTCAGACAATAAAGTCCACAACTGTGGGCAGACAATAACGTCGACAACTGGGGGCGGAGTAGGATTTCCCCGATCAGGTGAGCAATCGACGGGTTTCGTGCTGCGGCGGGTGAATGCGGGGCCTCCGAGTGCGAATACTCTCGTGATTGGTAGTCCTCCTTTGTAGTGCGGTGGTGACTGGTAGCCAAGGCCTGAATGTAGACGGTCGGGGTTGTACCAGCCCGCGATAAACGCGAAGACTGAGAGGCAGGCCTCCGACCGAGCAGAGAACGACCCACGCTCGACGAGTTCGCCTCCCGACAGCGGTCGGGAGAAGCTCTCGCACATGGTGTGGGCGTAGCAGTCGCCTCGTCGTCCCATCGAGGGCGGTCGGTTCCGCCATGCGTAGTATCCACTTCTCGTAACTCCGAGAACACGACGCACGCCACTAATCGGGAATTCAGCCTGGCAGAAGTCTGTGACTCGAAAAATTTTGGCGGCACACTTTCCGCCCCACAGACCAGCCAGGCCGCATCCAAGGAGCCCCCATACCGCAGTAAGTCGCGTTCTCGCTGCAGCTGGCAAAGCTTCTTTCGTGGCTCGTGAAACTCTCCCCTATGCTCGGTGGCCGGTCTGCCAGACCGATTGCCGTCGTCTCGATCGGCCTGCTTCAGTCAGTTGCGGCTGGTCTGTTCCGTGGGCTCGAACTCCTCGGTCCGTCTTCTCAGGGGGCGGCCGGTTCGAGCCCGTTCGACGATTCGAATTCTACATTCTCTGGGATACGGTGGACGAGTTCCGGGCATCTCTAAGCCCGGTTGGTTTCGAGAGCTAAGGAACGTCCACCGAACCGGGCAGGAGGTCCCCCCTTGCCGATTTTCTGCAGCGCAGCGCTGGGGGCCACCGCCAGGGCGACAGAATCCTGCACGTGTCATTCGTACGGAGGAGCCGAACCGACGAGCTCCGCCATCACGCAGTAAATGGGCACGATAGAGAGGAGGTACCCGATACAAACCCTGTAAAATCAATTGATTTGATATTCCAGGCGGTCCTTTCAGTCCTGGAACGCCTCTTGCAGCACTTCGGACGACTTCAAATCCGAAGACGGTTGCAATACGTGCAACTCCATATCTGTATCTCGTCCGTTGCCGACATGAGAGACTTGATGTGCTACGTGTTTCGTTTCGTAATGGTCGCGGGCGCTGTGCTACTGCTGGGCGTGGGGACAGCCGCGGCGCAGGACGGCCCCGGTGGCGTGGGGAACAGTGACGGAAGCACTGCCAGCGGGATCAGCCAGCCGCAGAATGCGCTCTGGCTGCGTGCCGACGAGGGGGTGACCACAGATGGGAGCGGAAACGTAACGGACTGGGTTGACCAGAGCGGAAATGGAAACGACGGGAGCCCGGAGGTCGACGGAGTGAATCCGCCCTTCGAACCGTCTTTTACCGACTTTGGGGGCGCACCCGCCGTTAAGTTTCGTCAGAACACGAGGGACGTAATCAAAGTCACGGAAAATAGCGATCTGGACAACACAGCCGAAATCACAGTCTTTACTGTGGTTCACGCTGATAAGCTGGACAGTAGCGCGAGGGGAATCGTCGTCAAAAGAGACGGTATCGACGACAATCAATCGTACAACACATTCTTTTGGCAGAACGATGAATTGAATTTTGACGTAGATGGCACTGGAAATCGGATCAGAGGCGACGGCCTCGTATCCGTCGACAACTCATACTTGGTGGGAAGTAGGTACAGCAATTCTGAGGGGGAGTCTCAGCTATATCTGGACGGGAACGAGGAAGGGACCAACAGCTTCACGACCACAATCCCCGATAATCCGTCTCCATTCCGTATTGGTCTCCTCACTACAGGGGGAGACGCCGTTAACACGACGCCCTTTGATCGATTCTTTGCGGGGCGGATTGGAGAAGTCATCGTGTACCGCACGGCGCTCAACGAGGCGCAGCGCACGGTCGTCAATACCTATCTTGCGGACAAGTACAGCACCTCTACGTCGGGAGGAGAAGTCTTCTCGTATGACAACGGCAGCTTTTCGAACGACATTGCCGGCATCGGGCGAGCGTCGAACAGTGATGAACACCAGTTCGCGAGGAGCAGCCTGCTGGGCTTCGGGGCGGCCGGTGCGGCGAACTCCGGTGCGTTCGACGCCAGCGGCTTCGGAGCCGACGACCAGTACATCTTCCTCGGACACAATGGGCTGGGCACGACGGCGTTCGTGGAGCCCATCAACGGCCTCACGGCCAATGCGAAGCGCCTGGGGCGCACGTGGCGGGCGGACCTCAAGGGCGGCGGCTTCGGGGCCGGCGCCACGAAGTCGATCACCATCGAGGTCGATGCCAACATCCTGCCGAGCCAGCCCGACCCGCAGGACGACAGCTACTTCGTGATCGTGGACGGTACGTCGTCGAGCTTCGAGAGCGGCGACCTGGAGGCGTACGAGCTCACGGGCAGCGGGACGCTGACCGCCACCGTCGACCTGGAGGATGGGGACCACGTTACGATCGGCGCCGGGCAGCGGACGGTCAATTTCACGACAACGGCGGGGGACGGATTTGAGGATGCCGCTACCCCCTCGATCACGGCCCGACTCAATTTGCCGTATACGTCGAGCACCAAGTCGGAGGTCACTGAAACGGGGACCTCCGTAGACGTGACGATTGGGGAGGAGAGCGACCTGGACGGCAGCGGGCTCATTGAGGACGGGGGCACAACGAACAACGGCGGGACCAACGCTAACGGAGACTTCGAGGCGGACGATGGGGATGGAAGTGATACGGCAGGGAGTTTTGCCGGCGACTATCAACTCGACACGGGGTTCTCCAATCCCCTGAGCATTGCGGCCGGCGACGACCAGGCAAGTGTCTCCGTAGAGCTCGACGACGACGGGATTCAAGAGCAGACCGAGAAGTTTGAGGTGACGATCGATGGAGTCAACGAGGCCGCGGAAGGCAGCGAGGGGCGCTTCCTCTACAGCATTAACGACGACGACGAGGTCCGCGACCTGACGGTGGTGGACGGGGACGACGGAAACAGCAAGGACGAGGACAACACCAACACGCCGGAGACCTTTACGATCACGCTGGACCAGGACGGCAGCGGCACCAGTCCCGCGACGAGTGCCCCGTACACGAGCGTCGAGTTTGTCGTCGACGAGGCCAACACGGACGCGACGCCGGGGACCGACTTGTCGGACCCCACCGTCGACTTCAAGATCGTGGACGAGAGCGGAAGCGGCGGCGACGAGTACCAGGAGCGTCTTTCGCCGACGCGGGGGCGACTAAACTTTGAGGACGGCAGCAACGCAGGGGCCGAAACCGCCGAGTTGAAGCTTGAAATCAATCAGGACCTTGTTGATGATGTCGAGGCCGAAAACATTGTCCTCACTCTGGAGAATCCGCAGAGTGCGAAGCTGAGCCAGGACACGGACATCCAGGCCAGCCCCAACCTCGACCTCGAGTTCACGATCAACGATGACGAGAACCCCCCGAGGGTGCAGTTTGTCCAGTCGGGCAGTGACGGGGACGAGAGCACCGACGGCAGTGTCGCGGTGGAACTGTCGAACCCGGCGGGGGGACCGGATATCTCCGGGGAGACGGTGACCGTTGACTTCAGCCTCGACGCGGCCAACAGTTCGGCCACCGAGGGAGCGGGCGACGACTTCACCACGTCGCCGTCGAACGACACACTTCAATTTCTTCCCGGCACGACCACCCGCTCGATTACGGTCAACGTTCAGGATGACAACCTGGACGAGGTGGACGAGACGGTCCAAATCGATCTGGACGGCAGTGGGAACGAGACGACGGAGCCTACGCTCGGCGCCCAACTGGGCGGCACCACGAGCCACACCTACACCATTCGCGACGACGACGCGCCGGCCATCGGGTCGTCGGGCCCCGGCGGCGTGGGGGACGCCGAATCCGATGGGCGACTGAAGCTCTGGCTCCGCGCCGACGCCATCACCGACTCCATCGCCACCAACGGCGACCTCCTGAGCACCTGGCCGGACACCAGTGGAAATAACAACGACGCGTCGGCCGGGACGGCTCCCACGTTCCAGTCCTCCGTAGCTGCCGCCAACGGGCGTCCGATGGTCCGATTCGACGGGACGGACGGGACACGCATGACCGGGAGTCTCTCGTTCAGCGGAGGCGCCACCTACTTTGCAGTAGCGAATGGAAATGTCAACGGTAATAACTTCGGAGGGGGGGAGGGGGGCATCCTCGAGACGGCTCCGTCCGCGAGTCCCGGGACCGGCGAGACCCGAAACGGGCTCTATTTGGATGGGAACGATCTCAGCTACCTTTATGGAGAGGACGGCTCAGACTTTCTCAACGGAGGAACAGCGGATGGGAATGGCAGCACGAAGTCCGGCTTTGTGATCTTTGGGGCTGATCAAACGAGCCAGACGGCTCGCATCCGGCTGAACGGCAACGGGGTCGGAACCAATAACTCGGTGCCGGTGAACGGTGATCGCAGAGATTACGTCATTGGTGATGACCTTAGCAGCGGTAACGAGATTAGCGGAGACATTGGCGAGGTCATCACCTTTTCGGGCCCACTGACCGACGTTCAGCGCACGCTGGTTCAGAACTACCTGTCCGCGAAGTACGACATTGCCCTCGCCTCAAATGATCGGTACGCCGGCGACCAAAGTGGGAATGGCGATTACGACCGCGGCGTGTTCGGCGTCGGGCAGTCGAGTACCGGAGCCCTGCACTCGGCCGCCGAGAGCGACGGGCTCCGGGTTGGCGTATCCGAGGGATTGGAGGATGGCGACTACCTGCTTGCGGGCCACCGCACGGCGGCCAACGCCGCGACGACCTCCGACATCGGGGGCGTAAGCGGCACCCTGGAGGCGCGGTCGCTGCGGGCCTGGTACGTGGACCGCACCGACGGCGGAACGCCCATCACGGTCGATGTGACGGTCGACCTCTCGGAAGCCGGGCTAACCGGACCGGCGGGAGCTGCCGGGAGCTACGTCCTGATAGACCGTACGGCCGACTCGAACAACAACTGGGGGGGCGTTCAGACTGGCGCCGACGCCGTGAGTGGCGACGAGATTACGTTCAACAGTGTGACTCTGACCGGCGGGACCGAAATTACCCTCGGGACCACCGACGCCGCAAACAGCCCGCTCGTCGCCAACCGGCTAACCATTACGGGCAACAGCGGCGGCGCCGACGGCAAGGACCAGGGGTGGCGCTACCTGGGACTGCCCGTCACCGGCGCGACTGCCGGCGACCTGCAACGGGGCAACGGGGCGACCTTCATCGACTTCTCGGTGGACATGGCGTACACCAATCCGGGGGGAGACGTGCAAAACAGCGGCTCTGGATGGACCGCGGTTAGCGATCCGTCCACGGCCCTCACCAATGGCCGCGGCTTCATTGTCTGGCTCTACGACGATCAGGTCTACCCCCTCGACCCGTCGATTACACTGAAGACGGCTCCGGGCCTGACCGCCCCCGGCGAGTCGAACGTGACTGTCGGGGATGGAACCCCGTCGGGCGACGACCCCGCCCTGAGTCAGTCCGACAAAGAGTACCTCCTGGCGAACCCGTACGCTGTACCCTTCGGCCTCAACAATCTCTACAACGTCTCGGCGGGCGGGGTGGGCGATGATGGCTTCGACAGCGTGGTGCAGATCTGGAAGGCCGACGCCACGGACGGCGGCAATGACGTGACCGGGCAGGACGACGAGAACGTGGGAACCTTCGTCACGCGTAGTCGGGAGTTCAGAGACCGGATTGCTCCGTGGCAGGGCTTTTTGCTAACGCGGAAGAGCGCCGGGGCCGGCAAAGAGCAAATCACGTTCAGCAGTAGCGGACGGGCCCCGACGGCGTCGGTCGGGCTCGTCGGCTCGAAGGTCGAACCCGGCGGCCCGATCCGGCACCGCGTGCCGCTTCGGCTCGTGGGGCGGGACGACGGGGGAGATGTCGTTGCTCTCGATCGGGCCGCGTCGGTGCTCTTCCACGAGGAGGCCACCGACGGTCGCGACTACCTCGACGCGCCGAAGTTCGAACCGATGGCGGAGCCGTACGCCACGCTCGCCCCGGTGGGAGCCAACAGCAACACGGCGCTGCGGGCCCAGGAGAGTCGTCCGCTGCCGAACGGCGAGCGCGAGCGCGTCCCGCTCTCGCTCCAGACGAGCGGTGTGAGCGGCACGTTCGAGATCAAGATTCCCGAGGACGGGCCAGCGTCCACCGAGACCCCCTCAATCCCCGACGGCTGGGAGGTCGATCTCATCGACAGGAAGGGCACGGACGATCCAAGTGACGACACCGTTCATCCGCTCACGGCGGGCGGCCCGGCCTACACGTTTGAGGTGTCGAGCAGCAAGGCCGCTGTGACCTCGAACGCGGCGCCGGCAACCGACAACGCCGATGGAGAAGCCCCGCGTCCAGCTCTCCGTCGTCTCACGACTCGGTCCTCGACCTCGGAAACGGCAAAGACGAGAGACGCCAAGGACGCGTCCCGCCCGCGATTCGCGCTGCAGATTCGCCCGGCGGAGGCCCTGCCGGTGGAGTTGGCCGGCCTAGAGGCCCGCCGCGCAAACGACCGGGCCGTGCTGACGTGGCAGACCGTCAGCGAGACCAACAACGCGGGCTTCAAGGTGCAGCACCAGCGCCGGCCGGTCGGGGACACCGCTGCGACCCCGTCGGGGGTCGACTGGACGACCCTCGGCTTCGTGGACGGGGGCGGGACGACGACGCAGGGAGAGACGTACCGCTTCGAGACGGATGCACTCGACTACGGCCGGCACGTCTTCCGGCTCGAACAGGTGGACACCGACGGCTCGTCGGCCCCCACCGATCCGGTCGAGGTGCGGATCCAGCTGGACGAGGCATACTCGGTGGAGGCGCCCTACCCCAATCCGGCGACCCGGCAGGCCACCCTGCCGGTGACGGTGCGGGAGCAACAGCAGGTGGCCGTGGAAGTCTATGACCTCCTGGGCCGCCGCGTCCGAGCGGCCCGCAACCGAGAGATTCCGGAACAGCAAACCGCCCGCATTTCGCTCCCGGTTCGGGGTCTTTCCAGCGGATCCTACTTCATTCGGGTGCGGGGCGAGACGTTTACCACGACCCGTCGCCTCACAATCGCGCACTGACCGGCCCCGGGACGCGTCTCTGCTCTGCCTGCCTCTCGACGTTGACGACTCATGCATTCGATAATGTCTTCTCTTTCCAGGATGCTTCGCACTGCGCTGCTTCCCGGGCTCTGTCTGGCCGTGCTCGTCGTCCTCGCCCCCCTCACGGCGGCGGCGCAGAACCCCGGCGAGCCGGGTCCGTCCGGGGACGATCTTCCGCTCTTGGGCCCGGGCGGCGTGGGAAACGCAGACGGCAC
>JAZKTD010000076.1:0-12851 GCA_036625705.1 Salinivenus sp.
CCGCACCACAAAGACCGACCAGCCGCCGACGGGCTCGCAGGCTGTGCCCCGACGGGGCCGACACCGAGCACACCGACTGGTGCAGCGCCAACCGTCATTATGCGGGTACGCGCGATCTCCGAGCGAATGCCGTCGCAGAGCAGGTCGATGAGGTCGTCGGCTCCCCTCGGGAAAATCGACACTTTCCGGGTCCAGGAGCCACTGCAGTACCCCCCCTTACCGATCCGTGAGAAAGTACGTAAATTTCTATCCCCGGAAGCAGGGGACCGTGTAAAGGCAAAGAGCGAACGCGTCTTCATGGATTTATTCACGGATCGGTAATGGCCCCGGAGCACCGTGGGCGCGGCGCTCGACAGATTCGGCGGGACGGTTCCCTGGGCCTGCCCTCCCGGAGACGGATCCGAGGGAGGGCGCGGTACTCGGCGTAGAGGGCCGCAAGGTCAATCCCGAACCGATCCCGGTCCCGCTTGCCGGTCTACGCGTCCTCGGCGCCGTGGGAGAGGGCATTCTCCAGCAGCTCCCGCACGTGGTCGTCGGCCAGGCGGTAGTAGACGTGGCGGCCGTCGCGCCGGGAGGCCACGAGCCGCGCGTCGCGGAGCACGCGGAGCTGGTGGCTGATGGCGGACTGGCTCATGTCGAGGGCATCGACGATTTCGTGGACGCACACCTCCCGGCCCCGAAGCAGGCACAGGATGCGGAGCCGGGTCGCGTCCCCAAAGCCCTTGAGCAGCTGCACGGTTGGGGACAGGACCGCCTCGTCCGGGAGGTCCGCCGTTAGGGCCGCGTCCCCGTCACAGTCCGTGTCGAGTGAATCCGTCATGGGGCCTCACGGTCGTTGGTTGGAGGGAGAAACGCGGCGAGCCGGCGACGGCGTGGGCCGTTCTCGGAGGGGCGCCGGGCCCGGAGCCCCGTGCTGTCGGGCCGCACGGCCGCCCCCCGCTTGTCTCGATCTCCCGATCGGAGGCCGGCCGTCGTGGAATCGGAGATCTGCTGCATGACCGTCTGCTCGCGAAAGAGCTCGCCGTCCTCAATCGGGTTGAAGATGCGGTAGAAGCGCGGCATCCACCGCTCGTAGTCCCAGGAGAAGTACGTGATGATTGCTTTCCCGACGACGTGGTCCATCGGGACGAAGCCCCAGAACCGGCTGTCCTCGGAGTTGTCCCGGTTGTCGCCCATCACGAAGTAGTAGTCCTGCCGGAAGGTGTAGGAGGTGGTCCGTTCCCCCTCGATCGCGAACGTCGAGTCGGTCATCTGCCGCGCGTCCCGCCCCTCATGGCGCACGATGACGGGCTTGTAGACCGGCCAGTTGGCGTCGGTGAGGGTCACGGTCTCCCCCCTGGCGGGGATATGCACGGGGCCGTAGTTGTCGGGGGTGTACCCGCGCCCGGACGGGTACATCAGGTCGCTGTAGTTGGAGTTTTGGACGATGAACGGCTCAACCGACTCGACCCACGAGAAGTCGTGAAGCCGTCGCACCGCGGCGGGGGTGCCCAGCACGCGGACCGTCGTGGCGCTCTGGGTGGGCTTCACCTCGCTGACGCCAATCTGCTGCATCCGGGCTCGCGGGATTTGATAGCGCTCGTCGGACTTCGTGACGCGCCAGTACTGCTGCATCCCGCGGCCCAGGGGCAGCGGCCGCCCCCCGATGTGGACGACCTTGTCCCGGACCGAGAGGTTCTCGCCCGGCATCCCGATGACCCGCTTGATGTAGTGCACTTTTCGGTCGACGGGGCCCTGCCTCGGCGGAAAATTGAACACGATCGGGTCGCCGCGCTGCACGCTGGAGAAGCCCGACAGCCGCGTGTACGGGAACGACACGCCCGGCACATAGATCGACGTGAACGGAACGCCCACGCTCATCGGAAGCCGCGTGCCGTAGTGAAGCTTCGACACGAAGAGGTAGTCCCCCACCAGCAGGTTCTCCTCCATCGACGGCGTCGGGATGCGAAAGAGGTCGAAGAACAGGGTGCGGACGATGACCACCACGATGAAGGCAACGATGAACGCCTCGCCCCATTGGCGGAGCTCTCCTTTTTCCGACGCGGTGTCCTCGTCGGTATCACGGTGCGGGCGTTCGGAAGAGGGCATGTGGGGTCTCGGGCAGCGAGTGGACGAGCGAATGCGTGGGGATTAGGGGCCGGGAGAGGCCGGGGCCTCCGGCGCGTCGACGGCGGACGACTCGGTCCGGACCGTATCCAGCCGGGGCCGCCGCCCCGGTACTATGTCGAAGCGAGAAATGCGTTCACGGAAAAACGACCGGCCGTCGAATCCGACCCGGTACCAGCGCCGGGTCGATTGCTCGTAGTAGTAGTCCACGTACGGGGCGCGCTCAACCGTTTTCAGGGGACCGAAGAGGGCCGAGCGAATGGCGACCAGATCGTCCCGGTGACGCCGGTCGGTCGAGACGATCACGCCCCGCTCCCCGGGCCCGCCGACGTCGGACACGCGCACAGGGATGGAGTCGTTGACGATAAACCAGTACTCGAACTGGATCGGGGCCTCGCGCGTGCTGTCGGGGGCCTGCACCCATTCATTGGAGTACACCTCGGCGAGGGACCGCGTGGGGGGACCGAAGCGGGCCTGCAGGCGGGCCCGGAGGTCGCGGGTGCGGCTCGTGTCGGCGAACGTGAGTCGGCTTCCCGACCCGAGGAAGGACCACTCGACCGCGCGGTACCGCTGCCGGAACCAGGATCGCTCGAGGGTCCGCACCCGCCGCACCGACTCGAGGGGAAAGGAGGGCTTCGCCTCGGCGGCGGCGCGGGCCGTATCGGGTCGGGAGGGGGGGGACAGGAGCGTGTCGGCATCGGTGGGCAACAGCCGCGGCGGCTGCACGGGCAACCCCCGTCGTCCCTCGAGGAAGTCCTGCGACAGCATTCGGAGGCGGACGGTCCGGTATCGCTCGGCCAGCGACAGAGAGTCGTCCGCCGTCTGGGCCCGCAAGTCGGGGGCCCGTCCCCCAACGAGGAGGACGACCACGACCACGACGCCCCAGCGTGCGGGTCCGATGGGCCACGACGTGCTCATGTGGAGGTGGGGATCCGGGACAGTTCGATCGGCGCTCCGTATGGGCTAGTCCTCGTCCATGGAGAGAATCGCAAGGAAGGCCTCCTGCGGCACGTCGATTTCGCCCATCTGCTTCATGCGTTTCTTACCCTCCTTCTGCTCCTCCAGGAGCTTCTTCTTGCGCGAGACGTCGCCGCCGTAGCACTTGGCCGTGACGTCCTTGCGCTGGGCCTTGATCGTTTCGCGCGCCACGATGCGCCGGCCAATCGAGGCCTGGATCGGAATCTCGAAGAGCTGCTTCGGGATCACGTCCTTCAGCTTCTTGGCGAGCTTGCGGCCGACCTCGTACGCCTTGTCGCGGTGCACGATCGTAGAGAGCGGCTCGGCCGGCTCCTCGTTGACCAGGATGGAGAGCTTCACGAGGTCGCTCTCGCGGTACTCGGTGAACTCGTAGTCGAAAGAGGCGTAGCCGCGGCTGACGCTCTTGAGGGTGTCGTAGAAGTCGAAGACGATCTCGGCGAGGGGCAGCTCGTACTCGATTTTCACGGTCTGGGTGTCGAGCCACTCCTGGCTGCCGTACTCGCCACGCCGATCCTCGCAGAGCTGGATGACGTTGCCGATGTAGTCGCTCGGCGTGATGATGTCGGCGGTCACGAAGGGCTCGTAGACCGCCTCGATGTCGCCGTAGTGCGGCATGTCCTCGGGCGTGTCGACCGTGACGGTGCTCGTCTCCTCCCCGTCGTCGACCTCCACGTGGTACTCGACATTCGGGACCGTGGTGATCAGGTCGAGGTCGAACTCGCGTTCGAGGCGCTCCTGAATGATCTCCATGTGGAGCAGCCCCAGAAAGCCGACCCGAAAGCCGAATCCGAGCGCGGACGAACTCTCCGGCTGGTACGTGAGGGACGCGTCGTTGAGTTGCAGCTTCTCGAGGGCCCCGCGCAGCTCCTCGAAGTCGTCGGTGTCGGTGGGATAGATGCCGCTGAACACCATCGGCTTCACCTCCTCGAAGCCGGGAATCGGCTCCGTGGCGGGGTCGTGGGCGAGGGTGATGGTGTCGCCGACGCGCGTGTCCTGGATGTCTTTGATCGAGCCGATGATGTACCCGACGTCGCCGGCGGTGAGCGTGTCGACCGTCTTCCGCCCCATTCGCAGGATGCCCAGTTCCTCGGCGTCGTACTGCTTCTTGTTGGCCATAAACTCCATCGTGTCGCCCTGCTCGAGGGTGCCGTCGAACAGGCGGGCGTAGACGACGGAGCCGCGATAGGAGTCGTAGATCGAGTCAAAGATGAGGGCGCGCAGCGGTGCGTCGGGGTCGCCGGACGGGGCGGGGACGCGGTCGATGAGCATGTCGATCATCGCGTCGACGCCCTCGCCCGTCTTGGCGCTAATCTGGAGAATATCCTCCGCCGGCTCGCCGATGAGGTCCTCCAGCGACTGGGCCACCTCGTCGGGGCGCGCCACCGGCAGGTCCACCTTGTTGATCACCGGGATGATCTCCAGGTCCTGCTCCAGGGCCAGCCAGAGGTTGGAGATGGTCTGCGCCTCGATGCCCTGCGCGGCGTCGACCAGGAGGATCGCGCCCTCGCACGCCTTGAGCGCCCGGCTCACCTCGTAGGTGAAGTCGACGTGGCCCGGCGTGTCGATGAGGTTGAGGGTGTAGCCCTGCCCGTCCGGCGCCGTGTGGGTCATGCGCACGGCGTGGCTCTTGATGGTGATGCCCCGCTCCCGCTCCAGGTCCATGTCGTCGAGCGTCTGCTCCTTCATCTCGCGCTCGGTGATGGTCCCGGTCCGTTCCAGAAGCCGATCGGCCAGGGTGCTCTTCCCGTGGTCGATGTGCGCGATGATGCAGAAGTTGCGGATCCTCGAAAGGTCAGGCATGAACACAGCGGTCCATCGGGAGACGTCCAACGAAGGGGCCGGGTCGCCGCGGCCGTTCCGGCGCCCCGAGAACCTGTTTTGGTGTCACACCACGGCTTTTCGGGCGGCACGTGACGACCGCAGATCGTTCGGTCCTGTATGTCTGAACCTCTCTACCGATCCGTGCAAAAGTCTCTGAACGGTTTCTGCGGGGGGTGGAGGACCGAGCCTCACATGCGCGGAAACGGTCTTCATGCATTTCTTCACGGATCGGTAACCGGCGAGCGGGCCCAAAATAGAGACCGGCGCCTTTGCCTGCGAGGGCCCCTAATCAAAACAGGTTCCAGGCTCAGGATACGACCCCTGTAACGGGCGATGGGGACTCACGTTGCACGCAGGCCGTGCGCGGGTGCCGGGGCCTGCCCGGGTCCCGCGGTCGGGGAACGGAGTGGGTTCGCGGAGGGGTCGCGCGGTGTCCCCCGCCGAGACCGGTCCCGGCGGACCTCACCGCCGGTCCGACGACTCGTCGGCGACCCAGGGTTCTTCCTTCCGCGAGTCGGGGGCCTCCTCGTCCGCGGTGTCCGCCTCCGACATCGCTCGCGGCTGCGAGGGCGGTCCATCGGCGGGGAGCGCTCCGTCCGTCCCCTCCGCTGCGGCCCCTTCCTCCTGTGCCGCGTCCGTGAGCCGGCGGTGGTGAAACGTGCGGTGGAAGAGGAGCACACCCACCACGCCGATCACGATGGCCATGTCGGCGACGTTCCAGATGGGAAACAGCTCCATGTAGGCGCCGCCGATGAGCGGGACCGGGTCGGGAATGAAGCCCCGCCAGAGGCTCACGTGAATGAAGTCGACGACGTGCCCCGTGAAGTAGGTCCCGTAGTCGAGGAGCACCCCGTAGAAGACGCGGTCGACGATGTTGCCGAGGGCCCCTCCGAAGATAAGCGCCAGGCTCCACACGTAGGGCGCGTATCCGTGCCGCACCTGATAGATGTACCCGGCGACGAGGCAGGTGGCGATGAGGGAGAGGACCGTCACCGTCCCGGGCGGCCCGAAGGTGAGCCCGAAGGCCATCCCCGGGTTCTCCGTGAACGTGAGCCGAAGCCAATCGCCGAGGAGGGAAATGGACTGGGGGACCCCGTTCTGCGGGGTCATGTACTGCAGCACCGTCGCCTTGGTGGCCTGATCGACGGCGACGACAAGCGCAGAAAGCCAGAGGAAGCGCATACAGCGAGGGATGGATGCGTGGATGGTTGGACATGTGGAGGGTCCGCCACTTCCACACCTCCATACCTCCAAACGGACGTGCTCAGGAGTTCTTTTCCTGTCGCTTCGCCTCGATCGAGATTTCGGTGTGAGGCACGGCCTCAAGACGCTCCTTGGAGATGGGCTCGCCCGTCACACGACAGACGCCGTACGTCTTGTTTTCGATCCGCTCGAGGGCCCGCTCGAGGTAGCCGATGTACTTCTGCTGCCGGGCAATCATGAGGTGGAGCTTCTCCCGCTCCATCGCGTCGGTCCCGGCGTCGGCCATGTGGACGCCGTAGGCCGAGTTGTCGCCGGATTGCTCCTTCGCTTCCTCGATTTGTTCGCGCATCTGCTCGATCTCATCCTTCGCCTCCCGCCGGCGCTGGAGCAGAAGCTCCTTGAAATGTTCAAGTTCCTCGTCGGAAAAGGGCGTTTTGCGCTCCTGTTTATCCGACGGAGCGCCGTTCGGGTCGGGGTTTGAGGTCGTGTTCGCCATGGGTCGAGAAGACTGTGCATCAGGGTGAGGGCCCGGTCGCCGGACGGAGCCGTCGGTACCGGGGCACCGAGGGGGACCCTACGTCCGCACGGCGTCGTCGGGGTCGACGCGTCGGACGCCGATCGTGAGTTCCTCTCCACGAATCTCGAACGTCTCGACGGCTTCGCCCGACGGCTGTCCGGGGGCGGACGGCTGCAACTCCAGTGCCAGCGTCTCGTTCCGGATCCAATCGGCGTGCCGGGCCACGGCCTCGGCGATCTCGTCGGAGCCGTGGTACGCGATCTCGATGCGATCGGTGACCTCGAAGCCGGCCTCCTTCCGGAGATTCTGCACGCGCTTCACGGCCTCGCGGGCCAGCCCCTCGGCTCGCAGCTCGGGGGTCACCTCGGTGTCGAGGGCCACGGTGACGTCGCCCTCCTGCTCCACGAGCCACCCCTCGATGCCCTCGCTCTGGACGATCAGGTCGTCGGGCCCGAGCGTCACCTCCTCGCCGTCGACCGACAGGGTCAGCTCCCCGGTGTCCACGTACTCGTTGATCGTCTCGTCGTCGAGCTGGCGAACCTTCTCGTTGACGGCCTTCACCAGGTCGCCGAGCCGCGGCCCCAGCCGGCTGAAGTCGGGCTTCGCCGAGCGGCTCACCACCTCACTCGTGTGCTCCACGTACTCGATCGCCTTGACGTTCACCTCGTCGAGGATCACGTCCTTCACCTGCTCGACCTCCGCCTCCGGCACGCCGGTGCCGGTCACCACCAGGATGCGCGGCAGCGGCTGGCGCACGTTGATTTCGGCCTGATTGCGAAGCGACAGGGCCGTGGAGGCAATGCTGCGGGCCAGGCCCATGCGGCGCTCGAGGGCCTCGTCGCGCTCGGCCGTCCGCGCCTCGGGAAAAGACGCGAGGTGGACCGACTCGGCCCCGACGGCAGTCGGGACAGGGTGTGACACTGCCTCCTCGCCGTCGAGTCCATCCGTGAGTGCGCCGTAGAGCCACTCGCCGAAGAAGGGGGCGATGGGGCTCATCAGCTTCGCCGTGGCGAGCAGGCACTCGTAGATGGTCTGGTAGGCCGCCTCCTTCTTCTCCGCGGACACCGTTCCGCCCGACTGCCCATTCTGATCGGCCGTCTTCGAGGCCCAGAAGCGCCGCCGCGAGCGGCGGAGGTGCCAGTTCGAGAGCTCCTCGACGAAGGCCTCGACGGCCCGCGCCGCCGTGGTCGGATCGTAGTCTTCGAGCGCTTCTTTCACCGTGTGCGTCGTGGTGTGCAGACGGCTGATGATCCACCGGTCGAGCTCCGGCCGCTCCCCGACCGGCATCCGCTCGCCCTGATACCGGAAGCCGTCGATGTTGGCGTAGGTGGCGAAGAAGCTGTAGACGTTTTCGAGGGTGCCGAAGAAGGTGCGGCGCAGGTCCCGCAGGCCCCGCTCGCTGAAGCGGAGGTTCTCCCACGGCGGCGCGTTGCTCATCATGAACCAGCGCACCACGTCGGCCCCGTACTCGTCGATCACCTCGAAGGGCTCGACGGTGTTGCCCTTCGACTTCGACATCTTGTTGCCGTCCTCGTCGAGCACCAGGCCGTTCACGACGACGTTCTTGTAGGCGACGTCGTCGAAGACGAGGGTGGCGATGGCGTGCAGCGAGTAGAACCAGCCGCGCGTCTGGTCGACGCCCTCGGCGATGAACTCGGCCGGGAAGTTGGCCTCGAAGGCCTCCTCGTTCTCGAAGGGGTAGTGCCACTGGGCGTACGGCATGGCGCCGGAGTCGAACCACACGTCGATGAGGTCGGGCACGCGGCGCATGGTGCCCCCGTCGGGGCCCTCCCACGTCAGCTCGTCGACGAACGGGCGGTGCAGGTCGATCTCGTCGTCGCCCGCCGGCAGCTGGTCGCCGCACTTCTCGCGCAGCTCCGCGACGGACCCGATGACCTCGTAGTGGTCGGAGCCCTCTTTATCACTCTCCCACACCGGCAGCGGCGTGCCCCAGTAGCGGCGGCGGCTGAGCGCCCAGTCGACGTTGTTCTCCAGCCACTCGCCGAAGCGGCCCTCGCCGATGGCCTCGGGCTGCCAGTTGATGGTGTCGTTAAGCGCCACCATCCGGTCCTTGAGCTTCGTGGTCTCGATGAACCAGCTCTCGACCGGGTAGCTCATCAGGGGCGTCCCCTTGCGCCAGTCGTGCGGGTAGTTGTGGAGGTAGGTCTCGTGCTTGTAGAGGCGGCCGCGGCGCTTGAGGTCGTCGGTGATGACCTTGTCGGCGTCCTTGAACCACATCCCCTCCACCAGCGGGGCCTCGTCGGTAAACCGGCCGTCCTTGTCGATCGGGTTGAAGAGGGGCAGCCCCTCCTCCTGCGCCACGGCGTGGTCCTCCTCCCCGTAGGCGGGCGCCATGTGGACGACCCCGGTGCCCTCCTCGGTCGACACGACGTCGGCCCCGAGGACGTACCACGCCTCCTCGCCCGGCTCGGCGCGGTCGACGAAGTAGTCGAAGAGCGGCTCGTACTCGGCCCCGATCAGCTCCTGGCCCGAGAACGTCTCTTCGATCGTATACTCCTCGTCGATGACCTCATCGAGCAGGGCCTCCGCGAGGATCAGCGTCTCGGGCCCCTGGTGCGGGTCCTCGTGGCGGATCTGGACGTAGGTGAGGTCTGGTCCCACGGCCAGGGCCGTGTTGGAGATGAGGGTCCACGGCGTCGTGGTCCAGGCCAGGAAGTAGGTGTTCTCTTCCCCGGCCACCGGGAAGCGGATATAGACGCTCGGGTCCTGGGTCTCCTCGTAGCCGAGGCTCACCTCATGGGAGGAGAGGACGGTGTGCGAGCCGGGGCTGTACCACTGGATCTTGTGCCCTTTGTAGAGCAGGTCCTTCTCCTCAATCTGTTTGAGGAGCCACCAGACGGTTTCGATGTAGTCGGTCTCGAAGGTGACGTACGGGTCGTCGAGGTCGACCCAGTAGCCCATCCGCTGGGTGAGCGTGTCCCAGAGGTCCTTGTACTCGAGGACGCTTTCGCGGCAGGCGGCGTTGTACTTCTCGACGCCGTACTCCTCGACGTCGGCCCGGCTCTCGAGCCCCAGTTCGTCCTCGACCTCGATCTCGACGGGCAGGCCGTGGGTGTCCCAGCCCGCCTTCCGGGCCACCTGGTAACCCTGCATCGTCTTGTAGCGGCAGAAGATGTCCTTGATGGCCCGCGCCAGCACGTGGTGAATGCCGGGCTTCCCGTTGGCCGTGGGCGGCCCTTCGTAGAACGTGAACGTCGGCCGGCCCTCCCGCTCCTCGATGCTGCGCTCGAAGATGTCGTGGTCCTGCCACCAGTCGAGGACGTCTTCTTCGAGGTCGGGAAGGGAGAGCTGATCGGGCGAGTCGAACTGCGCCATGGGCGTCGTCGGGGATCCAATCGAGTGAATGATCAACAGCCGAAGTCTACGACCGGGTCCGGCCGGATGTTCGTTGAGAAGTGGGCGAAGCCGGACCGAACTGCCGCGGCCGGTGTTGGAATGAAGACGTTTTCCCGGTCCCCCCCTCCACATGTCCTCTGCCTCTTCTCTCGTCCGGCTCCGCGGCGTCACGAAAACCTACCGCCGGGGCGGCACCCCCGTCCACGCGCTGCGGGACGTCTCGCTCGCCATTCCGGAAGGCGCCTTCGTAGGGGTGGTGGGCCCGAGCGGCTCCGGCAAGTCGACCCTGCTCCACCTCCTGGCCGCGCTGGATCAGCCGTCGGCCGGCACGATTCGGGTGGGCGACTGGGCGCTCGGCGCGCTGGACGACGCCGCCCGGGCCCGCTACCGCCGGTCGATGGTGGGGCTCGTCTTTCAGGAGTTCCACCTCGTGCCCACGATGACGGCCCAGGAGAACGTGGCCCTGCCCCTCCTGCTGGCCGGCGTACCCCCCGGCGAGCGACGTCCACGGGCGCGCCGCACCCTGGAAACGGTCGGCCTCGGCGACCGGACCGACCACCGTCCCGCCGAGCTCTCCGGGGGCGAGCAGCAGCGCGTGGCCACGGCCCGGGCCCTCGTCGGCGATCCGCCGCTCCTGCTGGCCGACGAGCCGACCGGCAACCTCGACGCCGAGACGGGGGCCCGCATCATCGACCTCCTCGCGCGGCTGCGGCGCGAGGACGACCGCACGGTCGTGGTGGTGACCCACCACGTCGAGGAAATCGAGCACGTCACCGAACAGCGGGTGCGGCTGCGGGACGGCGCCCGGGCCGACGAGGGCTGAATTCTCCGGGAATCAGTCGGGCGGCCGTTTCGGCCGTGCGCCCGCTCGTCTATTCTATTCTACGCTTCCAGCCAGACGCTTCCGTACACCCATGAAACGCTTCGAGGACCTCTTCGCCGAGCTGCAGGACAAGGTGGCGCGCCAGGATCCGACCTCCGGCACGGTCGAGGCCGTCGAGGCCGGGCGCCACGCCATCGGCAAGAAGCTCCTGGAGGAGGCCGGCGAGGTGTGGATGGCCGCCGAGCACGAGGGCCCGGAGCGGACCGCCGAGGAGATTTCGCAGCTGCTCTACCACCTTCAGGTCATGATGATTGCCTGCGACCTCGACCTCGAGGACGTGTACGACCATCTTTAGGTGTGGACGTACGGAAGTATGGAGGGATGAACGTACGCTCTTCCCCTCCGCACTTCCACACCTCCACACATCCAAACTTACAAATCCAACGATCGATGCTACAGATCGCCCTCCCCAACAAAGGGGCCCTCTCGGACGGAGCCGCCACGCTCGCCGAGGAGGCCGGCTATCACTGTCGCCGCCGCGGCCGTGAGCTCTCGGTCCGCGACCCCGACCACGGCGTGGAATTCGTGTTTCTGCGCCCGCGCGACATCGCCACCTACGTGAGCAACGGCATCATCGAACTTGGCGTCACCGGCCTCGACCTGACCCACGACAGCGGGGCCGAGGTCGAGCACGTCATGGACCTCGGCTTCGGCAAGGCGCAGTTCTCCTACGCGGTGCCCAAGTCCAGCGACCTCACGCCGGATACGTTCACCAGCGATACGCGCATCGCCACCTCCTACGACACCCTCGTGCGCGAGGACCTCCGCGAGCGGGGCGTCGACGCCGAGGTGGTGCCGCTCGACGGGGCCGTCGAGATCGCCATCCGGCTCGGCGTGGCCGACGCCATCGCCGACGTCGTGCAGACGGGCCGCACGATCGACGAGGCCGGCCTCACGACCACCGGCGACCCCATCCTCCGCACACAGGCCATCCTCGTGGCGCAGAACGGCGAGACTGCCCAGCGGGACAAGGCGCAGCGCTTCGCCGAGCGCGTGAAGGGCATCCTCGTGGCCCGCGAGTACGTGGTCGTCGAGTACGACCTGCCGGAGGCCCGGCTGCCGGAGGCCCGCGAGATTACGCCCGGCATCGAATCGCCCACCGTCTCGCCCCTGAGCAAGGAAGACTGGGTGGCCGTAAAGGCCATGGTGCGGCGCTCCCGCGCCAACGAGATCATGGACGACCTCCAGGCCCTCGGCGCCCGCGGCATCATCATCACCACGATCCGCACGTGCCGGATCTAATCCAGTGTGGACGGCACGGATCTGTATAGGCGGAGGCCACTCAGGTTGCGACCGACCTGCTGCTGTTCGGACCGACAGCGGACGACAGACCGCACCACGGGCATGACTTCGCTTCGCTCAGCCCCAGACCGCCGAATAGGGCGGTTGCGGCGGTCCGTTGTCCGCGGTCTGCCGTCGTTCCTGGCACAACGACTTTCCCTCGCAACGTGGGCTGGATGCCCTCCCCCCTCCTTTCGTCCACACCTCCACACGCCCATACGGCATGCGCCTCGCCGATCTTCTGACCCTGGCCTGGGCCAACCTGTGGCGCAACCGCACGCGCAGCCTCCTCACCGGCGTCGGCGTCATGGTGGGCACGGCGGCCCTCCTCATGCTTCTGGCCTACGGGTCGGGGCTGGAGCAGACGGCCAGCCGCGAGTTCAACGCCCTCCGGCTCGACAACACTCTGCGCGTGACCTCCCACCCAATCCCGGGGATGACCGGCGCCCGCTCGTCGGTCCAGCCCGACTCTGTCCGTCGTCCGCAGCGACGGGTGCCCCTCACCGACAGCCTCGTACGGCGCATGGCACAGGTCGACGGGGTGCTGGCCGCCTACCCGGAGATGCAGTTTCCCGCCAAGCTCCAGGGAAACGGCCGCACGCTGGGGGTCACGGCCGAGGGCATCCCGATGGCCTTTCGGCAGATGGCGGCCTACCGCCCCACGGACGGCCGCTTCTTTGCGTCGGGGGGCGACCCCGCCGTGCT
>JAZKTD010000077.1:0-12738 GCA_036625705.1 Salinivenus sp.
CACCGGGGTGCCGACGGACAGGCTGTCGAAGAATTTTCCGGGCGCGTTGGCCGTGAGGACGGGCCGGTCGGCGAAGGACACGAGGGACAGATCCGCGATCGAAAACAGCGCCAGCGCGTCCGGGTACGGCAGCGGGTCGATCAGGCAGATGTGATCGTACCTGCGAGCGGCGCGCCGGACCGCCGGTTCGTGGTAGCCGCCACCGGCAAGTCCAACGAGCAGGTCGGAGCGGCCCGAGAGCCGGTCGGCGGCGTCGAGCAGGGTGGGGATGGCGTTGGCCCGCCCGAAGGTGCCGGCGTAGAGTACGAAGAACCGACCATTGAGGGCAAGGCGGTCGCGCAGGGCAGCCGTTTGAGCGTCGGAGATGGCGTCGACGGCGTCGAGGTCGGTGCCGTACGGAAGCGTGCGTACAGGGGCAGACGGCACGACGGTGCGGACGTGCTGCTCCATGTCCGGCGACAGCGTGACGACGTGCGCGGCGCTTCGGTACAGCGCCGCCTCCAGGCCACGGAGCGCAAGCCGAAGGCCCGGCCAGTCGAGTGCGCCCATCTGGATGGGGAAGTCCGGCCAGAGGTCACGGACTTCGAAGACCCAGGGCACATCCTGCGCCCAGGCGACGGTCGCCGCCGCCATCGCGGCCGTGAGCGGCGTCGACGAGCCGAGAATCAAGTCGGGGCGAGGCATTCGGAGGCCGCAGGCGACGGCCCGGGCGGCGTAGTCCGCGAAGGCCCGCAGGCGGGCGATCGGTCCCATGGCGTTGTTGTAGGGCACGTCGAGGCGGACGAGCCGTGCCCCCGTCGGAACCCACGGATACCGGTCCGCGAGACGCCGGTCCTCCCACGCCTGGGTGGTTATGACGGTGACCTCGTGGTCGCGGGCCAGCCGCTCGACGAGCGCGTAGGGCCGGGCGGCCGTCGGGCAGTCCGGCGTATGGTAGTACTGGAGGAAGACGGCGATGTGCATCCTGCAGAGAAGAGACGCGTCGAAGAAAACCGGGGCGGGGCCAGAGACGGTCAGTCCTGCTCGTCGAGGGACGAATCCTCGACGAACCACTCAGTGTAGGCGCGAGTCATGCAGAGCCCGGCCGTGTACTCTCCGAGTCGAGGAGTCAGGGACGCCCCCGTACACATCCGGAGAATCCACTCCGGATAGCGCCCCCCCGCGGCGTGTGTGAGGGGAAACCCGCCCCCAAACCGGGGGTTGATCTCCGAGAGGGTTGGGGTCGGCTCGGTACGAAACGCCTGCACGGTGATCGGGCCGCGCGCGCCAAGTCCCCCAATTTCTTGCAGGAGGCGGCGGAGCCAGGCGTCGAGGTCGGCGTCGGAGAGCGTCCGGCCCTGGATGGACTCTCCCGCCATCGTGCGGAGGCGAAGCCGAGGGACGTAGTGAAGGAGGCGGCCCGAAAGGTCGAAGAGGGCGTCGACGGTGACCTCAGGGGCGTCGACGACTTCCTGTAGCAATGGGGACTCCATCGAGGCAGCGACCCGGCCGGCCCCGTCCCGACTCACACGTCGCGCGTTCGTGCTGGCGCTTCCCCGTCTCGGCTTCACGAACACGGGATCGGGCCATTCGTCCGGGAGAGACTTTTCGGGAAGCCAGGATGCGGGTGTGCGGAAGCCCTGTTCCGCGAAGTGCTGCACGGTCGACCACTTGTCGTGGGCGAGGTCAAGAAGCGACGGCTCCGACGTGAGAAGCTGGCAGCCGGCATCGTCGAACCGGGAGTGGGCCTCGGCCAGTGAGAGAAGATCCGGGTCGATGAGGGGGACGACGAGGTCAATGTCGTGCGCATCCACGTGGTCGAGCAGGGTCGGGAGGTAACTCGGATCCTGAATGGGAGGCAGAACAACCGAGCGATCCGCGGCCTGGAGGGTCGGCGCCAGCGGGTCGGCGTCCCCGGCCCAGATTTGTCCGCCCTGTTCGGCGGCGGACCGAAACAGGCGGAGGAGTGACGTGCGCCGACCCGCACTCGTAAGAAGCACGTTCATGGAGAAGAGGACGTGAGGTCCGTCGAGCGCAGAGGAGGGTTCCGACCGTCCTTTCCCGTGACGCCCGCTCCGGAAAAGAGGATGCCGGGCGTACAGCCGAGGATGTACAGGTCAAGCCCGAGGGTCCTGGACCGGACGTACTGACGATCGAGCTCGATGCGCTCCGGCCAGGAGAGGGCGTTGCGCCCCTGAATCTGGGCCCAGCCCGTGAGGCCGGGCCGGACGCGGAGGCGAAGGCGCTCGCGCGGCCCATAGCGGTCGACGTGCGAAAGGGGCACCGGCCGCGGCCCGACGAGGCTCATCTCCCCCCGAAGCACGTTCCAGAGCTGCGGAAGCTCATCGATGGCCCAGCGCCGGAGGACCTCGCCGATCTGGATCGTATGGTCGGCGGGTCGGGTCGGGTCTTTCGGCCCGGGGGTGAGGGTGCGGAACTTGATGAGCCGAAACGGCGTCGCGTCGCGTCCGGCTCGCACCTGCACGAAGAAGACGGGCCGCCCGTCCGTTCCCCAGATCGCCAGTGCCACGAGCCCGAGCAGGGGCGAGAGGCCCACGAGCAGGAGTGAGGCTCCGACGACGTCGAAAAGTCGTTTGGCAACCGGATACATGGGCCGGGAGCTACCGGGGAATTGGCTGTCGGGAGAGAGCGGGGAGGCGCTTCTTGAGGGCCTGGGCCACCCGGTCGACGGCGTCCCGGGACAGCCCCGCGTAGAAGGGCAGGGCGAGGGTGCGGGCCGCCACCCCCTCACACACCGGAAAGTCGCCGGGCGCGTGCCCCAGGGCCTCGCGGTGATACGGCTGGAGGTGAATCGCGGGGAAGTACGGGGCACACCCGATGCCCGTCTCCTGGAGGGCCGCCATGAGTTCGTCCCGTGCCCCGGGGGCGAAGTGATCCCGCAGGCGAACGACGTAGACGAACCAGCTCCGCTCCGCCGACGGGGCCGGGAGGCGGAGGTCGTCGCGGAGGGGCGCGAGCGCGTCCTCGTACATCGCGGCCACCGCGCGCCGCCGGTCGAGGAGGTCGTCGAGCCGGTCGAGCTGGGCGCACCCCAGGGCGGCCGACAGCTCGTCGAGCCGGTAGTTGTAGCCGAGCCGGTCGTGCCGCATCCGTTCCGACGGCTGTCGGGACCGGCCCTGATTGCGGAGGGACCGGCAGGCCTGCGCCAGGGCGTCGTCGTCGGTCGTGATGCACCCCCCCTCGCCGGTCGTGATCTGCTTGTTCGGGTAGAAGCCGAAGCCGGCGGCGTCGCCCCAGGCGCCCACGGGCCGCCCTCCCACCTGCCCCCCCAGCGCCTCGCAGGCATCGTCGATCAAGCGGAGGTCGTGGGCCTCGGCCAGGTCGGTGAGGGCCGGCCAGTCGGCGGGCCGGCCGAACACGTCGACCGCGAGGACCGCCTCCGTCCGCGGCGTGATCGCGTCGGCGGCCCGGCCCACGTCGAGGTTATACGTGTCCGGGTCGACGTCGACGAAGCGGGGCGTGAGGTCCTCGTACAGCAGGACGTTCGTGGAGGCGACGAAGCTGAACGGCGTCGTGAGCACCTCGGCGCCCGGATCGAGGTCGAGGGCCGCGACGATGCAGTGCAGGGCGGCCGTCCCGCTGCTTACGCCCACCGCGTGGGCGGTCCCGCCGCGGTCGGCCATCCGGGCTTCGAACTGCTCGAGGTAGGGGCCCCGAGAGAGGCGGGACGAACTCAACGCGTCCGCCACCTTTGCCCGGGCCTCCTCCGAAACGGAGGGACGGGCGAGGGGAATCGGGCGGTCATTAGCGGCCGAGGACGGGCCGGACATGAGGGCAAACGACTTGGATGGGGTGCGGGAAGGGGCGGGCGGGCCGCCATCCAGGGCACGACTGCGTGAAAACCGGAGGATTCCTTCAGAAGTGGGGACCCGCCTGTACGCTGCCGCCGGTATAGGAAACACGCACGGTCCGGTCGTAGCGGTCGTTCCCAATTTGGTTTGCAGGTGAATTTCAGAGAGAACGAGTCGACGGTCCGGCGCACGGTACTGAGGCCGCACAATTCTTGCTTTCTGTACCGGCGGAGCGATTGGAAACGTGGGCACGGCGACCGGAAGAGTCCGAGCCGGGGCGCCGAAGGATGAGAACGACGTCGCCATTTCACCCGTGGGATTGACGGAGAAGGCTGATTCCAGAAGAGAAAAGGGTAAATACCATGGGTAAGATCGGGTCACTGTCACCCGTCCCGCCCAAACGAGCACTTCGAAATAGACTCCATTTCGCATCGCCATGAACATAGCAATCATCGGCACCGGCTACGTCGGGCTGGTTAGCGGGACCTGTTTCTCCGAGATGGGGAACCAGGTCACCTGCGTCGACATCGACGCGGAAAAGGTCGACATGCTCCGCGACGGGGAGCTTCCCATCTACGAGCCGGACCTCGAACACTACTTTGCCCGCAACCGGAAGGAGGACCGACTCCACTTCACGACCGAACTGGAGGAGGCCGTTTCGGACGCCGAGGTCATCTTCCTGGCGCTGCCCACACCGCCGGGCGAGGACGGCTCCGCCGACCTCTCCTACGTGATGCAGGCGGCCGGCGACGTGGCGGACCTGCTCGCCGCGGCGGACGAGGGGGACTACCGCCTGATCGTAAACAAGAGCACCGTGCCGGTCGGCACCGCCGACCGCGTGCGCGACACCGTCGAGGAGCGGGGCCTGACCCCGGGCGAGGACTTCGACGTCGTGTCCAACCCCGAATTTCTGCGGGAGGGCGTCGCCGTCGACGACTTCATGAAGCCGGACCGCGTGGTGATCGGCACGTCCAGCGACCGGGCGGCCGACATCATGACGCGCCTCTACGAGCCGTTCGTGCGGCAGGGCAACCCGATCCTCGTGGTCGACGAGCGCTCCGCGGAGATGATCAAGTACACGGCCAACTCGCTGCTGGCCACCCGCATCTCGTTCATGAACGAGATCGCCAACATGTGCGAGCGGGTCGGGGCCAACGTCGACAAGGTGCGCCTCGGCATCAGCAAGGACCACCGCATCGGCCAGCACTTCCTGTACGCCGGAATCGGGTTCGGGGGCAGCTGCTTTCCGAAAGACGTGCAGGCCCTCCACCGGAAGGGACAGGAGCACGACTACGACTTCAAGATCCTCGACTCGGTGCTCGAGGTCAACGACCAGCAGCGCGAGCTTCTGGCCCACCGGCTCGACGCGTACTTCGACGGCGACCTGGCCGGCAAGAAAATCGCGATGTGGGGCCTGTCCTTCAAGCCCAACACCGACGACGTGCGGGAGGCCCCGTCCCACGTCATCATTCAAAAGCTTCGGGAGAAGGGGGCCGAGGTGGCGGCGTTTGACCCGGAGGCCATCGAGACGACGCGGCGCGTGTTCGGCGACACCATCGACTACGGCGACAACAAGTACGACGTGCTCTCCGACGCCGACGCGCTCGTCATCTGCACCGAGTGGCACGAGTTCCGGCGGCCCGACCTGGCCGACGTCCGCGACCGCCTGGCGCGCCCGCTCATCTTCGACGGCCGGAACCTTTACGAGCCGGAGCGCATGGCGGAGATGGGCTTCGACTACTACAGCATCGGCCGGCCCCACCACGAGCCCGAACAGGACCGGGAGGCCATCCAGGAAGCCATCGTCGAGAACGGCCAGCCGTAGCCGGCCGCCGACGGGCCCGCTCTTTCTCACTCGCTCTCCGTCACTTTATGCCCCGCACCCTCATTACCGGCGGCGCCGGCTTCCTCGGGTCGCACCTGTGCGACCGCCTCATCGAGGAGGGCCACGAGGTGATCTGCATGGACAACCTCGTGACCGGCGACACCAAAAACATCGAGCACCTCTTCGAGCTCGGTCAGGATCGGTTTCGCTTCGTCGAGTACGACGTGACCGACTACATCCACGTCAACGGCGACCTCGACTACGTCCTCCACTTCGCCAGCCCGGCCGCGCCGGACGACTACCTGCGCCTGCCGATCCAGACCCTGAAGGTGGGGGCCCTCGGCACGCACAAGGCCCTCGGCCTCGCGAAGGCCAAGGACGCGCGGCTCTTGCTCGCCTCCACCAGCGAGGTGTACGGCGACCCGCTCGTGCACCCGCAGCCGGAGGACTACTGGGGCAACGTCAACCCGATCGGGGAGCGCGGTGTCTACGATGAGGCCAAGCGGTTTGCCGAGGCCCTCGCCATGGCGTACCACCGGTACCACGGCGTGGAGACCCGCATCGTGCGGATCTTCAATACCTATGGCCCGCGCATGCGCACCGACGACGGGCGGGCGCTGCCGACCTTCATGTCGCAGGCCCTCCGCGGCGAGCCCCTCACCGTCTACGGCGACGGCAGCCAGACGCGCGCCTTCTGCTACGTCGACGACCTGGTGGAGGGCATCTACCGGCTCCTCATGAGCGACGAGACCGACCCGGTCAACATCGGCAACCCCGACGAAATTACGATCAAGGCGTTCGCCGAAGAAATCATCGAGATCACCGGCAGCAACAGCTCCATCACCTACGAGGAGCTCCCCAACGACGACCCGCAGGTGCGGCAGCCGGACATCTCCCGGGCAAAGGAGATTCTCGGCTGGACCCCGACGGTCGACCGCCGCGACGGCCTGCGCCGCACGCTCGACTACTTTGAAGAAAAAATCGACGCGGAGGTCGCGTCCGAATCCTAACCCGAAACGTTCGCCGTGGCGCCGCTTACACGGGCGCGACGGTACGTATCCCCTTGAGGCTTCTCTGAATCATCCCCTCTCACTACTATGGCGATCTCGTCGGACACCTCCAAACACCTGGATTGGCTCGAGTCGGAGGCCATCCACGTCATCCGGGAGGCGGTGGCCCAGTTCGAAGATCCCGTCCTCATGTTCAGCGGCGGGAAGGACTCCCTCACGATGATCCACCTGGCCCGCAAGGCCTTCCACCCCGGCAAAGTGCCCTTTCCCATTCTCCACGTGGACACGGGGCACAACTTCCCCGAGACCATCGAATTTCGGGACAACCTGATGGAGGAGCACGGCCTCGACCTGATCGTCGGGAGCGTCGAGGAGACGATCGAGTCCGGCCGCGCGAAGGAGGAGCAGGGCCCCGACGCGAGCCGCAACAAGCTCCAGATCGTCACCCTCCTCGACACGATTGAGGAGCACGGCTTCGACGTCGCCCTCGGCGGCGCCCGGCGCGACGAGGAGAAGGCCCGCGCCAAGGAGCGCTTCTTCTCCCACCGCGACCGCTTCGGCCAGTGGGACCCCAAGAACCAGCGGCCCGAGCTGTGGAACCTCTACAACGGCCGCAGCAAGCGGGGCGAGCACTTCCGCGCCTTTCCGCTCAGCAACTGGACGGAGCTGGACGTGTGGCAGTACATCCAGCAGGAGGAGCTGGAGATTCCCAGCCTCTACCTCGCCCACGAGCGCACCATGTTCGAGCGCGACGGCGTGCTCCTGCCCAAGTCCCCGTACAACGAGCTGCGGGACGGAGAGCACTACGTCGAGAAGATGGTGCGCTTCCGCACGATCGGCGACATGACCTGCACCGGCGCCGTCGAGTCGACGGCCACCACCCTCGACGAGGTGATTGCCGAGGTGGCCACCACCCAGCAGGCCGAGCGCAGCGCCCGCGCCGACGACCAGCGCGCGGAGGCGGCCATGGAGGACCGCAAGCGCGAGGGCTACTTCTAGCAATGGCGAGTTGGGAATTGCGAATGTCGAATTGATCGAGCAGTCGATTGGACGTTGCGCAGTCCCGTTTCCCATTCGAAACTCGAAAATCCGAAATTCGACACTGACCACATGGACGTACTTCGATTCACCACGGCGGGGAGCGTCGACGACGGCAAGAGCACGCTGATCGGCCGCCTCTTCTACGACACCCAGCAGATTTTCGAGAACAAGCTGGAGGAGATCCGGCGCAACACCCAGCGCGAGGACGACGAGATGGAGCTCGCGCTCCTGACCGACGGCCTGCGCGCCGAGCGGGAGCAGGGCATCACCATCGACGTGGCCTACCGCTACTTCTCGACCCCGAACCGCAAGTTCGTCATCGCCGACACGCCGGGGCACGAGCAGTACACCCGCAACATGGTGACCGGCGCCTCGACGGCGGAGCTGGCCGTGGAGCTGATCGACGCCCGCAACGGCGTGATCGAACAGACGCGGCGGCACGCCTTCATCGCCTCGCTGCTGCAGATTCCCTACATGATCGTCGCGGTCAACAAGATGGACCTCGTCGACTACAGCGAGGAGCGCTTCCGCGAGATCGTGGCCGAGTTTGAGGAGTTCGCCGAGAACCTCGACATCAAGGACATCACCTTCATCCCCATCTCGGCGCTGAAGGGGGACAACGTCGTCGACGAGTCGCCCAACATGCCGTGGTACAAGGGCTCGACGCTGCTGCACCGGCTGGAGACCGTGCGGCCGGAGGCCGACCGCAACCAGGTCGACTTCCGCTTCCCGGTCCAGCACGTGATCCGGCCCCACCAGGACTTCCGCGGGTTTGCGGGCCAGGTGGCGTCCGGCAAGGTGCGGCCGGGCGAGGAGGTCGTCGTCCTGCCGTCGAAGAGAACCTCGCACATCGAGTCGATCACGACCCTGGACGGGGACATCGACGAGGCCGGGCCCGGCGACTCGGTCGTGCTGTCGCTCACCGACGAGATCGACGTGAGCCGCGGCTCGATGATCGTGCGGAGCCGCAACCGGCCCGAGGTGACCCGGCAAATCGACGCCGACCTCTGCTGGATGAACGAGGAGAAGCTGCGGCAGGACCGGCCCTACATCATCCAGCACACCACGCGGCGCACGCAGGCCTACGTCTCGAAGCTGGTCTACCGCACCAACGTGTCGACCTTCCACCGCGAGGAGGCCGACACCTTCGGGCTCAACGACATTGGCCGCGTGGAGCTGGAAACGGCCGACCCGCTCTTCATCGACTCCTACAAGATCAATCGGTCGACCGGCAACTTTATCCTGATCGACCCGGACACCAACGACACGGTGGCCGCCGGCATGATCCGGGGCGTGGCCGAGGACGTCGCTCCCTTCGGGCAGGAAGAGACCGTCACCAGCGAGGAGCGGGAGTCGTCGCCGAACGTCGTGTGGGAGGGGCTCAACATCCCGCGCGAGGAGCGCGAGGAGAAAAACGACCACAAGTCCGCGGTCGTGTGGCTCACGGGCCTCTCCGGCTCCGGCAAGTCCACGATTGCGAAGGCGGTGGAGAAGCGCCTCTTCGATCGCGACGTGCAGACGATGCTGCTCGACGGCGACAACGTGCGCCACGGCCTCAGCGGCGACCTCGGCTTCAGTCCCCGCGACCGGGCGGAAAACAACCGCCGCGTCGGCGAGGTCGCGCGCCTCTTCTTCGAGCAGGGCAACGTCACGTTCTGCAGCTTCATCTCGCCGTACCAGGAGGATCGGGACCGCATCCGCGAGCTGCTGCCGGAGGGCCGGTTCTTCGAGGTGCACGTCGACTGCCCGCTGGAGGTCTGCAAGGAGCGAGACACGAAGGGCCTCTACAAGAAGGCCGAGGCGGGAGAGATCGCCAACTTCACCGGCGTCTCCGCCCCGTACGAGGAGCCGGAGCAGCCCGAGGTGGTCGTCGACTCCCACGAGAACGACGTAGAGGCCTGCGTCACCCAGATCGTCGAGGCGCTCGAGGCGGAAGGCATCGTGTAACGGGAGGAGATGCAGGCGGGGAACAGGGAGAGAGGCGGGTTCCCTTCCCGCTCGCGACCACTTCTTCCGGCCTCGGTTCGGGGCTTGGATCGTTTCCGAATCGGGCGACGGGCCCCGTCGTCGATCGTAGACCCCCTCCTCCATGGCTGCCGTCCTCTCTCTCAGCGCCGACGCCTGGATC
This sequence comes from Salinivenus sp., assembly GCA_036625705.1. GTDB lineage: Bacteria > Bacteroidota > Rhodothermia > Rhodothermales > Salinibacteraceae > Salinibacter. Next base: position 9,796 of record JAZKTD010000077.1, read on the forward strand.
ACAGTTGGGGTGGTGATCGGGCTGGTCGGGGCGCTGGTGGGAGACGTGGGCCGGCCCGACCTCGTGATGCTGAGCGGCCTCTCGGCGTTGCTCGTGGGCGGCGTCGTGACGCCTCAGCAGGCGTTCGCGGGCTTCTCGAACTCGGCGGTGCTCACGGTCGGGGCGCTCTACATCGTGGCGGGGGGCGTGCAGCACACCGACGCGCTGTCGCGGCTCGACCGGGTGCTGTTTGCCGACACCGCGCGCCTGCCCCCGCTGCTGGCCCGCTTCATGGTGCCGACCGCGCTGCTGTCGGGGCTGCTCAACAACACGCCCATCGTGGCGATGCTTACGCCCCGCCTCCAGGAGTGGGCCGACGAGCAGGACATCCCGGCCTCGAAGCTCATGATCCCGCTCTCCTACGCGGCGATCACCGGGGGAATGATGACCCTCGTGGGGACCTCGACCAACCTCATCGTGGCGGGACTCATGGAGGCGGAGGGCTACGAGCCGCTCCACCTCTTCGACGTGACGTGGGTGGGCATCCCGGCGGCGCTCGCCGTCATAGCGTACTTCGTGCTGGGCGGGCACCGCCTTCTGCCGGACCGCGGCACCTCTGCGCCGGCGGTGGAGACGGAGCTCGACGAAAACATGTTTGAGGTGACGGTGACGGCGCAGTCGCCGATCATCGGAGAGACCGTCGCCGAGGCCGGGCTGCGCGACCTGGGCGACGCCTACCTGACCCACATCCGGCGCGACGCGCAGGTGCTGCAGGCCACCCCCCGCCTCACCCTCGAGCAGGGCGACGTGCTCGCGTTCAACGGCCGCCTCGCCGCACGGGAGCGCCTCCTGCGGCGCCCGGGCCTGAAGCGGACCCTCCCGGGCGGGGACGGCCGGCAGGACGACCCGGTCCGCTACGAGACGCTTCCGCTCTACGAGGCGGTCATCGCCGAGTCGTCGGACCTGGTGGGGGCCACCCTCGGCGAGGCGAACTTCCGGGAGGAGTACCAGGGGGTCGTGCTCGGCATCCAGCGCGAGAACGAGCCGGTGACCGGCCCGGTCGGGACCACCGAGCTGCGGGCGGGCGACCTGCTGATCGTCGAGGCCCCCAGCGACTTCGAACGGCGCTGGAGCAGCGGCAGCCGCGACGAGTTTTACTGGGTCGCCCCCCGCGACGGCCGGGCCCCGCACGGGGGCGACGACGCGGACGAGGCGGACGCGGCCGACGAGGACCGCACGGCCCGAGCGCCGCTGGCCCTTGCCCTGACGGGGAGCATGGTGCTGGCGGCCGCCGTCGGACTGGCGCCCATCGTCACGGCGGCGTTCGTCGCCGCCCTCCTCATGATTCTCACCGGCTGCGTGACGGCCGCCGAGGCGCAGCGGGCGCTCAACGTGCAGGTGCTCGTCGTCATCGCCGCGGCGCTCGGGATCGGCAAGGCGCTCGAGACGACGGGCCTGGCCCAGCGCGTGGCGAACGGCGTGATCGGGGCCACCGAGGGCTTCGGCCCCGTGGCCGCGCTGGCGGCCCTCTACCTGACCACCAACCTCCTCACCGAGCTCATCACCAACAACGCGGCCGCCGTGCTCATGCTGCCGATTTCGATGGCAACCGCCTCAACCCTCGGGGCGCCCCCGACCGCGTTCGGCCTCATCGTCGCCATCGCCGCGTCGGCGAGCTTTCTCACCCCGATTGGATACCAGACCAACCTCATGGTGATGGCCCCCGGCGGCTACCGCTTCCGGGACTACGCCCGGGTGGGCTGGCCGGTGACACTCCTGGTCATGACGATCTCGGTATCGATCATTTCGGTGCTGTGGCTGTAGGAGCGAGCGCCCGGACAGGGAGACGGATCGAACAGACCCGAGGATTCTTCTTTGCACCATGACCAACACCCTTCTCGTCACCGGCGGCGCGGGCTTTATCGGCTCGGCGGTGGTGCGCCACCTCGTCGAGCACACCGACACGACCGTCGTGACCGTCGACAAGCTCACCTACGCCGGCCACCGCGAAAACCTCGCGCCGGTGATGGACCACCCCCGCCACCACTTCGAGCAGGTCGACATCGCCGACGCCGCGGCCGTCCGTCGTCTCTTCGAGACGTACGAGCCCCGCGGGGTGCTGCACCTCGCCGCCGAGTCGCACGTCGACCGCTCGATCGACGGGCCCGCCGCCTTCGTCCAGACGAACGTGGTGGGCACCCAGGTGCTGCTCGAGGCGGCCCGCACCTACTGGGCCGAGCAGGGCGAGCCGGAGGGCTTCCGCTTCCTGCACGTCTCGACCGACGAGGTGTACGGGGAGCTCGGGGAGACCGGTGCCTTCACCGAGGAGACCCCCTACGACCCCAGCTCGCCGTACTCCGCCAGCAAGGCCGGGGCCGACCACCTCGTCCGGGCCTGGCACCGCACCTACGATCTGCCGGTGCTCATCACCAACTGCTCCAACAACTACGGCCCGTATCAGCACCCGGAGAAGCTGATTCCCGTGGTGATTCTGAATGCCGTGGGCGGCGAGCCGATCCCGGTGTACGGCGACGGGAAAAACGTGCGCGACTGGCTCTACGTGGTCGACCACGTGCGGGCCCTGCTGCGGGTCTTCGAGGAGGGCCGCGTCGGGGAGACCTACAACGTCGGCGGGCACCAGGAGAAGGAAAACATTGCGGTCGTGCACCAGATTTGCGACATTCTCGACGACCGTCGGCCCGGCGCCGTGGACGAGAGGCACCGGTCGCTCATCACCTTCGTCGAGGACCGGCCGGGCCACGACTGGCGCTACGCCATCGATCCCAGCAAGATCGAGAACGAGCTCGGATGGGCCCCGCAGGTCGGCTTCGAGGAGGGACTGCGCCGCACGGTGCGGTGGTACCTGGAGCATCGAGATTGGGTGCAGGCCGTCCAGCGTTGAGCGTCCCGGTCAAGGGAGGACGGGTTGCGTATTTCGTGTTGCGTATTGCGTGTTGCGTATTG
>JAZKTD010000078.1:0-12676 GCA_036625705.1 Salinivenus sp.
AGAATGGCCGGCCCGTCGAAGGCGTGGCCGTGGTGCAGGGCAGTGCGCGCGTAGGCCGTCGTCTCGGTCGGGCCGTCGGCGTCGAACCAGACCGGGCGGGTGCCGAGGACCGCCTCGTCGAGGGGCACGTCGGCCTCGGGCTCGCGGGGCAGCGTGGGCGGCGGCTCGGCGACGCGGCCCCGCACCCGGAGCGCCACGACCTCCACCGGCTCGTCGGGATCGGCGTGGCCGTACCGCGTGCGGTGCCGTTCGTGGAAGGCGGCGACGGCGTCCGCCACGCCTTCGGGGGTGATCGGCGCGTCGAGGGGCACGCTGAGCTCGTAGCTCTGGCCGACGTAGCGGACGTCGAGCTCGAGGGACAGGGCGGGGGTGCCGTGGTCGGTCAGCACGGCGCGCACGTCCTCGGCGGCGGCCTCGCGGGCCCCGACCAGGGGCGAGGGATCCCCGCGGAGCGCGTCGGCCCGGGTCAGGACGGCCCGGGCGGTGTCGTAGACGACGTCGGCCATCAGGAGGCCGAGCGCGCTGAGGACGCCGGGCGCGGGGGGCACGAGGACCTGCCGCATCCCGAGCGCCTCGGCCAGGGCCGCGGCGTGGAGGGGACCGGCCCCGCCGAACGGGACGAGGGTGTAGTCGCGGGGGTCGTGGCCCCGCTCGACGGAGACGCGGCGCAGGGCCCGCTCCATCGTGGCGTTGGCCACCCGCAGGACGCCGAGGGCCGCCGCTTCCGGCGAGAGGCCGGCGGCCCGCCCCAGGGCCGCGACGGCGTCGCGGGCCGCGCCGGGCGCCATCTCGAGCGTGTCAGCGCCGCCCAGCACGTGCTCGGCGGCGAGGCGGCCCAGCACGAGGTGCGCGTCGGTCACGGTCGGATCGGTGCCGCCCCGCCCGTAGCAGACGGGGCCCGGCTCGGCGCCGGCGCTCTCCGGCCCCACCCGCAGGCTGCCGCCCGCGTCGACGTGGGCGATGCTGCCGCCCCCGGCCCCGACGGTGTGGATGTCGGTGGCGGGCAGGCGCAGGGGCAGGTCGGCGATCGTGTGCTCGGTCGTACGGGGCACCTGTCCGTCGCAGAGGGCGACGTCGGCGCTGGTGCCCCCCATGTCGAGCGTCAGGAGGCGGGGGGCCTCCGTGTCGAGGGCCCGGCGCGCCACGCCGAGGGCCCCCACCACGCCGCCGGCCGGGCCGCTGAGGGCGAGGCGGGCGGCCTCGTCGGCGGCGGTGTCGAGCCCGATGGTGCCGCCGTTCGACTGCATGACGCGGACGGATCGGTCCCCGAGGGCCTCGTCGAGCCGGTCGAGGTACCGGGCCACCTGGGGGCGCACGTAGGCGTTGACCACCGTCGTGGCGGTCCGTTCGTACTCGCGGTACTCCGGGAGCAGGGCGCTGCTCCGCGTGATGGGCACGTCGGGAAGGGCCTCGCGCAGGAGGGCCGCGGCCCGCTCCTCGTGGGCCGGGTTCTGGTAGGAAAACAGGAAGACGAGGGCGACGCTCTCCACCTCCTGCTCGGCCAGTCGGTCGGCCACCCGACGCACGGCGGCCTCATCGAGCGGCGTAAGGACCTCGCCCTCGGGGTCGAGGCGCTCGGGCACCGCGTGGCGCCGCTCGGCGGGCACGAGGGGCGGCGGGCGCGAGGGCTGCAGGTCGTAGAGGGACGGCCGGTTCTGGCGCCCGATCGCCAGGACGTCGGCGAAGCCGTCCGTCGTCACGAGCGCCGTGCGGGCCCCCTCTCGCTCGAGGAGGGCGTTGGTGGCCGCGGTGGTGCCGTGGACGACCGGGGCGGTCGCGGCGGCGTCCATCCGCTCCAGGCCGGCGACCACGGCCTCGTGCTGGGGCGTCGAGGTCGGTTCCTTGTGCACCGACAGGCCCTCGTCGGTAATCGCGACGAAGTCGGTGAACGTCCCGCCGACGTCGACGCCCATGGCGCGGGCGTGGGAGGGACCGGAAGGCGCGTCGGGCATAGGCGTGAAGCAGACGAGAAGAGAGAAGAACGAGGGGACCGGGCGACAGAGGTCGTCCAGTCTCGGCGGAAAGAATCGACCCGACCGGCAGGTGTACCGGAAGGAGGAGGGCCCCTCCAAGTATCAACTTCTTCGGCGCAAGTTCGAAGGCGCGGATCGGTCGCTCACGAACAGAGGAGAGCTCCGGACTGTCATCCGGGCCGACGGGCCGAAAAGCACTCGCTCATCGGCCTGTTTGACCGGATTTGCGTGGTCCTCGCGTGTCCTTACGCGTTCTTCGATTTATCTTCCTTTAAAGAACACAGCAATCCAGGAAGATAACCCCCTGTTTACAAATCGTCGCACGCTCACCCGTAGCGTACGATCAGCGCTTTCCTCTCACACGGAGCCGATCCGATTCATGAACCAGTTGCGACGATCAGCACTCTTCCTCGGTAGCCTGCTCTGGGCCGTGTTGCTGGTCCTGCCGGGGCCGGTTCAGGCCCAGCAGGACGCAACCGTTCGCGGTGTCGTCACGGACTCGTCGGGGGCCGCGCTTCCCGGCGCGAACGTCCGCGTTCAGGGAACCCAGCAGGGCGTGTCCACCGACGGCAGCGGGGCCTACGAACTGACCTCCGTCTCGCCCGGCGAGCGGACGATTGTCGCCTCGTTCGTCGGGTACGAACGGACCACCCGCACCGTGACCCTGGAGGCGGGCGAGACCCGCACTCTCGACTTTACGCTCGTGTCCGGGGCCGTGGGGCTTGACGACGTCGTCGTCACCGCCCTCGGGGTCGATCGGGAGGAGCGGTCGCTCGGCTACTCGGTCGATCGGGTGTCGGGGCAGGACCTTGAGCAAACCAGCGAGACGAATGTCATGAACAGCCTCGCGGGCAAGGTGTCGGGCCTCAACGTCGTCAGTGGCGGATCCGGCCTGACCAGCACGCCTCGCGTCACGGTCCGGGGCGAGTCGTCGCTGACCGGATCCGCCCGGCCGCTCATCGTGGTCAACGGCATTCCCATCGACAACACGCGGAGTGCGGAGGCGACCGACGCCCAGACCACGCAGGTCGACTTCGGCAACGGCCTCAGCCAGATTAACTCGCAGGACATCGCGGAAATGAGCGTGCTGAAGGGACCGAGCGCCGCCGCCCTCTACGGGTCGCGCGCCGCCGACGGCGTGATCCTGATCGAGACCAAGGACGGGTCCGAGAGCGACGGCATCGGCGCCACGGTAAGCTCCAAGGTCACGGCCAGCACCCCGCTGCGCCTGCCGGACTACCAGAACGAGTACAGCTACGGCAACGGCGGGGAATACAGCTACGTGGACGGCACCGGCGCGCCGGGATGGAACTGGGGCGTGCCTCTCGACGAGGGCATCGTGCGCAACCAGTGGCGCATCGGAGAGGCCGAGATGACCTCCGCCCCCGGGAACGTGCGCGACTTCTTCGAGACGGGCGTCAACGTGTCGACCGACGTCGCCGTGCGGGGCGGCAACGAAAACGGCAGCTTCCGCGCGTCGGTCTCACGGAGTGACCAGACGGGCATCGTCCCCAACACCGATCTCGACCGGACCAACGTGACGATGGCCGCCGGCTACGACGTCGCCGAAGACCTCCGGGTCGACGTCAACGCCAACTACGCCAAGTCGACGAGCGACAACCTGCCGACGTCCGGCTACGGCTCGGAGTCGATCATGTACTACTTCACCTGGGGGGGCCGGGACATTCCGATGGATCGGCTTCAGGACTACTGGGTCGAGGGCCGGCAGGGCACGCAGCAGGCGCACTTCGACCTGAACTGGACAAACAATCCCTACTTCCAGGTCCACGAAAACACCAACAGCCTCGACCGCGACCGCCTCTACGGCGGCGTGACGGCCCGGTACGACTTCACCGACAACCTGGATCTCCGGGCGCGTACCGGCCTCGACTTCAACGACGAGCTCACGAAGCAGCGGAAGGCCTTTAGTACGATTACCGCGCCGAACGGCTGGCTCCGGGAGCGGGAGCGGAGCTTCCTGGAGTGGAATTCGAACCTGCTGCTCAACTACAGCCGGGAGATCGGCGACTTCACGATCGAGCCCTCGGTCGGGGCCAACTTCATGCGGCAGACGCGCCGCGACGTGCAGCTGACGGCCCAGGCCCTCAGCGTGCCGGAGGTCTACAACATCGGCAACTCCCGCTCGAACGTGCAGGCCGAGGAGATCGACCAGGAGGAGGAAATCCTCGGCGTGTTCGGGTCGGGCACGATCGGGTACCGGGAAATGGTCTTCCTGGACCTGACGGCCCGCAACGACTGGTCGAGCACCCTGCCGACGGACAACAACTCGTACTTCTACCCGTCGGCCTCGCTGAGCGTGATTGCGTCTGAGCTCTTCGAGGTGCCGGAGTCGGTGCCCCTCTCCTTCGCGAAGGTCCGGGCGAGCTGGGCCCAGGTCGGAAACGACACCGAGCCCTTCCGCCTTCGCAACACCTACACCTTCGAGCCGGCGTGGGGCGGCACGCAAACGGTCGTCGCCGAGCCGGACCTCTCGAACCCCAACCTGGAGCCGGAAATCACGTCCTCCTTCGAGGTCGGGACCAACCTCCGCTTCTTCAGCGACCGGGTGGAGCTGGACGCGACCTACTACAACAGCTCGACGAGAAACCAGATTCTCCGCGTGCCGCTGGCGCGCTCGACCGGGTTCAACTCCCGCCTCGTCAACGCCGGGGAAATCCGCAACGAGGGCGTCGAGGCTCGCCTCGAATTCGCGGCCATCGAGAACTACAACGGCTTCGGCTGGGACGTCTCCGTGAACTGGTACCGGAACCGGAGCACGGTCGAGGAGCTGGCCCCCGGCATCAACAGCTTCCAGCTCGGGGCCGGGCCCTTCGGCGGCTTCGTGCAGGCGCGGGAGGGCGGACGCATCGGCGACATCTATGGCCGGGTCTTCGAACGCGTCGAGGATCCGGATAGTCCGCACCAGGGCGAGATCATCTACGAGGGCGGCCTGCCGCAGCTGACCGACAACGTCGAGAAGATCGGCAACTACAACCACGACTGGCAGGGTGGCATCGGCACGACCCTCAGCTACCAGAACCTGCAGCTCGACGTGCTCGTCGACGTGCGGAAAGGAGGACGGATCTACTCCAACACGCACGCCACCGGCATCGAGGGCGGCACGCTGGAGGGTACCACCTGCTGCCGCAACCAGAACGTCGTCGGCGACGGCGTGGTGCAGAACGAGGACGGCACCTTCTCGGAGAACACGACCGAGGCCCCCTACGTCACCTGGCTGCGCACCTACTACGACCGGCCGAACGTGGAGTCCAACTCGTTCGACGCCACCTACGCGAAGCTGCGCGAGGTGACGCTGCAGTACAACTTCACCCCGTCCTGGCTCGCCGAGAACGGCGTTCAGAACGTGGGCATCTCGGTCGTCGGGCGCAACCTCTTCCTCTGGACCGACGTGCCGCACATCGATCCCGAGACAACGATCTCCAGCGGCGGAGAGCTGACGCCGGGGTTCGAGGTCCAGCAGCTGCCCTCGACCCGCAGCTTCGGCATGAATGTGCGGCTGGACTTCTAACGTCCGCCCCGCACTCGCCCTCTCTGGTCCGCAGAAACTGATGTCTATGTCCAACTTCTCTACTATCATGTCGCGCTCTCCTTCACTTCGCACGGGGCTTCTCGCCGTCGCTACGGCCGTCGCGGTGTTTGCCGTCGCGACGGGCTGTGACTCCCGGTTCGAAGACGTTAACAGCAACCCGAATGAGCCGGAGCAGGTCACGCCCGACCTCCTGCTTCCCGACATTCTCCGGAGCTCGGTGAACACCAGTGTGAATGCTGCCCACTCGACCGGCAACCTCGTGCTCCAGTACGTGTCGCGGGTATCGTTTGCGACGGAGGTCGACCGGTACAACTGGGCCGGCGTCGGGTACTGGGAGGCCTACTACGACGACCTCCGCAACGTGACCGACATGATCCGCATCGCCCGGGAGCGAGAGAACCCCAACTTCGAGGGCGTCGGGCTCGTGATGAAGTCGTGGATCTTCTCGATGCTCACGGACGCCTACGGCCGCATTCCCTACTCCGAGGCGAACACGAGCGGGGAAAACACGCCGGTCTACGATCCGCAGCCCGCGGTCTATGAGGGCATCCTCGCCGACCTCGAGACGGCGAACGACCTCATCGATCCCGGCAACGGACAGCCGATTCAGGGGGATATCCTCTACGACGGCGACCTGCTGAAGTGGAAGAAGCTGGCCAACTCCCTCCGCCTGCGCCTGCTGATGCGACTCTCCGAAAAGCAGGGAAGCGGGGATCTGGACATTAACGTTCAGGAGCAGTTCCGGACGATCGTCAACAACCCGTCGCAGAACCCGGTCTTCGAGGGCAACGAGGACAACGCGGCGCTGGAGTACCTCGGCTCGCGCCCGAACGAGTGGCCGCCCCACACCCAGCGGGTCGGGACCTTCCGGACCTTTCGGATGAGCCAGACGCTCACCGACGAGCTGAAGACGCTCGATGACCCGCGCCTCCCGGTCTTCGCCGACACGACCAACGCGCCCGTTGAAGGGGTGGAGTGCGACGCGCTGGAGACCTACGTGGGCGTGCCCAACGGGCTCACCGACGACGCGTCGAATGAATTCAACGGCGGGCGCGACTGCCAGTCGGCCCTCAACACGACGAAATACTTCGACGAGCCCAACGCCGCGAAGGGCCTCATCATGACCCACGCGGAGGTGCTGTTCCTGCGGGCGGAGGCCGCCGCGCGGGGCTGGACCGGCGAGGACGCCGAGGGCCTCTACGAGAGCGGCGTCCAGGCCTCGATGGACCAGTATGGGCAGTCGATGCCGGCCGGCTACCTCGACCGGGCGGGCGTCGACTATCCCGCCGGCGACCAGGCGCGGGCGATCACGCGGATCAACAAGCAGAAGTGGATCGCCCTCTTCTACACCGGCATGGAGGGGTGGTTTAACTGGCGCCGCACCGGCGTGCCCGACATCGAGCCGTCCGCCGACAACGTGAACGGCGACCAGATTCCGGTCCGGTTCCGCTACCCGGAGAGCGAGCAGTCGCTCAACGCCGAGAACTACGATGAAGCCGTGCAGCAGCAGGGGCCCAACAACATCAACACGAAGATGTGGCTCCTCGAGGAGTAGTCGGCCCGTAGAGGGTCCACACCAGGGTCCACTCGTCGACGCCGGTCCGACCGTGGGCCGGCGTCGATTATTTTGGACCCGTCCTGAACCGGTCCTCGATGACTCCCTTCAGATTCGCCCCCGCTTCGATGCGTTCGTTTTTCGTGCGTGCCCTGTCCCTCGCGCTCCTCTTCGCAGCCATGGGGGGGACCACCGTGCTCGCCCAGGAGACGCCCGCCCCCGAGCGTGAGCGGCCCGACACGCTGACGGTCATGACGTACAACGTGCTCTACGCCACCCCCGACGGCGGCACGATCCGGGCTCTCGAGGCCGCGGCCCCCGACCTCGTGGGCCTGCAGGAAATTAGCGAGCCCCGCCTGCGCGCCATCGCCGACTCACTGGGCTACTACTTTCATCACCACGGCGAGCACGAGGCCAGCGGCAAAAACGACACGGGCCTCCTGAGCCGCTACCCCCTCTCGCGGGTCACGCGCTACGGGGCGACGATCTACCTGACGGTCAACGATCCCGTCCACATCGCGAACGTGCACCTGTCGCCCTATCCCTACGAGCCCTACGAACTCCGCGACGGGGAGATTTCCCCCGAGGAGGCCGTCGCCCAGGCCCGCTACACGCGCTTCCCGGAACTCCAGCCCGTCCTCGAGGCCCTGAAAGAGCCGCTGGACGAGGGCATTCCGGTCCTGCTGACGGGCGACTTCAACGAGCCCTCGCACCTCGACTGGACCGACGAGGCCGCCGCGGCGGGCCTGCACCTGGGGGAGACGGTGGCGTGGCCCACCTCCCGCGAAATCGTGCGCCACGGCTTCCGCGACGCCTTCCGCACCGTCCACCCGGACGAGGTGGCGCGGCCCGGACAGACGTGGACGACCCTCACCGGCGACCCGGACGAGGTGCACGACCGCATCGACATGGTGTACGTCGCCGGCGACGGGGTGGAGGTCGTGGACGCCTACACGATCGGCCTCCGCGACGAGGCCCCCACCGACGTCGCCGTGGAGGGGTACCCGTCGGACCACCGGAGCGTGGTCGTCACGATTGCCCTCGGCGACGCGACCGACCGGTAGTCGGCCGCGGCCGGCTTCGGCGGGGCGACGTCGGCCGTTATCATCACGGATTGAAGGATAGGCGCCGGGTACGCCCTCCTCGGGGCCCTTCTGGTGACCAGTGCGGGGGACGTCCGCCCGCTGCACGCGCAGGGGCGTCCCCCACGACGCGGCCGCCGACACGCTGACCCGCCTCGTCCGGGTGTACCTGGACTACGACGGCTGCTACGACGCCTTCGCGGGGCTGTTCTACCCTTTCGGTGCGTCTACGACAACGTCCTCAACAGGAGGCTCTAGCGACCTTGTACCTGTTGCATCCAAAAGAAGCAGTCGAGGGTCGGTATACACTTGGTTGTTTTGCTCCATTGGAACGGGGCGTTGGGAGGCGCGCCTTCCGACATTTTCTTGTCCGGCAGCCCGGAGCGAAGTGCCCGGGCAGCTTTGGCGTCCGGGATACGTCGGGGGCTGCGCGCTGCTGTTCGAGCCGGCGGCGGCCCGCCCCGTCCGCTCCTCTCGCATTCGCTCCCGGTCTGTTCTCCCCTCCGGTGCCCCGACGCGGCGACGAAAACGCCTGCAAATCAAAACAGTCTCCCGCACCCGGCTGGATGGGACAGGCATGCCCGGCTCGACTGCCCCTTTACGATGTACGTAGGGATACGTAACTTTCTCACGGATGGTGTGTATCTTAGCACGAGTGGATGCCGATTCCGGGCCCACAGGCTCGCACTGCATCCGGGGGCCCCACGGCCGCTGCCCCGCCGCCATCACCGCGCTTCTCTTCCCAAGTCCTTCCTGCATTCGCAATGCTCGCTCTCAGCCTGTTTTCGTCCTCGTCCCGCGACCGCAAGAACAAGACGAAGGACTCCTCGAAGGAGTCTCCGGCCCGCGACAACGAGGTCTCCACGTCCATCATCAGCGAGGGAGCCAACATCGAAGGCGTCCTCGACTTCAACTCGGTCAACCTCCGCATCGAGGGCACCGTCCACGGGGACATCTCCACCGACGAGCGCGTCGTGGTGGCCGAGGGGGCAGAGGTGCAGGGCACCATCAACGCCCGGACCGTGCGGCTGGCCGGATATGTCGACGGCCACGTGCTGGCCACCGAGCAGCTCGTGCTGTGCCCGACCTCGGAGGTGCACGCTACGCTCGAGGCCGACGTGCTCGAAATCCAGCCGGGGGCCGACTTTAGCGGCGAGGTGCCCGAAGCGAAGCCCTTTGTGCCCGACGCGGAGGAGCCGGTGTCGTCCACCATTGACTCTACGGAGCTGATCTCTGCGTCAAACGATGGCGAGCCCGCCCGGACGGGCAACGGCGAGGCCGAACACCAGGAGGCCGGGCAGTAGGGCCCGCCCGCCCTGCCCTGTACTCGGCGGGCCGCGTGGGGCGGTGTGCACTCCGCCGGTCGCTTGCTATATTGGCGGGTCCGCCCTTCCCTGTCGCACCGCCCCGCGTGTAGCCGATGTCCCCCGTTCGAGTCTGGGCCCTTCTTCTCCTGATTGGGAGCCTCGCCGTCTCTGCGGCCGACGCGCGGGTCGTCCGCGTCGAGGTCGACCGGCGCGTCGAGGTGCTCGGCGGCCAGTCCTTCGGGCCCCACGGGGCCTACGAACTCGTCCAGGGCCGGATCTACTTCGCCTTCGATCCCGGCCACGCCGCAAACGCGGGGATCGTGGACCTGCACCGTGCCCCCCGCGACTCGGCGGGGCGGGTGCGGGCCTGGGCCAACTTTTCCGTCCTCCAGCCGGTCGACCCGGCGAAGCGGCGCGGCCTGGCGCTCGTAGAGGTGAGCAACCGCGGCGGCAAGTTCACGCTGCCGTACTTCAACAACGCCACGGCCGGCCTCGCCCCGTCGACCCCGGACGCGTTCGGCGACGGGCTGCTCATGGAAAAGGGACTCACGATCCTCTGGGTGGGCTGGCAGTGGGACGTCCCCCGGAACGAAGGCAACCTGCGCCTGCGGGTGCCCACGGCCCGCCGGGCCGACGGCTCACCGATCTTCGGCCGGGTGCGCAGCGACTGGGTGCCCGACGACACAGCCGCCGTGCTCCCCCTCGGCCACCGCGATCACTACACCTACCGCGCCGCCGACTTCGACCACCCCGACAACGTGCTCACGGTGCGCCCCGACCGCGGGGCCGAACGGCGGGTCATCCCCCGAGACCGGTGGTCGTTCGCGCGGCGCGACTCGACCGGCACGCTGGTGCCGGACAGCACGCACGTCCACCTGGAGGGCGGATTCGCCCCCGGCAAGATCTACGAGTGCGTCTACCGGTCGAAGAATCCGCGCGTCGTGGGGCTCGGGCTGGCGGCGCTTCGCGACGTCGTCAGCTACGCGAAGTACGACCCCGACGCCGTCTTCCCCGTCGACCGCGGGCTGGCGGTGGGCGTCTCCCAGACGGGCCGCCTGCTGCGGCACTTCCTCTACCAGGGCTTCAACACCGACGAGGAGGGGCGGCAGGCCTACGACGGGATGCTCGCCATCACGGCCGGCGCCGGACGCGGCAGCTTCAACCACCGCTTCGCCCAGCCGTCCCGCGACGCACACCGCTTCTCGGCGTTTGCGTACCCCACCGACATCTTCCCGTTCACCAGCCGGGTGCAGTTCGACGCCCGGCAGTGGCGGACCGACGGCCTCCTGGCCCGCCAGCGCCCCGCGCACCGGCCCAAGACGATGTACGTGAACACCGGCTACGAGTACTGGGGCCGGGCGGCCTCCCTCCTCCACACCACGCCCGACGGCACCGAGGACGTCGCACCGCTCGACACCGAGCGCATCTACCACATCGCCGGCGCCCAGCACTTTCCCTGGCGCTTCCCGCCGCCCGCGGAGAATCAACTCACGGACGGCCCCGACCTCTACCGCGGCAACCCGCTGGACCACAGCGTCGTCTACCGCGCGCTCCTGGTGCGGCTCGTAGAATGGGTCGACGACGGGACGGCGCCGCCCCCGAGCCGGTACCCGCGCCGCGACGCCGGCACGCTCGTCTCCATCGACGCCCTCGATTTTCCCGACCTGCCGAAAGTGGAGACGCCGGACGTGATCCACGAGGCCTACCGGGCCGACTACGGCGCCCGGTTCCGCACCGACGGCGTCGTGACGCGGCAGCCCCCACGCCTCGGTCCGGCCTACCCGTCGCTCGTCAGCCAGGTCGACTCGCTCGGAAACGAGCAGGCCGGCCTCCAGACCGTCGAGACGCGCGTGCCGCTGGCCACCTACCTGCCCTGGAACCTGCGCGTCGGCGCGGCCCGCAACGCCGACGAGCTCACGAACTTCTTCGGTAGCGTGGTGCCCCTGCCGGCCACCCCGGCCGAGAAGCGGGCCACCGGCGACCCGCGACCCGCCGCCACCACGCTGTACCCCAGCAAGGCAGCGTACATGACCCGCGTCCGCAGCGCCGCCGACGCCATGATCGACGAAGGCACCCTCCTCCCCGCCGACCGCACCCAGGTGGTGGAGCGCGCCGAGGCCATCTGGACGTGGGTCGTGGAGAAGTAATCCGAACTCCGCATGCACTCGACTTCCTCGAGTGCAGGCTCCGTTCGGGTGTGGAAGTCTGGAAGGATGGACGTATGAACGTATTTTGCCTCCGTACCTCCACACATCCCCACATCCAGACCCACCAGAGGCCGAAGGCCGACCGACGCAGTAAATCCTGCTACAGGATTCGGTATTAGTATGGGGACTACCTTTCCCGCAACCTTTTGACGATCAACGTCTTAACTCTATACGTTTTCGGGCGGGTGGTACCGCCCCCGGTCTGTACAACGCCCGCACGTCATCCCCAGCAACGCAGGCGGAGCTGGGAGGCCGTCTCAAGGGTCGGGACGCTACTCCAGGGGCCGGACGTAGACGTTCTTGAAGTACACCGTGCTCTCGGGGTCGTGGCCCTGCAGGGCGATGGTCCCGCTCGACAGCACTCGCCCCTCCATGCCCTCCCGCTCCGCGTCGTCGGGCTCGGTGTACTCGGCCGTCGTCTCCCCGTCGACCGTGATCTCGATGTGGTCGCCCTCCACCCGTACGGCCATCGTGAACCACTCGTTGTCCGATACGGGCGACTCGTTCACGTCCTCGACGGCGTAGAGGCTTCCGGTCTTCCGGGGGTCCGACTCGTAGGAGTTGTTGATCTGCGCCTCGTAGCCCTGCGACGGCCAGCCCTCGTCCTGATACTGGGTGTGGAAGTAGATGCCGGAGTTCGACCCCGGCTCCGTCATCACGTCCACGCGGAACTCGAAGTCGTCGAAGGTGTGGTCCTCGACTGGGCCGGCGTAGAAGAGGTGCGAGCGCGGGCCGTCGGCCACGATGCGGCCGTCGTCGACGGAGAAGGTCTCTTCGTTCTCACTCGCCCGCCACCCGTCGAGCGATTCGCCGTCGAAGAGCGACACCCAGCCCTCGCCCTCGGGCGGGTTCGGCTGGGCCTGCGCGTCCGTGCAGACGGCCCCCGACAGGCCGGCGATCAGAAGCAGGGCAACGGCGTTCGTGAGGAGGGTCTTCATGGGGCTGGAGGGGTCGATTCGAAAGGAAACCGTCGGGGACGACGCGGGCCGCGTGCCCTGTCAC
>JAZKTD010000079.1:0-12497 GCA_036625705.1 Salinivenus sp.
ATCCGGATCTGCACTCGTCGTCCGCTTGACAATCAAGACCGTTGCTATCCCCGCGTGTGCGGGGCTGCCCTGCTACAGTTTGGCAGGACCAGGGCGCTACGGGCCCGTTGCTCCGTATGTCGCTCCAGAAGAGCGGCAGTCTGTCGCAGGGACGATCAGCGCTTTTCAACGTGCGGGCTCGGGGGGCAAATGCAACTGCGTCGCCGATTCTGTCCGGGTCGCGGATGCCCCGGACACGATCGACGTGAACCGGCCGTGAGTCGATATCGTTGTACGTCTGCCGCTGACCCTTGCCACAGGTGGACCTGTCTTTCATGGTTGAGATCGCGTCTAGCTCCACGACGGCCGTCCGCCCCCGTCGGTTTACGTCCGATGAAGTGCAGACCATGCTCCACGCCGGCATCCTGCACGAAGACGACCCGCTCGAGCTCATCGATGGCCAGCTCGTCGTCATGGCCCCGATCAAGGATCCGCACATCGTTTGCGTCAACCGGCTGACTCGTCTCTTCGTGGAGCGCACTGATGCGGAGGTGGCGGTCAGTGTCCAGAATCCCGTGCGAATCGACGAGCACAACGAGCCGGAGCCCGACGTGGTGCTGTCGACGGCCCTCGACCGGGCCCCGCGTCCCAACGACGTGCTTCTGCTGGTAGAAGTGTCCGGCAGCACTCTCGAGTACGACCGCGACGTGAAGTGTCCTCTCTACGCCCGCGCCGGCATTCCGGAGGTGTGGATCGTGAACCTGAAGGCCCAACAGATTGAAGTCCATCGCGACCCGGACGGCAATGTGTACCGCACACGGCACCTCGTGGGCCTGGACGACACCGTGACGCCGAACCAACCGGACGCGATCGGTGCCGTGTCGGTGCGCGACAGTCTTGGGGATCTGCCAGAGCCCGAAGACGACGAGTCCGACGCGTAACGGCTCACGGAGACGCCTCGTCCCCGAGCGTCTCCGGATCAAATAGCAGCGGGTCGTCCCCGTCGACCTGCTCCAGCAGCTCCTCCACGTCGTGGGCTTCGGGGATGCGCCTTACCCCGACGCCTGGTGGCGCTCGATGCGAACATGCCACACGTAGGGGCCGTCCTGCAGGTACGTCCACCGGCCCTGGTCCGGCCGCTCGGCGTCGAGACGGGCGCAGACGGCGTCCGGGTCGTGGTTGTCCACGAGGACAAAGGACTCGCCTGCCTCGAGGCGGTCGAACGTGGCCAGCACCGTTGCGGCCTTCCGGGGCGGGGGCAGCGGCCGAACGTCGAGGGCGTTGGGGGCAGTTGGGGGCATGGAAGAAGGAGACGGAAGTGCAAACGGGATGATGTTGTTAGGCCGCTCTGGATTTCATACCATCGAGTCCCTGTCCCGGCCATTGTTTTCGGTTCTCCCCCCAGTCCTATGCCGCCGGTTTCCTGCGACCAGATCGACGCCCTGATGGCGGACCACGACTTCTTCGGGGGCGTGGAGGCGGAAGCCCGGGCGGCGTTGATCGAACAGGGCACGGTCCGGGAGGTGGAGGCGGGGACGATCCTGTTTCACAGGGGCGACGCGTATCGGGGGTTTTACCTGCTGCTGGAGGGGGCCGTCCACATCTACCGGCTGAGTTCGGAGGGGCGGATGCTGGTGTTGCACGTCATGCGGCCCGCCGAGTCGTTCGCCGAGGTGCCGCTGTTCGAGGAGCAGGAGGACCCCACCTATCCGGCCACCGCCGAGGCCCTGGAGGACAGCGCCCTGCTTTTCTTTCCGGCCGATCGCTTTCTCGAGTTCGTCGACGCCCATCCGCGCACGGCCCTGCACATGCTGGGGCAGATGGCCAAGCGGCTCCGCGCGGCGGTGCGGCAGCTCGACGCCATCTCGCTTCGGGACGTGCAGGAGCGCCTGGCGCAGCGCCTCGTCGAGCAGGTGCCCACGGTGTCGGACGATCCGGACACGGCGCCAACCGTCACGCTCGACGTTCCGAAGTCCGTGCTGGCGGCGGAACTGGGCACCGTGCCGGAAACCCTGTCCCGGGCCCTGCGATCGCTGGAGGAAAAAGACCTCATCCAGAGCGGGCCCTCGGAGATTGCCCTCACGGACGTTCGGGGACTGCGGCGGATGACCTACGACGACTGAATGCTGGAGGGAGCGGGACGGACGGGCGGGTTGAGTGAGGCATTGGACGGAGGGGGGGTCAGGGAAGAACGAAGCGTCATGGGGGCGGGTCACAGGTCGAGCCGGCGGAGGCGTCGGCAGGCGAGCACGAGCAGGAGGGTCGTCCACGCAAGGGTAAGCCCCGCGACCCAGGCCGGCAGCCACGCCATCAGGTCGGCCATCCAGGCCGCCTCGCCCGGCGCCGAGAACGGCACGTTTTCCAGCCCGAAGAGGCCGGCGAGCCGCGTCGCGTCGATCGGGTTCAGGAGCAGCAGGCTCACCCAGAACGCCGGCCATTGCTGCATCCACTCGAAGCCCGACAGTCCCAGGGCCACGGCGTCGTAGAGCGCGAAGGCGCCGAACCAGATCGTGAGGGCCATCATGAGGCCGCGGGCCCGGCTCGTTGTGTACTGCCCCACGGCCACGCCCCCGCTCACGCTCACCAGTACGAGGGCCACGCCCAGGCCCCAGAGCAGAGCCAGGGTCCCGGGGCCGGCCCCGCTCACCGCCGCCGCGACGAGGGCCACCCCCAGCACCGCGGCCAGTGCCCCCACCAGCACCGCCGTCTTGCCCACCACGTACACCGCCCGCGGCACCGGCTGGCTCCACAGGAACGCCCGTTCGTCGCGCTCCTCGTGCGCGGCGCTCACGCCGATGAGCAGTCCGAAGAGGGGCACCACGTACAGAAACAGGAGCAGCAGTCCGAACGGGAGGGCCGAGGGGCGGCCGCTGAGCGCTCCCACGGCGATGCTGCCGCCCAGCACGACCGCGGCGAAGATCTGCACGAACCGGTTGTGCAGGGTCGTGGTGGCCTCGCGGCGAAGGACGGCCCGGTAGACGGAGGCGGGGAGCTGAGTAAGCGGCATTGCAAGTTTGAGGGTCGAGAGTCGAGGATCGGGGTTGTATTGGGTAGTGCGTATTGCGTATCGGTCAGGTCGGAGGCCACGAAGTACGCAATACGAAATACGGTTCACGAGGGAGATCCCGTCGTCACATCTTTGGGCACAGGGACCGGATTGCGTCCTTCGTCCCGAACCTGCCCGTCGTCGCAGCGGAGGACGCGGTCCACGATGGGCGCCCACACGTCGATCAGGTGCGTCGCCAGCAGGACGGCCGCGCCGTCGTCGGCCCGGGCGCGGAGGCGGTCCATGAGGACGGCCCGCCATTCGGGATCGAGGCTCAGGGCGGGCTCGTCGAGCAGCAGCACCGGGGTGTCGGCCAGTTCGAAGACGGCGAGGCCCAGGCGCTGCCGCATGCCGCCGGAGAGGGTGCCGCACCGCCGGTCGGCGGCGTCGGTGAGGGCGACCGTTTCCAGGAGGGCGTCGATCCGGGCGACCGGCGCGTCGCGCAGGCCGGCGTAGAAGCGGAGCACCTGCCGCGGCGTGAGCGCGTCGTGGAAGCGGACGTCCTGGGGCAAAAACGCGAGGTGTTCCTGTCCCGACAGCCGTCGGGACGGGTCGGTGGTTACGTCGGTGCCCGCCACCGTGGCCGTGCCGTCGTCCGGCGCCGCGAGGCCCGCGAGCACGTGCAGCGTCGTCGTCTTGCCGGACCCGTTCGGCCCGACCAGCGCCGCGACCGTGCCGGGCTCGACCGAGAACGAGACGCCGTCCAGGACGGTGTGGTCGCCGAAAGCCTTCTGTACGTTTTTAACCTCAATCATGACAGGAACGTCATGGCAGTGGGCGGGCTGATTGGTGGAAGCTCGTCCCTTCTGCGACGAGTGCTCCCTCGTGTTCTTTTCCGTGTTGCCCGGAGTCTCGGCGGGCAGGGGCGGCCTGCGCGCCGGCATTCGTGCGGTCCCGACGGGCTCTTCCGGACCGGTTAGCGTCGTCGGGCACGGCCGGTTCTCCTCCACAACGCGGCGAGGCCGACGGCGAGCAGGGTGAGGCCGAACGCGATTGCGGGGGCCCGGCCGCCGCGTCCGGTCGCCGACAGCCGGGCCGGCGGGCGCAGGAGGGGGCGCTCGTCGGTGATGCCGGGAACGTCGATCGACGAGACGCGCCGCAGTGCCTCCTCCAGCAGCGCGAGGCCCGGGCTTCCGGCCAGCAGGTCGACGTACGCGAAGTTCGCGCGGCGGCCCCCGAGCAGGTCGACCGTGCGGTAGGGCAGTTCGCTGATGCCGTCGGCGTTGAGGTCCAGGAGGCCGCGCGGGCCCCAGTAGTTGCCCGTGCCGTCGATCTGCCACTCGTTGGTCGCGCTCACGCCGGCCACGGCGGCCGTGTGCAGGTTGCCCCGGATGAGGTTGCGCCCAAACCGGTTCTCCATCGAGCTGCCCGTGACGCGCAGGCCGCGGTAGTTGGCCGCCACCACGTTGTTCGCAAACCTGTTGCGCGTGCTGTTCTCGAGGTAGAGCCCGGTCCCGTTCTGCACCATCCGATTGTCCACGAACGCCCCGTTCGTCATCGTCTGCAGCAGCAGGCCGTAGCCGCGCTGCGATCGGTTATTCCGGAAAGTATTGTGCCGCACGTCAATGTTGTCCGAGTACATGAGCGCCGACCCGGAGGCGTTGTCGACGAAGGTATTGTGCTCGAACGCGTTGTCGTCCGAGTACATGAAGTGCAGTCCGTAGCGCACGTCGTGAATGCGATTGTGCGCCGTGTAGGCGTGGTCGGAGTGCGAGAAATAGACGCCGTCCCGCGTGTGGTGAACGGTATTGTGCGTCACCGTATTGTGGTTTGCGCTCCACAGATGAATGCCGTTTCCCCGCTGCGCGGGCACGAGTGGCACTTCGCAGGCCCCCCTCGTCGGCGGCGTCAAGCAGTCGGCCCGCCGCACCCCGTCGTCGGACAGCGATCGGGACACGGTCGGAGGGCCCTCGATCACATTTTCGGCAATGACGGCCCGGTCCCGGCCCTTCACGTAAATGCCGTGGAGGACGTCCGCGAGCCGGTTGTTTCGAATCGTGACGCGGTGGCCCGTCACCAAAATGCCCGCGTGGTCGTGCGACAGGTCTTTGCCCGAATCGGTAATGCGGAACCCCTCCACGGTCACGTCGCTCGCCGCGACGGTCACGACGTGCGTCGAGTCGCGGCCCTGCAGGTGAGGACGGTGCCGGCCCATCAGCACGAGCGACGTCTCAATGACGAGCGGACCGGGGTGTACGCCCCCCTCCACCACAACGGTGTCGCCGGGGGCGGCCGCGTCGATCCGGGCCTGCAGCGTGGACTGGGCGTGGCTGCCGCCCGGGAGAAGCCCAATCAACACCCCGAATGTGAGTGCCCAGAAGAATCGCATATCGTTGAAGGGTAGAACGTTGAACGTTTCGACGTTGAACGTTCAACGAGAATCTCTAAAGGGAGTGGTCAGGCCGTGGCCGCGTCGGGCTCCGGCTCGTCCTCCGACGCGTCGACGTCGTCGGTCGTTCTCACACCCATCCAGATGGCGGCGGCGAAGCACACGACCGCCGCGAGCAGAAGGGCCGAGCCCTCCCGCGGAAAGCTGTACTGCTTGAAGTTGGCAATCTGCTTCCACCCAATCAGGATCGGCGTAAACGGATCGATGTCCATCGGCGCCCTCGGGTCCAGGTTGTGGGCGTAGGTGTACAGCTGGTAGTAAAAGCGCCATATCGAGAACATCCCGAAGTAGACGAAGAGCACCAGTGTATCGACGACGGACTTGACCGTGCCGAAGAACGCGGCCCGCAGGGCCAGCAGGGCAAAGCCTCCCAACAGGAAGGGGATGAACGTCATCTCCGCGAAGTCCTCCTCGTTGATCGGGGCCATCCCGATGTAGTGGTTCAGGCTGTTGATCTCCTTCAGGTCCTGGCCCCCGTTGCCGGCCTCCAGCTTGTGGCTGTAGATGTACAGGTCGAGGCCCTCCTGGTACTGCGGCGCCACGAGGTGGATCTGCCACAGGGGGAGGAAGATCGACACTACCAGCAGCACCGCTCCGGCCGTCAACAAAAGCCGTCCCCGGCCGGGGATGGACCGATCCATAAGGTCTGGAATGCGGTCAATGAAGGTAGGCATGGTGGTGGCGAGTTATGAGAAAATACCGGCGGTTGGGCGAAAGAGGGACATTCGGGGTATGGACGTGTGGGAGCATGGGAGACCAGACGTCGGTGCTCCCACACCCCCACACTCGCATACGCCCAGATGCCCATACGCGGCTAGCTCGGCTGCACCTCCAGATAGCCCTGCATCTCCTGGTGGAGCGCCGAGCAGAAGTTGGTGCAGTAGAAGGGGAAGACGCCCGTATCGTCGACCGTGAACTCGAACGTCTTCGTCTGCCCCGGCGTCACGACGCCGTTCATGTTGTGCTCGGCGACGCCGAAGCCGTGGATCATGTCCGACACCTGCTCGACGTTCGTCAGGTGAATGGTGACCTGATCCCCTTCCTGGGCCTCAATCACGTCCGGGAAGAACTGACTTCGCTGCGACACCATGTGCACTTCAATCCCGTCACTGGTGCGCTCAACGCCGGTGTTCTCCGGATCCCAGCGGGCCTCCGGATGGTCGTTGTTTTCCTGCTTGTGCACTTCGATGGGCTCAATGACATCCGCCGGAACGGCCTGGGCGAAGTGTGGCTCCGGCCGGGTGTAGTCCTCTTCGATCATCTCCATTTCCTCGCCGGAGATGTCGATGAGCTGACTCGTTTCCGGCATCTCGGGCCCAACCGACAGGCCGCGGTCCTTCTTCAGCTTGTTCATCGCGACGAGCCAGTTGCCGTACGGCTCCTGCGAGTCGCTGCCCGGAATGACGAGGTGCCCGATGTTGTACTGAACGTCGATCTTATCGACGACGGCATTGGACAGGTCCTCCTGCGTCGCGTCGTCCCAGGGGGGCAGCTCCCACTTCGCCACGGCCGACTCGATGAAGAGGGACGTGTAGGCGTTGCCCTCGCCGTCGAACTGGGTGTGGAGCGGGCCCTGGCCCACCGGCACCTCCCCCTCGACGATGCTGTCGTAGTTGAGGACGGGCACGCCGCGGAATTCGCCCTGGAAGTCCTCGTTCTCGATGGCCGTCTGTACCTGTTCGAAGTCAAAGACGGTCGTGGTCGGCTGCAGCTTGCCGGACGCCGCGATCCAGCGGCCCGACGGGTCGGTGTCGATGCCGTGGGGCGACTTGCTCACCGGCACAAAGTACATCACGCCCTCGTGCTCGGCGGGATCGATAAGCGGGACGCCATTGCGGCCGCTGATGTCATTGTTTTCGACGACCTCCGCGGCCCGCTCCCAGTTGACGAACGCGGCAAAGTCGCGGTCGCGCTGGCTGGCGTTGATCTCCAGGGAGTCGTGCGCCATCTCCGTGTTGTAGGAGGTCCAGAACGCCCAGCCGTCACTCGGGCCCTTGCCGGTGGAGCCGAGGTCCCAGTTGAACGGCGGCGTCTTGACCTGCCAGCCGACGCTCATCTCGCCGGATTCCTGGTCAATCTCTACGCCACTGACGATGCCGTTAAACTCCTCGGCGTAGTTCTCTACGCTTGCGTGGCGGCCCTTCGGCAGCGGCACGGAGAAGCGGGTGGCCACGAGCAGGTACTCGGTGTTGGGCGTCACGAACGAGGAGCCGTGGTTCCCCATCGAGTTGGGAATGGGGCCGAGAATCTGCTTCGTCGAGAAGTCGCGCAGGCTGATGCGGGCGACACGGTTGTTGGCGTTGTCGTTCACGAAGAGCCAGCGGCCGTCGTACACGCCGTCGGTCTTCGAGAGGCCGGGGTGGTGGACGTCGCCCCATCTGAATTCGCCCATCATCTCCTTCGACTCGTTATCGAAGCCGTAGCCGTGCCCGGGCGACGGGGTGAAGACCGGAATTTCCTGGATCTCGCGGAGCGACGGCAGGCCGGCCACGAAGACCTGGCCGGAGTGGCCGCCGGAATAGAAGAGGTAGTAGTCGTCGTCCTCACCGGGCGGGACGTAGGAGGCCGGCGCCCCGTCGCTCGAACTCGAGGACGAGCCGCCACAGCCGACGAGGCCCAGCGTGAGGACGGCCAGTATCAGAAGCTTTACGTGTTGCATGGCTCAGAGTAGAATCTTGTTCGCAAAAATGGGAAGGGGGGCGGGGATGCGGGACCGTGCACCGGCTTGGACCGGAATGCAGAGGACCGACGAAGGGCCGACCCACGGCCTCGACGGAGCGGGGACGTCGCGCGGCAGGAGCGGGCCTCGCCCCAAACCGGCGATGCCCGGCCACCCCGAAAGACCTAGGCCGCCGACTCCTCCACGCGCATCGTGCCCTGCATCGTGGCCCAGTGGCCCGGGAAGGTGCAGACGTAGCCGTAGTCGCCGGTCTGCTCCGGCACGGTGAACGTGACGGAGACCGTCTCGCCCGGCTTCGACATCGGGGTGTAGGCGATGATCGCGTCGTCCTCCGGCACGTAGTCGTTGGTCGAGCCCGCGCGCATGCCGGCCTCCCCGACCCGCTCGAAGACCTCGTCCTCAGTGGTGTTGAGCACCACGACGTTGTGCTGCATCGAGGGGCTCGTGGCCGTGTTTTCGAAGACGAGCTCAATGGTCTGCCCCGGCGCGACGGTAAACTCCGTCTCCCGGTACTTCATCTGGTTGCCCTTCGGGTGCAGGGTGATCGTCCGGTCGACCTCGCCGGACGAGGCGGACTGCGTCGAGCTGGCACTCGAGGCCGAGGTGGCCTCGGACGAGGAGGCCGAGTCGGTGCTGGAGCCCCCACAGCCGACGAGGGCGGCGGCCAGGAGCAGGACGAGGGGGAGTGCGGCGATTCGAAAGCGCATGGCGGGAAGGCGTGGGTTGGCATGTGTAACGCGATCGTCAATCTAGTCGCCGCCCGCCCGGGTGTCCTTGACCTAGGTCAAATCGCCCGGGTTTCACGGGTGCTTGATAAATCGGAGGCGTAGCTCCGAAATAGGGCCTCGACGCTCGTCGGGGCGGCCGGCCGGGAGCCGGCGCGTCACTCGTCCTGCCCCACTGCGGGCACCGGATCGCGGAGCGTGTCGAAGAGGTCCTGGACGATCTGTGGGCCGTAGAAGAGCTCCCAGATCACCACGTCGGAGCCGGTGTCCTGCTCGACCCACTCCCCGTCCTGCAGGTGGTAAGGGCCGACGGCGCGACGCGCGGCCCACGCCGGGTTCTTGACGACCGCCAGGGCGGCCACGTCGTAGAGGGCACGGGCGTCCTGGTCGATGTGCTCGAAGAGGGCGACCGAGTAGTCGCCGAAGGTTGTGTGCGTGCCCCCGTGCCGCCCGGTCACGGGCCGCTCGACCGTGGGCCCGAGGCCGGGCATCACGGCCCGTACCTCCGACTGGAACGTCTGCACGGCAAACGTCCCCGTGGAGCGGCCGTAGCGCACGACCGCAATCTCGAAGGGCACGCCGGACTCGATCACCGGATTCACCGCCGAGGGGTCGTTCTCCAGGTTGTACTCGCCGGGCTCGGGAAAATTGGAGCCGAGCCAGACGACCCGCATCTCGTCGGCGATCGACGGGGCCTTCTCGAGGGCCAGGGCCACGTTCGTGAGCTTTCCGATGGCGACGACCACGAGCGGCCGCTCGCCGGCGGCCCGGGCCCGTTCGATGATGAAGTTGACGGCCTCGGCGCCGTCGAAGTCGGCCCGGTCCACGGTCGGGGCGATCGCCTCGTAGGTCTCCGAGGCGCCCCGCAGAACCGGCACCTGGCCCCGCAGCCCTGTCAGGCGCACCACGCGCCGCGCCTCCCGCGTCTGGGCCGCGAGGTCGCCGCCGTTGTCCGTCCGGTTCACGGTGAGGCCCTCGACCCGGAAGGCCTCGCCCGACAGGAGGGCGTAGGCGAGGGCGTGCTGGTCGTCGAGCTCGTTGTTGGCGTCGGTGTCGACGATGAGGCGGGTGGGGGCGGAACCGGCCTCGGTGGGCTGGGCCCCGGCGGCGGGCGCGCCGAGCACGGCAGCGAGGAGCCCCACCCCCAGGGTGCCAACGAGGAGCGACTGCAGGACGAGACGCGGACGGGCGAGAGCAAGCACGGTGGAACGGCGGAGTGGGCGAGGGAGCACGCGGGAGGGACGAAGGACGGCGACGTCGCGCCGCCGTCCCCATCCATCAGGGTAGCGATCCGACCAAAGAAACGCAGGTACGCCTCGCGGTCGCTCCCCGATCCCCACCGGCACGACTCCCCCGGAAAATGAGACGCCTCCTGTCGAGGGACGCTCTGATCGCGTGGGGCCGCCTCGCGACCCGGCCGTCGTTACCGAGCGGCCGCGGCCATCTGCCGGTGAGCCGTGGTGAGGACGTACGCGCCCACGTCCATGTGCTCCTCGATGAGGCGCAGGAGCAGAATGTTGTGAGCGGCGTCGCCCTCGCGGAGCGTCCGGCCCCCAAACTCGACGACGGTGGTCTCGTCCCGCTCCGTCAGGGACGGGTATGCCAGGAGCGTGCGGAAGGGCGTGACGGACAGCATGTTCACCGGGCTCGGGATGCCGCGGTCGAGGAGCAGGTCGCTCACGGCCGGGGCTCGGGTGTCGAGGTAGAGGATGGGACGGTCCTCGCGGGACTCGTCGAGCCGGAAGATGAAGGAGATGTCCTCGATGGTTTCGATGACCCCCGATCCCTGCTCGGTGAGGTCGAACCGGTAGCGAATGAACGCGTGGGTGGCACTCTGCAGGGTGAGGCCGTCGGCGTAGAGGGACTCCTGAAGGACACGGTACGACATCGCGGACGAGTCGGCCGTCCGGCGGACCCGAAGGGCCGGGGTTCGGGCGAGAACCGCGGCGAGCGAGTCGAGGAGGACGTGGGTCGGGTCGTTGAACTGGATGGGCGTGATGAGCTGGATCTTCTGTTGCCACTGCTGAGCGTAGGTCGACTCCGGGGCAAGGGCGCACAGCAGCACGAGACTCCCTGCGAGAAGGACGGAACGAAGAGGATGGATCATGTGGAGCCGAGGGGGCGTCGGCGAGAAGGGGAGAAGGGGCCGTATGGTCGAAGAAGAAAAGATAGTCCGCGGCCCCCGAGTGGGGATCAGTCTTCTGATCGCGACGCTCTTCTCCCCGTTCCCCGTCCGCCGGCTCGTTCCGGCGCACGGACCGGTGCGCCGGGGGCTCGTGCGACGGCCGCCTCGGTGGACGGGGGGCACGGCGATCGCATCTCGACGTCCACGTACCGAAGCGAGGACGCACCGGAGCGGGAGGCCGCCCGAGGATCTGTCGGCCCGGCGGGCTCGTTTCGGGATATGATTTCCGACACTGCACCCGTACAGCACCGACCGTGACGACCAACGACCGCTCGATCGTGCGCCTCGTGATGGTGGGGCACGGCCTCGTGCACACCTACGAGCTCTCGATTCCCATCTTCATGACCGTCTGGCTCTCGGCCTTCGGCGTCACCGAGGCGGCGCTCGGCACCCTCGTCGGGGCCGGGTACGTGCTGTTCGGCGTGGGGGCGCTGCCGGGCGGGGTCCTCGCCGACCGGTTCGGGGCCCGACGGCTCATCGCGGCCTGCCTGGCGGGCATGGGCCTGTCCTTCGTCGCGCTCGGCCTCGCGCCGGGCCTGTGGGCGGTGGGGGGCGCGCTCGTGCTCTGGGGCGCGGCGGCCAGCGTCTACCACCCCGCCGCCCTCGCCCTCATCAGCACCGGGGTGCGGCAGCGGGGGCGCGGGCTGGCCTGGCACGGCATCGCCGGCAACGTCGGCATCGCCGGCGGCCCGCTGATGACGGCGCTGCTCCTGCTCGCGGTCGGCTGGCAGACGGTGGCGCTCCTCCTGGCCCTGCCCGCGTTCGCCGCCGCGGGCCTGGCCGCGTACGCCTCGTTCGACGAGACGGCGGCCGTCGACGAGACGGAGAAGGCGGAGACGCCGGCCCCGCCGGAGGGGCTTGAGGCGCTGTGGGCCCGGTCGGCGGCGCTCTTCACCGTGAGCTTCGTCGTGGTCTTCGCGGCGGCCGCGCTGTCGGGGCTCTACTATCGCGGCGTGCTCACCTTCCTGCCGGACCTGCTCACGCCCCTCGTGACGGTCGACCTGCCGATCGACGTGGACACGGGGCGGTACGTGTACGCGGGACTGCTCACCGTCGGCATCGGGGGGCAGTACGTGGGCGGCCGCCTCACGGAGTGGGGGCGGCCGGAGCGGGGACTGGTCGGGGCGTTCGGCGCCCTGGCCGTCGTGGCGGCGCTCTTCCTCCCGGTGGCGGAGACGGGCACCGCGGGCCTGCTGGGCGCGAGCGCCGTGCTCGGCTTCGCGCTGTTTGTGATTCAGCCGCTCTATCAGGCCACGGTGGCCGAGTACAGCCCGGCCGGGGCGCGGGGCCTCTCCTACGGGTACACGTACCTCGCCGTCTTCGGGGTCGGGGCGCTGGGCGCGACCCTCGCGGGCGCGCTGCTGCAGTACGCCGGTCCCCCGCTCCTTTTCGGGGTACTGGCGGGCATCGCGGGCCTCGGCGCCGCCCTGAGCGCCGGCCTGGCGCTGCGGCGACCGTCGGCGGAGACCGTCTCCCCCTGAGGACGAGTCGCT
>JAZKTD010000080.1:0-12466 GCA_036625705.1 Salinivenus sp.
TCCAGGAGCTGCGCAAGCAGATCGAGCGCGGGGCCTTCCTGGAGGACTGAGTGTGAGACTGAGGGCGCGGGGGAGCGGGAGTGTGGGAGAATGGGCGTGGGGGGGCTACTGCCGTCGAGTCGCCTTCCGAACAGGGCGGGGAATCCATTCGCCCCCGGTCGTGGTTGGAGACGCGTCACGTTCCTTCTGCCGCCCGCCCCCACCGCCGATGCCGACCCCGTCCCCGGCGACCGACGCGCCCGCCTACCACGAGCCGAGCCCCGCCCCGGGCCGCGGCGACGGCGTCGCGGGGGTCGACGACGAGCGCCTGCCCCGGGCCGTGGCCCCCCAGCCCATCCCGCCGGAGGCGGAGGGGGACCACCCGAGCCTCTTCTTCAACCGGGAGCTCAGCTGGCTGGACTACAACTGGCGGATCCTCCACGTGGCCCAGAACCCGCGCACGCCGCTGCTGGAGCGGGTGCGCTTCCTCGGGATCGCGGCCTCGAACCTCGACGGCTTCGTCCGCAAGCGCATCGGCGGCCTCAAGCGGCAGGACGCGGCCGACGTCACGACCCTCTCCGCCGACGGTCGCACGCCGGAGGAGCAGCTGGCCCTCCTCGCACAGTCCATCCGGCCCTTCTACCGTGCCCTGGGCACCACCTGGAAGAACCTGCTCGTGCCCACGCTCGACGAGGAGATCGGCCTCCGCGTGCGGGACTACGACTCGCTCTCCGCCGACCAGCAGGCCCAGTTGGAGGCCTTCTTCCACAAAAACATCTTCCCGATCCTCACGCCCCTGGCCGTGGATCCGGGGCGGCCGTTTCCGTTCATCTCGAACATGAGCCTCTCGCTGGCCGTCGTGCTCCGCCACCCGGGGCGCGGGTCCGAGCACTTTGCCCGCGTGAAGGTACCCACGAGCCGCCGGCGGTGGCTGCCCCTGGAGGCGCCCCTCCAGTTCGTGCCCATCGAGCAGGTCATCGCCCACCACGCCGACCAGCTCTTTCGGGGGATGACGGTGGAGGGAGTCTACGCCTTCCGCGTGACCCGAAACGCCGACGTGCGCCGCGACGAGGAGGAGGCCGACGACCTGCTGGAGATGATTTCCGAGCGGCTGCGTGAGCGGCGGTTTGCGCCGGTGGTGCGACTGGAGGTGGAGCCCGCCATGCCCGAGTCCGTGCGGGCCTTCCTCAAAGACAAGCTCGAGATCGCGAAGCAGGATGTGTACGTCTCCGAGGGGCCGATCGACTACTCGGACGTCACCGCGCTGGCGGACTTCCACATTCCCGACGAGCGCTTCCGCAAGGACCTGCGCTTTTCGGGGTGGACACCGGTCGTGCCGCCGCGCCTCCGCCAGGAGCGGGGCGAGCCGGAGCCGGAGTCGATTTTCGAGGTCATCCGCGAGGACGACCTCCTGGTGCACCACCCGTACGAGTCCTTCTCCGCGAGCGTGCAGCGCTTTATCGAGGAGGCGGCCCAGGACCCACAGGTGCTCGCCATCAAGCAGACGCTCTACCGCACGTCCTCGGAGTCGCCGATCGTGGCCGCGCTGGTGGAGGCCGCCGAGCAGGGCAAGCAGGTGGCCGTCCTCGTGGAGGTGAAGGCCCGCTTCGACGAGGAGGAAAACATCGAGTGGGGCCGTAAGCTCGAGGATGCGGGGGTCCACGTGGCCTACGGCCTCGTCGGGCTCAAGACGCACGCCCAGGCGGCCCTGGTGGTGCGGCGCGAGGGGGAGGCGCTGCGGACCTACTGCCACGTCAGCACGGGCAACTACAACACGCAGACGGCCCGTCGCTACACCGACTACGGCCTTCTCACCTGCGACCCCGCCATCGGGCGCGACCTCACGAACCTGTTCCACTACCTCACCGGCTACGCGCCGGAGCAGGAGTACGATCGTCTGCTGGTGGCCCCCAACGACATGCGCGACTCGTTCCTCCGCCTCATCGAGCAGGAGGTCGAGCACGCCCAGGCCGGGCGCGAGGGGCGCATCGTGGCCAAGATGAACGAGCTCGGCGACCGGCGGCTCATCAGCGCCCTCTACGAGGCCTCGCAGGCCGGGGTCGACATCGACCTCGTCGTGCGGGGCATCTGTCGGCTGCGGCCGGGCGTCGAGGGCCTCAGCGAGTCGATTCGCGTGGTGAGCATCGTGGGGCGCTTCCTGGAGCACGACCGCGTCTTCTCGTTCCGCAACGGCGGAGACCCGCTCCTCTACATCAGCAGCGGCGACTGGCAGCGCAGCCGGCTCGACGACCGGGTGGAGGCGGCCGTGCCGGTGCAGGACCCGGCCCATCAGGAGCGGCTGCACCGCGCCCTCCGGTACGCCATGGAGGACACGACCGCGTGGGTCCTGCGGCCGGACGGCCGCTACGTGCAGCGCACGCCCGACGCCGAGGGCACGCCCGGCCTCCAGGACGCCCTCATGCGCGAGGTGCAGGAGCGGACGGCGTAGGCGCGATGGAGCGACGGGCGAGAGACGCGTAGGCGAGGCGAAAGAGTCAGGGGCACCCGCAGTCCCCCGGTGCACTGATTTCTGTATTAGGATTCTGGTTTGGACGTGATACCGAATCCTGTAGCAGGATGTACTGCGTCGGTCGACCTCCGGCCTCTGGTGGATTTGAAGGTGAGGACGCGTGGAGGTCTGTAGGCAAAATACGTCCGTACATCCATCCTTCCAGACGTCCACACCTGAACGGAGCGTGCACTCGGGGGGATCGAGGGCAGGCGGCGTTGGTGCTACCGTCGCGACAGCGGGAGAAGCTGCTGAAGGGACGGGGGCGTCGTGTCTCTCTCGGTCGGGATCTCGATGGGGGCCTGCACCGGCAGGTCGGTCTGTCCCGTCATCTGCATCGTGAGGTCCGAGAGCTCCTCCCAGGGGTTCGACAGCCAGATGCGGCGGTGCGTCTGGATGATGTCGAGCTGCCGCTTGCGGTACGGCGTCGGGGTTTCCTCAGCGAGCGCCTTGAACTTCTCGTGCAGGTCCAGCAGGCGCTTCCGGTTCTCGGGCGTAAAGCCGAAGTGGTTGATGTCCGCCACCAGATCGTCGTACCGGCGGTCCCACCGGGTACGCTGGTCGGGCGAGGGCGGAGTGTAGGTCGACCCGTCGAACCGAAACGACAGCTCGGGGGCGATGACGTCCAGGCCGGCGGCTCGCAGGGCGGCTGGCGCCCCCGGGGGCAGGAAGAACCGGACGGCCTTGCCGTCGACCGTCGAGACGAGCCGCACGTTGCCGCCTTCGGGCACTCCCGCGGCGGCGCTGTCCGGCGGCACCGGGAGGTCGAAGTGCCGGTTCAGGGCGCGGAACCGCTCGTAGGTCGTCGGCTCGTCGGCCGCGGGGCCCCAGTCAAAGGCGCGCGACGTGGTGTCGAGCACCGTGAGGAGCGTGTTGAGGGGCACCTCGGTCCCCGGGCGCAGCTGCGCACGCAGGGTGCGAATCGAACTCGACAGGTCGAGGGGCTGGCGATCGTGGGCGGTGAGGGCCCCGTAGGCCGACGGAATGTAGCCGCGCGAGAAGGGCCCGAAGGACGTGCCTTCGCGCACGGTGTCGAAGCCCTCGGTGGTCGCCCAGATGTAGGCGTCGGCCACCGTCGAGCCGGAGGTGTAGTGCGAGGACTCCGAGAGGTAGTAGCGATACAGCTTGTAGATATTGCCGGGGCCGGTGTGGTAGGCGGAGAGGCCGGGGATCTCGTGGCCCACGGCGTTGATGTAGCCCTTGAGGAGCAAAAACGCGGGCTCCATGGTGAGCAAGGGGTGGTGGGCCTCCTCCACCTCGACCGCGGCGTCGGACTCCGTGGGGAGGGCGTACTCGTTGACCCCGCTCCGGCGCAGGATCCAGGGCATCATCTGATAGCGGCTGCGGGCCCCGACCGACGAGACGAGGTCGTCCTGGTTGAACGTCTCGACGGTGCCCATCTGCGTGGGCAGGAGGCTGAGGTCGAGGTAGTGGGCCAGCTGAATCTCGTAGGCCTGATAGGGCCGGTCGCGTTGCTGGGCGAGGTCGACCTGGTCGGATCGGCCCCAGCGCACGATGAGGTCTTCGACCGGCACGCCCCGCTCCTCGTACTTGTCGACGAGCCGGCGCGTGGCTTCCCGGCGCCGCTGGTCCACCGCCCGCCACTCGAGGGACTCGCCCCGGCGGTACTGCCGGCGCAGGTCCTCGAACTCGTAGAGCTCGAGCAGCGAGTCGGCGCGGCGGTCGAGGACCCGCACGGTAAAGTTGTCGTCCACAGCCTGGCGCTGGGCGAACTGGGCCAGCAGGGTGTGAAATTCGCGGAGGACCTCCGGGTTGGCCACCGACGAGGGATCGGCGGCCGGGTTCATGTAGGGCGAGAGCATGTCGGCCGGGTGGGAGGGCAGCTCGCGGGGGACCGGCCGGGCCGGGAGCGTCGAGTAGCGGGCGTACCGGGCCGTCGTATCCGCATCCGCCATCAGGCCCTGTAGCGACTGCGCCGTCTGGCTGACGCGGCTCACCATCTGCTGGCCGAGCGTGCGCTCCCCCGTCGTGAGGTTCAGCGTGACCCCGAGGACGGCGGCCCCGAGGACCCCCAATGCGAGCAGTCGGCGCCCGTACCGGGCCGTCCTGGCGACGTCGACGGGGTCGTCGTCGGAGAAAAAATCGAGGGAACGGAGGGGCTTCATCAGGGGACGGGCGTCGGAGCAAGGACAGGGGTTACGCAGAGTCGACGGCCATGGCCTCGACGGCGGCGTCCACGAGCCAGCGAAAGAGCGGGGCCATCTCCTCTCCCATCCGCTCCGGGTGAAATTGAACGCCAAAAACCTTGCCGCTCTCGTGCTCGATGGCCTCGATTACGCCGTCCGGCGCGGTGGCCGCCACCGAAAAGCCGCTGCCGGGGGTCTCGATGGCCTGGAG
This sequence comes from Salinivenus sp., assembly GCA_036625705.1. GTDB lineage: Bacteria > Bacteroidota > Rhodothermia > Rhodothermales > Salinibacteraceae > Salinibacter. The sequence goes on from JAZKTD010000080.1 coordinate 4,847, forward strand.
GTGGCGCGTGTTCACCGTGAGGGTGTCCTGCCCGAGAAGGGCGTGGAGGCGCGAGTTGGGGTCAATCTGCACCGGGTGGGTGGTTCCACCCCGCTTCTGGCTGTGGGTGCGGGCGCCGTCGTGCTGGCGCTCGACGTCCCCGTAAATGGTCCCGCCGGCCAGGGCACTGAGGCGCTGCATGCCGTAGCAGATGCCGAGGATGGGGCCGCCCGCGTCCCAGCACTGCTCGATCCATCGCCGGTCCGAGTCGGCCCGGCGCGAGCCGAGGGCGCCGAGGGCCTCCGGACACGTCCCGACGAGCCCCTCGGTGACGGCCGGCCCCCCGATCACCACGAGCCCGTCGAGCAGGTCGACAATCTCCTCGTAGGCCGCGTCCGATTCGACCATCGGGAGAAGAAGAGGCAGCCCGCCGGCCCGTTCGACGGCGGCCACGTAGCGCCGGTCGAGGCGCTGTGTGCCGTCCTGGTAGGAGGTCGTGATGCCGATGCGAGGCGACATGAGCGGCAGGGATGTAGGACGAGAAACGGGCGAACGCCAACCGCCTTAAGGAGCGGGAGAATGGAGGCCAATATCAAGCCCAATCGGTGCACCTTCGGAGCACTCCGGCTCGTCCATGAGCGTAACCGGCGGGTGGGCCCTCGCTCAATTGCGTTTGGTCCCCGCGCAACGGGCACCGCTCCCGGCTTTCACCGGAGGCGGGCGCAACGTCCCCGATCCCGACGGGAGGGACCGCGCTCAACGTGGTCGCAGGCAATTCCGTGCATCCGCTCGAACGGTCTGTTCGAATTCTCCCCGGATGGTTTCGTGTCCCGGCGGAGCGTGCGGGATTAATGCTACCGATTTCTGGGACGTTTGTCCCCGGTATCAGGGGACGAGAAACCGGGAACTAATGCGCACACCCCGTATACCTGCAGAGTATCTTTTCACATCCCGTGTCTCAGCTCCCCCGTCTCATGCAGTTGTTCTCTGTTGACCTCCCCCGAACGGCCCTTGCGCTTGCAGGAATCGTGCTCCTTCCACTCCTGCTCGCCTCTGGGCCCGCTGCCGCGCAGGTGACCGACGAACAGGAGATTACGCAGGGAGACTTCACGGGCATATTGGAAGACGGCGACAGCTTCGGGCGGTCGGTGGCCCGCCTCGGAGATCTGGACGGCGATGGAACCCTGGAGGTGGCAGTCGGGGCCTACCTCGACGACGTGAACGGGGGAGAGGACGTCGGCTCCGTCTGGATCCTTTCTCTCGACGAAACCGGAATGGTGCAGGGTCAGCAGCAAATCACGTCGGGCATCGGGGGGTTCGGGGGCACTCTCGACGCCGGCGATGAATTCGGCGTGTCCGTCGGCGCGCTCGGCGACATCAACAACGACGGCGTCGAGGACCTGGCGGTCGGGGCCCGATTCGCCGGGGAAAATGGCGAGGGCGTCGTGTGGATCCTTATCCTGAATGGGAACGGTACGGTGAAAGAGGAAACGAAGATCGACGGCTCTACTCCCGGGGTGTCGATCGCGAGCGGGGACTTGTTCGGCCAGTCGGTGGCCGGGGGCGACCTCGACGGAGACGGAGCCCGCGAGCTCGCGGTGGGCGCCGGCGGCCCGGACAACGGAGCGGGAGCGCTCTGGATTCTGGAATTTGACGCCAGCCGTACCGTCACGAATGCCAATCGGATCGACGGCGGCTCCGCGGGGATCACGCTCGACGCGAACGACAACTTCGGCTTCTCCGTCGCCGCCCTCGGCGCCCTGGATGGAGGGGGAAATGGAGATCTCGCCGTCGGGGCCTTTCGGGACGACGACGGCGGCACCAACCGGGGCGCCCTTTGGATCCTGAGCCTGAACGACGACGAGACCGTCGCCGCCGCCCAGAAGATCAGCGACACAGCCGGCAGCTTCGGCGGCGCACTCGACGACGAGGACCGCTTCGGGTCCGCGGCCGCTCAGGTCGGCGATCTCGACGGCGACGGCGTGCCCGACCTCGCGAGCGGCGCCTACCTCGACGACGATGGGGGAAGCGATCGCGGGGCGGTGTGGATCCTCTACCTGAACGCCGACGGCACCGTCAAGGACTTCCGGAAGGTCAGCGACACGGAGGGCGGCTTCGGGGGGACGCTTGCGGACGGGGACCAGTTTGGCATCACGGCGGCGGGGCTCGGGGATCTCGACGGCGACGGGACCCCGGATCTTCTGGCCGGCGCGTTCATGGACCCCGAGGCCGGCAGCTCGGGCGGTCCAGGGGCCGTGTGGGTACTGTTTGGCGAGCAGGGCCTCCTGCCCGTCGAACTGGCCGCGTTCGACGGGGTGCAGGCGGGTCGGGCGGCCCGGCTCCGCTGGACAACGGCCTCGGAGCAGAGCAACGCGGGGTTCCGGGTGCAGCACCTCGGGCCCGCGACCGGATCGTGGACCCAGGTGGGCTTTGTGGAGAGCGCCGCCCCCGGTGGGAGCACGGCTCAGAGCAACACGTACCGCTTCACGACGGGGACGCTGGCGGCCGGGGTCCACCACTTCCGGCTCGAGCAAGTCGACCTCGACGGCAGCACCCATCTCCACGGCCCCCTCCGCGTGGAGGTGACCCTGCAGCGGCCGCTCCGGATCAGCGGCCCCTACCCGAACCCGGTTCGGGACCGGGCCACGATCTCCTTCGCCGTAAACGAAGCGGCCGAGACGACGATCACGCTCTACAACGTGCTCGGGCAGACGGTCTCCACGCTGTATCGGGGCACCCCGGCAGCCGGCGCCGCGAAAACGGCGTACCTCGACGCCTCGACGCTTCCGAACGGGGTCTACGTGGTTCGGCTCCGGGCGGGGGAGCGCACGGAATCGCGGCGCCTGACGGTCCTTCGGTAGCCGCCATCGGTCGGGGCAACGGCTCGGTCGGGAAGGAAGAAGAGCCTGCGTCAATGGGTCGGAGACGACACGCTACGGTCCTGCGAGCGGCATGCGTGTCCGGCGCAGCCCGTCTCGACCCCGAGCGCAGAGCGGCCGGGGCGGACGGAGGGGCGATGAAGGCGGGTGTTGCTCCGGTTTCAGGAGGGACTGGGCCAAAGATTTCCCCGGCACGGGGCTCGCGGCCCGCCGTGGAGGGCCTCCCCACCTACGCCCCGCGAGAATCCCCACGACGCAAGGAGCCTGGAAACCACAGGAGCGACGACCTCAACGCGAGGGCGCCGGTTTAAAGATTGAAGAAAACGGGCCCTCCGTTCGTCCCTGAGGCGGATGGGGTGCCCGTTTCGCCGCGTTTCCAAAAAAATCCCTGCGTCCCTCGATGAGGAGCTCCGCGTTCGGTGTCTAGGACAATCAGCCCCGACCCATGACCGCTTCCCCGCAGCGCAACACCCTTCACTATCGATATTATCTCTACCTGGAAGTCGGAACCATCCTCGCACTGCTGACCCTGATCGCCGCCTTCCGGGTCGATTGGTCCCCCGACCAGAAGTTTAATGTCAACCTCGACCAGCAGGAAATCGTCGAGATGGAGGAGGTGCAGCAGACGGAGCAACAGTCGGAACCGCCGCCCCCGCCGCGTCCCCCCGCTCCGGTCGAGGCTCCGAACAACGCGGTTATCGAGCAGCAGGACCTCGACTTCGACGCCTCCCTCGATTTGGACGAGGAGATGAACGTTCAGCGCGAGCCGCCCCCGCCGGAGACCGCCGACGAACAGAAGGAGGAGAACGAGGCCGAAGAGATTTTCGTCGTCGTGGAGGAGTCTCCGGACTGCGGCGGAATGGAGGCCGTGCAGAAGGAGGTGAGCTATCCGGACTTTGCCCGGAAGGCGGGAATTGAGGGACGCGTCATCGTCCAGTTTGTCGTCGACGAAGAGGGAAACGTGACCCGGCCGAAGGTCACTCGCAGCGTGCACACGTTGCTCGACGAGGAAGCCCTTCGTGCCATTCAAGAGATCGAGTGCACGCCCGGAAAGCAGCGGGGGACCCCCGTGAAGGTCCGCATGTCGATGCCGGTCGTGTTTCGGCTGAAAGATGGGCCCCGATAGCCGCGCCGACGGGTGGGGAGGGGGGCCGTCAGGCCGCGTCGAGGAGGACGTCGTAGGGCGGCAGGTCGTCGAGGAACGCGTAGTCCTGGGCCTCCAGGTCGACGCGGCAGGCGTAGTGCGTCTGGCCGTTGGTGACGACCAGGTAGGGCGCCCCGAGCACCAGGTTGTACCGCGCGCCCTGGTCGAAGGCGTCCTGCCCGATCGAGACGCTCGGGGCCTTGCACTCCACCAGCAGGAGGGGGGCGCCCTGCCGGTCGTGCGCAATCACGTCGGCCCGCCAGGGCCGTCCCTGGTACCGAAACGTGGCCTCCGTGGCCAGGAGGCCGGCCGGCACGCCGAGGTCCTGAATCAGGTACTGCACGAAGTGCTGCCGCACCCACTCCTCCGGAGTCAGCCGGACGTAGGTCTGGCGGACGGGGTCGTAGATGACCTCGTTCCCGTCCCGCTTCGTGACCCGAAACTCGTAGGCGGGAAGATTCAGGGTCTCCATGGAGCGTCCGAGAGTATGGGCGTGTGGACGTACGGGCGGCTGGGAGAGGGAAGCCACAGCCCGTCGCACGTTCCCACACGCACAGACGCCCATGCGTTTCCGGGGATGGGACCATTGACGAGATCGAGATCGAGCGGCTCCCCCGCCCCTCCTACGCTGCGGTCTCGGCGGTGACCTGCTCGACCACCTCCTCCTGCACGTGGTCCGGCACGACGTCGTAGTGACTGAACTGGGTCATGTGGAGGCCCCGTCCGTGGGTGATGGACCGAAGGGCCGTCGCGTACTTGTGGAGCTCGGCGGCCGGCACCTCGGCGGTGATGCTCTGGAGCGGGCCCTGCGTGTCGATGCCCTGAATGCGGCCGCGCCGCGTGTTGAGGTCGCTGATCACGTCGCCGGTGTAGTCGTCCGGCGTCGTGACGGTGACCTCGTAGATGGGCTCCAGCAGCGTCGGCTCCGCGTCGTGAAAGGCCCGGTGGAAGCACTCGTACGCCGCGCGCTTGAAGGCGGCCTCGTTGGAGTCGACCGGGTGCATCCCCCCGTCGTAGATGACGACGCGGAGGGCGCCCACGGGAAACCCGGCCACCGGGCCTTCCTCCATGGCGTCGAGCACGCCCTTCTGGATCGACGAGAAGAACGTGTTCATGTCGATGACGCCGCCGACAATGGCGTCCACGAAGTGCACCTCGGCGTCCCACTCGGTGGTCACGGTCTCCTCGCCGCGCACGTCGATGAAGTCGGGCGGGTGGAAGTCCCCGTCCAGCGGTTCGACGAGCATCGAGATGTCGGCGAACTCCCCGGCCCCGCCCGACTGCTTCTTGTGTCGGTACTCGGCGGTGGCCCGGGTCTCGATCGCCTCCCGGTACGAGATCTTCGGCTCGACGAAGCGGACCTCGACGCCGGCGCGGCGCTGCAGCCGCGACTTCGCGATCTGCAGGTGCAGCTCGCCCTGCCCGCTCAGGGTGAGCTGGTTGAGGAGGGCGTCGTGGTCGAAGCGCAGCGAGGGGTCCTCCCCCGTAATCTCGTGGAGGCCCTGCGCGAGCTTGTCCTCCGTGCCGCTTTCGGTCGTCTCGACCGCCATCGTGTAGCGGGGCTCAGGAAACTGGATGGGCGGAACGACGAGGTCCGAGCCCGGCTCGCGCAGCGTGTCGTTCGTGTTGGTGTCCTCCATCTTCACGAGCGCCCCGAGGTCGCCGGCCACGAGCCGCGGGACGGTGTCCCGGTCCTCGCCGTTGAGGACGTAGATCTGGCCGACGCGCTCGGTGGTCCCCGTCCGCGCGTTCTCGAGGTCCTGGCCGGACTCGAGCGTCCCGTCGTAGGCCCGCACGAAGGAGTACTCCCCGACGTGCTTCTGGGTCATCGTGCGGTAGACGAAGGCCGCGGTCTCGTCGTCCGGGTCGGCCAGGAGGGGGGCGCCGGCCTCCGTCTCGACCGGCCGCGCGGCGGGGGACGGGCAGACCGCGTCGATGAAGGTGAGGAGCCGCTCCACCCCGATCCCCTCCGTCGCGCTCGTCACGAAGACCGGGTAGAGGTCCCGTTCGAGCATCGCCGCCTGGAGCCCCTCGCGCATCTGCTCTTCTGTGAGCCGGCCCTGCTCGAAATAGGTTTCCATGAGCGCCTCGTCCTGGGCGGCAATGTCCTCGACGAGCGTCTCGTGCAGCTCGCGGGCCTCCGCCTTGAAGGCGTCGTCGATCGGCCCGGTCTCCGGCTCGGTCTCGCCCTCCGGATAGTGCAGTTGCTGCATCCGCAGCACGTCGATGATCGAGCGGGTGCCCGCGCCGGCCGGGATCTGCACGACGGTGGCCCCGCGCCCAAACCGGTCCTCAATCTCGTCGATGATCGACCGAAAGTCCGACTCTGCGTGGTCGATGTGGTTGATCACGAACACGGATGGGGTCTCCATCTGCTCGCCGTAGCTCCAGGCCATCTCCGTGCCCACCTCCACTCCCGAGCGGGCGTCCATCACGTAGAGGGCCGTGTCGATGACCCTCATCGCGGCGATGACCTCGCTCGCAAAGTCGGGGTAGCCGGGCGTGTCGAGCACGTTGATCTTGCGCCCGTTCCACTCCGTGTGCAGGAGGGAGGCGAAGATCGACATCCCGCGGTCCTTCTCGCTCGGGTGATAGTCGCTCTGGGTCGTCCCCTCGGGGACCGAGCCGGGCCGGCCGATGGCCCCGCTGGCGTGGAGCATGGCCTCGGCCAGGGCGGTCTTGCCGCTGCCCTGATGGCCGACGAGGGCGACGTTGCGGAGGTCGTCGGGCGAAGAAACGGTCATCGGCGGTTCGGCGGGTGATGAGAGGCGTTCGGTCCGGGATGGAAGCGCTTTTTCGGCGGCAAACCATCCGGCGTCATTGTTTCCAAAGAAATACACCGTGAAGGTCGTGTCAAGCCGTACGTGGGCCGGAGAAGCCCCCGGGCGCGTCCGCCGCCGGAGGGGGCGGCCCGAGCAGGGGCGGTCCCACGCCCCCACCGAGGGGCGGCGATACGTGCTCCCAGTTCTATTTGAGGACGGGACTGACCATGCCGCCCAGCCCCAGCCCCCGCAGGATGAGCAGGAGGCCGACCAGGGCCAGTCCGATGGGCACCAGGGCCTGGAGCCGCGTTCGCAGCCTCGTGCTGGCCACCCGGCCCAGCAGGCTCACGCCGAGCATCGCCGGGCCGGTGCCGAGCCCGAATCCGGCCATGAAGACGGCGCTCTGCGCCACACTGCCGGTGGTGACGGCGGTGCCGAGGGCGGCGTACACGAATCCGCAGGGCAGCAGGCCGTTCAGCAGGCCCACGATGAGGAGCGCGGAGGGGCCGCCGGTGCGGTAGAGGGAGCCGATTGGGGCCATCACGCGCCCCAGAAACGCCGACGGGGCCTGTTCGACCTTGCGCACCTGCCGGCTCACCCAGGGCACCGCGGCCACGAGAATCATGAGGACGCCGATGGCCACGGACAGGCCCTGCTGTAGGCCGGCCAGGGACACGACGCGGCCCGCCAGCCCGACCAGTACCCCGAGCAGGGTGTAGGTGACGGCCCGTCCCAGGTTGTACAGCGTTCGCTCGGCCCAGAACTGCCATCGCGGCTGGTCGCGGCCCGGCAGGCTGAGCGCAAGGGGGCCACACATGCCGACACAGTGCACGCTTCCCAGGAAGCCAAAGACGAG
>JAZKTD010000081.1:0-12463 GCA_036625705.1 Salinivenus sp.
TGCTGCTCCTCCATCTGCAGGCCCGGCGACCCGCCCACGCCGTCGAGGGCCTCCGCCATCGAGATGTCGGGCCGGTCGGGACGAGGGTACTGGACCGGGGTGATGCTGTAGCTACTCTCCAGCCGGCGGGGCGTGCGCGGCATGGTGCTGTCGCGCACCGTGGCCCACACCTTGCGGGTCGTCCGCTCGTACTGCAGGCGGAGGAGGCGGCGGTCGGTGGCTATTGCCCCGTAGATGCGGCTCAGCGACCGGTAGGCGCTCTCGGCCGAGAGCCGATTGGCCTGCTGTCGGTGCTCCGCCAGGACGGCCGCGTGGGACTCGACCAGGGACTCGTACCGGTCGGCCAGGCCCTCCAGCGTGTCGACCGACACCGCGGCCGACTGGAGCCGGCGCAGGTCCGATTCGGCCCGGTTTAGCTCTTCCTCCATCTGCTGGACCGTCTGCTGGATGGCGCTGTAGGTCTTCGGGCCGGACTCGTACCCCTGATCCCCGTAGGTGCGGCACCCCGTAGAGATTAGGAGAGCGGCAAGGACCAGGACAGGATACTGCAGTCGAGTCATGTGCGGAGAAAAGCTGTGGAGGGCCGACATCAGAGGTCTGCAATAACGGGACCGGCAGGGGTGTCTTGCAATCCCGGAAGCGGACCTTTTCTTCTTTTCACGATCGAGCCGCTTGCCCCCACGGCCATGCGTGCCCGGACGCACGCGCTGAGAAACACCCCGCGGAGCCGGGTGGTACGCCTTCTCATGAACGTACACAACTAGATGGACGGATCTCGCAGAATCCGCACCGGGGCCGCCCTTTGGTTCTCCGTCGACACGGAGGCCCGTGCCTGGTCCTCGCAGCTAAGCGATCAGAGCGGCTCCAAAACGGTCGCCCTCGAAGTTGTCAGAGTCGTTGTGCACGGTCACTAGGTCCTCTTCGGACGTGCACCGAACGCTCACCGGGCACTCCGGATCCGTGCCCTCCCTCCCACCCGGTCCCGACGTCCCATGAGCGAACAGACGGCCCGCCTGGTCAAGCGCATTCGCACCCGCCTGCAGCGGACGACCCGTCGCATGACGTGGGCCGACCTCGCCTTCGGCGCCGCGGTGGCGGGGGGCACGGTCGCCGCGACGTGGCTGCTCGCCGTGGTGCTCGAGGCCAGCCTGTGGCTCGGCACCACCGCCCGCACGGCACTGGCCGCGGCCGTCGGCACCGTCGCGATCGGCGTCGGGGCGGCCCTGCTCGCCCGCCCCATCGGTCGGCTGCTCGGGCTCGTCTCCGGGCCCTCCGAGGAGGTGGTCGCCCGCAAGGTGGGCCGTCATCACCCGCAGGTGGCCGACCGCCTCGTCAATCTTCTTCAGCTGGTGGAGGGCCGACGCAGTCACGCCCCCGCCCCCCTCATCGACGAGGCCGTCCAGCACCTGGCCGAGGACCTCGACGAGGTATCGTTCCGCGAGGTGGAGGACTTCGGGCGGGCGCGCCGGGCCCTTCGGCTCGCCTCCCTCCCGCTGGCCGCCGTGCTCGCCTTCCTGCTGCTGGCCCCGTCGACGTTCCTGGACGCCTCCGAGCGGCTCCTCGCGCCCGGGACGGCCTTCAACCGGCCCGCCCCCTTCCAGCTGTCGGTCACCCCCGGCAGCGTGCGCCTCGTCCAGGGGGACTCGCTGCGGGTCACGGTGCGGCCGTCCGGCGGCGCCCCCTCGGAGGCCGTTCTGCTGCGCCGCGCGGGGCCCAGCACCCCGTCGGAGCGGATCCCGCTCCGCCCCGACTCGGCGGGCACGTTCCGCCACACCCTCGCCCCGGTGCAGCGGGCCTTTCAGTACCGCGTGGCGGCCGGGCCCGTGCGGACCCGGTGGTACGACGTCGAGGTTGCGTCCCGCCCCCTCGTTCGTCGCCTCGAAGTGACGGTCACCCCGCCCGCCTACACGGGCCTCCCGAGCCGCACGCTCGACCCAAACGTGGGGGACGTCTCGGCGCTTCCGGGCGCGACGGTGTCGGTCTCGGCGGCCCTCGGCGGCCCGTCCGTCGAGACGGCCCGCCTCGTCTTCGACGACGAGAGCAGTCGCTCCCTGGAGGTGGAGGACGGCACCGCCACCGGGGGCTTCACCCTCCGCCGCGAGGGCCACTACCGGCTCCGCCTGCAGAGCGCGAGCGGCCCGACCAACCGCGACCCGATCCGGTATCAGCTTTCCCTCCAGGCCGACGCGCGCCCCTCGGTGTCCTTCCTCGCCCCGACCGGCCCGTCCGACATCTCGGATGACCTCTCGCAGGAGCTCCGCGTCCAGCTGAGCGACGACTACGGCTTCTCCCGGGCGGCCCTCTTCTATCGCCTGAGCGAGGAGCGCTTCGGGGCGGGCGACTCGTCTTTCGCCTCGGTCCGCCTGCCGCTGCCCGCCCCCGGCCAGCGCACGCAGGAGCTGGTGCACCAGTGGCTGCTGGCCCAGGACACCGGCCTCGAGCCGGAGCCGGGCGACGTCATCACCTACTACGTGAAGGCGTGGGACAACAACACGGTCGCCGGCCCCAGGAGCGGACGCACCGCCACGCAGCGCCTTCGCATGCCGTCCGTCTCCGAGCAGTACGAGCAGCTCGACCAGACGCAGGGCGAGGCCGAGGAGCAGATGAACCGGCTCCGCCAGCGCTCCGACTCGGTGCAACAGCAGTTTAATCAGCTGCGCAAGGAGCTGCGCCGCACCCGCGAGGCCGACTGGCAGGACCGCCGCACGCTCGAGCGTCTCCAGAACAAGCAGCAGTCCCTCGACCAGGGCGTCGAGAAGCTGTCCAAGACGGTCGAGCAGATGACCCGCCAGATGCAGCGGAACGGCCTCTCCGACTCGGAGATGTCCCGGAAGTTTCAGGAGTTGAAGCGCGTGGTCGACGAGATGAAGTCTCCCGAGCTGCAGAAGGCCCTCGAGCAGCTGCGCAAGGCCATGCAGAGCGGAGACATGCGGCAGATGCAGCGGGCGATGAAGGAGGTGCGGGAGCAGGAGGCCTCGAGCCGCAAACAGCTCGAGCGCGTCAAGTCGCTCTTCGAGCAGCTGAAGGCCCAGCAGAAGCTGCAGGAGATGGCCCGCCGGGCCGGCGAGCTGAGCGAGCGGCAGAAGACGCTCCGCGAGAAGACGCGGGAGCGGATGCAGGAGTCGGGGGCCTCGGATGAGCAGCAGCCCTCCGAGGAGAAGCCGTCTTCGGAGGACGCGGCCCCGACCGAAACGGCCGCGTCGGATTCGTCCTCGCGCTCGCCGTCGAATCGGAGGGACGCCTCGTCCGCCGACTCCTCCGGGGCCCCGTCGCGCTCCCCGTCGGCCGAAAACGAGCAGCCCCCCTCAGACTCCGCGGCGGCCCGGCCGTCTCGCGCGGCGCAGCCGGACTCCTCGGCCCGCTCGCCCGCTTCCGACGCCCGCAAACCCTCATCGGAGAAATCCCCATCTCAGCGGTCGGAGTCTTCTCAGAAGTCGGGCGCGAAGAAGTCGGGCGCCAACAAGGACCTCGCCGAGGAGCAGAAGCGGGCCGCGGAGCAGATGCGAAAGCTGGAGAAGGCCCTCGAGGAGGCCCGGAAGGAGATGGACGACGTGCAGTCGGCCCCGCGCGAGCAGCTTCGGAAGATGAACCAGCAGCTGCAGCGGAAGAACCTTCCGCAGAAGATGCGGCAGAACAGCCAGCAGCTCCAGAAGAACCAGCTGCAGGATGCCCAGCAGGGACAGCAGCGCATGCAGCAGTCCCTGGAGCAGATGCAGAAGCAGCTCACCCAGATGAAGAGCCAGATGCAGGGGCAGCAGCGGCAGCTGAACCTCGCCGGCCTCCGCGCGGCGCTCGAGAACACGCTGCGCCTGTCGAAGCGACAGGAGTCGCTTCGGGGTGACGTTCGGGCCCTGGCGTCCGAAGGGCCCGCCCTGCGTCCCTACGCCCGGGACCAGAAGACGCTGTCGGACGGCCTCCGCACGGTTACCGACTCCCTGCAGTCGATTGCGGAGCGCGTGCCGGAGATGTCCCGCACCGTTCAGAAGACGACCGGCAACGCCCTCCGGGCGATGAAGACGGCCACCACGGCCCTCGATGAGCGCAACGCCGGGAAGGCCACCGGCCACCAGAAGACCTCGATGAGGCATCTCAACGAACTGGCCCTGCTGCTTTCGAACCTGCTGGAGCAGCTTCAGAATCAGCAACAGGGGTCGGGCAGCGGCATGTCGATGCAGCAGATGGTCCAGAAGCTGCAGCAGATGTCCGGCCAGCAGCAGAAGCTCAACCAGCAGATTCAGCAGAATCTGAACCAGAAGCAGGGGCAGCGTCTCTCGACCGACCAGGCGCAGCGGCGGAAGGAGCTCGCCAAGCAGCAGCGCCGCATCAAACAGCAGCTTCAGGACCTGGGCGTCGGCAGCGAGGCCCGCGACCAGGTGATGGGCGACCTCGAAAAGATTGCCAAGCAGATGGAGCAGTCGGCCCGGGAGCTTCAGGACGGGGAGCGGCCGTCCCGCGACCTCATCGACCGCCAGCGCCAGATCATGACCCGTCTTCTCAACGCCCAGCAGTCCCTCCGCACGCAGGGCAAGCAGAAGCAGCGCCAGGGCCGCCGGTCCGACGGAAACTACGAGCAGCGCCCGCCCGGCGATCGGCCCGCGTCGGAGGAGACCGACCAGCTGCGGCGGGACCTCATCCGGGCCCTCGAGATGGGGTACAGCTCCGACTACGAGGAGCTCATCCGGCGGTATTTTGAGCTTCTCCGAGACCGCACGTCGGACCCGGACGGGGCGTCCTCGTCTCCGTAGGGCGGCCCCACCGAGGATCCAGACGAGGCAGCGACGGTCCTCAGCGCCGATTTTCCCAGGGTCTTGACGCTAGCGCCCCTCTCTGCCCGCCGGAACCGTTGATTCCGGCCGTCGCCGGCGGTATAATGAAATATCGGTAATGAAGTACTGTCAATATAACCCAGGTTGCGGGGCACAGACGTTTTGCGACGGACGACGGCCGATCGTAGACGACGAACTGCCTCAGGTGCCATACTCTGCGGTCTGTTGTCCCCCGTCGGGTTGAACAGCAGCACGCAGGTCGCGACTCAGGTTACTATGTGTCTTTTACCCGCCTCAGTTGTACGCCCCGGTCCCGCGGCCTCATCCGTCGGCAACGCTTGCCTGGCGTAGTGGCTCTGCTCACTCTCGGTCCTCACCAACCTCCTCTTTGCACATGGCTCAATCCAGACGCGTACTCTTTGTCGCCGGCGAAGTGACCCCGTTCGCCGAGACGTCTTCAATTGCCTCCCTCGCCCGCATGCTTCCGGAACAGTTGCAGGATGCGGGGGACTTCGAGGCGCGAGTCATGATGCCCTGCTACGGCACGATTGACGAGCGCAAGCACAATCTCCACGAGGTCATCCGCCTATCGGGCACCGACGTGCCGATGGGGAGCGAGACCGAGACGCTCACCGTGAAGGTCGCCTCCGTGCCGGACGTGCGCCTGCAGGTGTACTTCATGGACCACGAGACGTACTTCGGGAAGGAGCAGCTCGCCGCCGACGGGGGCGACGTCTCCTCGTTTGAAGACGTGTGCCGCCGTGCTCTCTTCTTCAACCGCGCGGCCCTCGAGACCATCCGGAAGCTGCGCTGGGGCCCCTCCGTGATCCACTCGTTCGGCTGGATGAGCGGCTTCGTCCCGCACCTGCTCGCCACCGAGTACAACACCGACGACCGCCTCAGCGACGCGAAGGCGGTCTTTACGCCCGACGACCAGGACCCCGGAACGCAAATCTCGACCGACCTCGCCGGTGTTCTGGGCCTCGCCCTGGACGGGCAGGCGGACTCGACGATCTCCGAGACGGGCCTCCACTACGCCGACGCGTCCATCCACCCGCCGGGGGCGTCCGTCGTCGACGGGACCGTTCAGTTCGAGGCGGACACCGACGCGCACGGCCGCCAGTTGTCGGCCCTTTACAATCAAATGCTCGATGAAGTCCCCGCCTAGCGGCACACCGGAGAGAAACACCCCGTTCGGTGGAGAATTCACCGAACGGTTTTCGTCGGCGGCGGTTGCTCTGTCAACTTGTGTAGTCTGCCGTCAACGTGCCCGAAGGCACGCCCCTCTCTGAACCGGGTTCGATCGGCTCCGTCGTGCGAGAACGGCCCCTCCACCATAGCCGACCTCGTGCGTTGCGGCCGCAACACCTCCGGGTAGATGTCGAGGGGCCTGCGCGGCGACGTTTGGGCGCGCACCTCGGGCCGAGAGCCTCCACCTGTTGCGTCGATTCTTCCGAACTACAGGGCCGTTCGTTGCATGAAGCCACCCGTCCGTCTCGCGGCCGCCCTCCTCTGTGGCGCCGTTCTGCTCTCTGTTGTGTCCTGCTCCGACCCCGCAAGCGTGGGGACGGGGCTCGGCCCTGACTCCCTCTCGGGCGGTGACCCGGAGATCCGAAACATCGTGCCGTCGAGCCTCGACACGGCTCGCGTCGCTCCCCTCACCGGCTTCGCCGGGTCTCCGCTCGGCCAGGACCGGTCCTGGCGATTCCTCGCAGGACAGGTCGACGATCCGCTTGCCGGCCCGATTGAGGCGGACGGGTACATCGACTTTTTCGGGAGTGAAAACCGGCCCTCGACGTTCCAGGACCTCCCGGCCAGTGCCTTCAACGTCGAGCTCCGCCTCCGCCGGTCGTACCTCCACGGGGACACCACCTCGACCCTGGCGGTCCAGCTCTACGACCTCGATGGAAACGCGGAGATGGCCCGGGCCCCCGCCGACACGACGTTCGCTTCGGAGATGGCCCCGGTCCGTTCTGAGACGTATTCGGTCGCCCCCACCGACACGCTCGTGGCCCTCTCCCTGCCCGACGCCTGGGTCGAGGAGCACATCGCAACCCTGAAGGACAGCGCCCGCTTCGACGACGGCTCCTTCGACGGCTTCCGGCTCACCACGACGGGCGGCGATGCCGTGGTCGGCTACGAACACGGCACTGCGACCCTCCGGATGGCGAGCGAGTCCGACACGGTCGACTTCCAGGTCGAAAAGACCTTCACCCACGTCGAGCGGGGGCAGCCCCCTGCCCTCGCCGAGGATCGCCTGCTGCTGCAGGACGGCGTAGGGGTGGGGCTCTCCATGGCCTGGGCGGACGGCGGGATCGATTCCCTCGCGGACGCAAATGTCCTTCTCAACCGGGCCCAGATCAGCGTCCCGGTGGACACGTCTCTCCTCCGGCCGCCGGAGGGGAGTGACTTCGTGCGCCCCCTCCCGTCCGGATACCGCCTTCTCGCAACACGGGCCGAGACCGAGGGGACTCCCTCCTGCGCCGCACTCCAGCTCTTTCAGCTTCCCCAGCGACCCGGTCAGTGCATCTTCCCCACCGTGCCGCAGTGGGTGCCCGTGGCCGCCCGTCCTGTGGCCGACCGGACGTTTCCGGTCTTTGACCGCTGGTTCGTCGACCGCGCGCCGCTCTCTCGCTTCCGGATGGAAATCACGGCCCGGGCGTCTTCGAACCCGAGCGGCCGCGAGACCGCCCTGCGCGGCATTCCGAGCACCACGCCGGTCGTGATCCGGACCGACGCGCCCAGCAAAGAGGCGCTTCCGCGGGCAATCCTGACCATCACGCCGCTGTAAACCGCAGGACGGGCCTCGCCGCCCGTCCGCTTCGACTCGCACCAACCGCTGAACGGGGTTATGTCTTTTCTGTCCTCGCGTGCTGGCACGCTTTCGTGGTTCTTTGTCGTCCTGGCGCTCCTGCTCGGGAGCGGGTCGGCCCACGCCCAGTCGAACGGGGACGGGTCCGTCTACTCCCGCTTCGGACTGGGCTCCCTTCAGGATTTTTCCTCCTCTCAGAGCGCGGCCATGGGCCGGGGCGGCTTCGCCCTTCGGTCCCTGAACTACACCCCAACCGCCAACCCGGCCCTCTGGAGCGATCAGGTCTTTACGCGTCTCTCGGGGGGAGCCTACTACCAAAACATCCGGTCGACGAGCGGAAAGGGCCAGTCGAGCAGACTGGCGGCCGGCACCCTTGAGGCCCTCCAGTTCAGCTTTCCCATCTACAGCCGGTCGCTGGGCGTGACGCTGTCGTTTCAGCCCTACACGCAGTACAACTATCGCACGCGCAGGTCCGGCTCGCTTCCTGTCCAGGTGACGCCCGACGACGTGGCTGATGCTTCCTACGATGTGAACTTTCGCGGCGGCGGCGGGCTCCACCGGTTTCGCGGCGGGCTCGGCTACGAGATCACGGACGCGCTGCGCGTGGGGGCCAGCCTCGACGTGCTCTTCGGCATTATTGAGAACCAGCGCAACACGGACTTTGGGCAGGCCCCCCTCCGCAATATTCGGCTCAAGGACGCGACGCGCCTGAGCGGGGTGGGCGGGACGCTCGGGGCGCACCTTTCCCTCGCCGACGTGCTGTCGAGTGGCGACAACCTCTCGATCGGCGGGGCCGTGACCCTTCCCGCCACGCTCACCGGCGACCGGGTTCTCACGCTCACCGAAAGCCAGTCGGTCGCGCCCGACACGCTCTCGGTCGGAGGACAGTCTTCCATCGACGGGAGCGTCTCGCTCCCCCTGCGGAGCCGCTTCGGGGTCGCCTACCAGCCCAACTCGCGGTGGACCTTCACGGCCGACGGGGTCTTCGAGCCCTGGAGTTCGTTCTCGAGCACGTTCTCGCAGCGGGGGCCCCTCAGCCGCTTTCCCGTCGGCGGCGGACAGACCCTGACCGACCGGTGGCGGGTCTCGCTCGGCTCGGAGGTGCTCCCGGCGGGATCAGATCAGTTTAGCGGCTACCTCGCGAACGTCGCCTACCGGCTCGGCGCCTACACCGAGCAGCTCTACGTGCAGCCCGATGGACGCACGAACGTACAAATGTACGCGGTCACCGCGGGCTTTAGTCTCCCGACCTCCATCCCTGGCACACGGATTGATCTTAACTTGGAGGCAGGGACGCGCGGGACAACCGACGGCACGCTCGTTCGGGACAATTTTTACCGCGTGGGTCTTCACGTTAATTTTGGCGAACGGTGGTTTCAGGAGCGTCGGCTGCGATAACGCCCTCGCTTGAATCCATTCCGTCCCCCGGTGCGTAGGCACTGAACGTGTTCTTCAATCGGCGCCCACAGCGCCTTCACACCCTGCGGGTGTCCACCCAACCGCACCGGACCGTTCACTCTACTAGACAGATGAGCACCTTCGATATGTCCCCTGCCGATCGTCTTTTTCTCTCGCCCACCTTCTTGCTCGGCCTACTGCTCGGGGCGCTCACCATGGGCGGCGTTTCCGTGCAGCCGGTCCTGGCCCAGAACTCGGTCAGCCAGCAGGACAAGGCAATGCACTACAGCCTCTACTACGAGAGCTTCAAAAACGACGAGTTCGCCGCGGCGAAGAAGGACCTGGACTGGATTATCGAGAACGCCCCCGGCTTTCCCAACGGGGACGACCGAAACTTCCGACGCAAGTACGAGCTCTACGTCGGGCTTGCCGAGAAGGCCTCCGCGAGCGACCAGCAGCAGGCCTACCTCGATACGGCAGTGACGATCCTGGAGACGGCGCCGAAGCAGATGGACTCCCTCGACCTCACCTACGACATGTTTAAGTGGGAAATCCGGCGGGGCCGCTTTCTGCAGGAGCACCAGCAGATGGCCTCCAATCTACAGTCGGACGTCCTGAAAACCCCGGAGGCCCACTACATGAACGCCTTCGAGATGGCCCCCAAGGACGTGAATCCGTACTACATCCAGCAGGCCCTTCGCGGGTACCTTGAGGACAACCAGCAGGACAAGGCCCTCCAGTTCTTGGAGCAGGTCCAGGCCCAGCGAGGGGACGACGAGAAGGTCAGCAAGATCATCGCGTCGACCCGGAACAACATCTTCGGCAAAAACCCGCAGGCGAAGGTGAAGTACCTCGAGAAGCAGTACGAGGCCCACCCGGACAGCGCGAAAATCATGCAGTCCCTCTTCGACGCCTACGTGCAGCAGGGCAACATTTCAGGGGCGACGGACCTGGCGCCGAAGCTCATGAAAACGAACCCGCCGGCCGAGACCGTCCGCGAGGTCGCGGAGATGCGTCTCGACAACGGGCGGCCGAAGACGGCCCTTCAGGCCTACGACAGGGCCCAGAAGCAGGGCGCTGAGCTGGCGGCCGACGACTACTTCAACCGAGGGAAAGCCTACCAGCAGATGGACCGCTTCTCGGAAGCCCGGCGGGCGTACCGGAAGGCGCTGGACATGGACCCGGAGTTCGCAGAAGCCTACGTGGCGATCGGCGACCTCTACGCCCGGGCCGTGAGCCAGTGCAGCGGCAGCGAACTGGCCCGCAAGGACAAGGCGGTCTACTGGGCGGCCGTCGACAAGTACCGCCAGGCCATCGAGACCGACGAGTCGATCGCCTCGGTCGCGGAGAGCAAGATCCGGAGCTACCGAAAGGTGTTTCCCACCCAGGAGGACATCTTCTACCGGGAGGACTGGGAGCAGGGCGGTACGTTCACCATCGACTACGGCTGCTACTCCTGGATCAACGAGACGACCTCGGTCCGGCAGGCGCCGTAAGGCTCCTCCACGTCGTGCTCGGACCCCGCCGGTGAGTCCTCTGGGCTCACCGGCTTTTTTTGTGGCCCCGGCCCGGGGGCGGCCCTTCGACGGAGATTCGTCGGGCTGAACGGCCCCGCCTTGTACTTTTCCTCGACGTCGACCTACATTATAGGCTGCTTCGGGGCATTCTCGAATCTCCCTCGGCGCCCCGCCCTTCTCCATTGACCGCCCCCCTCCATCCCTCCTCTGCCCCCATGGCCTCAATTCGAAGCGTCACCGCTCGCCAGATACTGGACAGTCGCGGCAACCCCACCGTCGAGGTGGACGTGACCACCGAGGAAGGGGTGCTCGGGCGGGCGGCCGTGCCCAGCGGGGCCTCGACCGGCGAGTACGAGGCCGTCGAGCTTCGGGACGGCGATGCGGATCGGTATCGGGGAAAGGGCGTGACCGAGGCCGTCGCCAACGTAAACGCGACCATCGCGTCCGAGCTCGAGGGCCTCAACGTGCTGGAGCAGGTCCTCATCGACCGCGCCCTCCTTGCCCTGGACGGCACCGACGACAAGTCCCACCTGGGCGCCAACGCCCTCCTCGGGGTGTCGCTCGCCGCCGCGAAGGCCGCCGCCGCCACCCTCGGCCTGCCGCTCTACCGGTATGTGGGCACCGCCCGGGCGTCGACCCTGCCCGTGCCCCTGATGAACATCCTCAACGGGGGCGAGCACGCCGACAACAACGTCGACATGCAGGAGTTCATGATCGCTCCGGTGGGCCCCGACTCGTTTTCGGAGGCCCTCCGCATGGGCGTCGAGGTCTTTCACACCCTCAGCGACGTGCTCGCCGACCGCGGCTACAGCACGGCGGTGGGGGACGAGGGCGGCTTCGCGCCGGACCTTCGCTCCAACGAGGAGGCCATCGAACTCGTCGCGGAGGCCGTCGAGGCGGCCGGATTCGCGGCCGGCACCGACGTCTTCGTGGCCCTCGACCCGGCCGCGGCGGAGATGTACGAGGACGGGCAGTACGTCTTCTGGAAAAGCGCCCCCGACACGCCCCGCTCCTCCGAAGAGATGGTCGCCTACTGGGCGGACTGGGCCGACCGGTACCCTCTCCTCTCGATCGAGGACGCGATGGACGAGGACGACTGGGAGGGCTGGCGCATGCTGACCGACGCCATCGGCGCGGACGTTCAACTCGTCGGCGACGACCTCTTCGTGACCAATACCGAGCGGCTCGGCCGCGGCATCGACGAGGGCTGCGCCAACTCCATCCTGGTGAAGCCCAACCAGATCGGCACCCTCACCGAAACCCTCGACGCCGTGGAGATGGCCCACAAGAGCGGCTTCACGGCGATCCTGAGCCACCGCTCCGGCGAGACCGAGGACACGACCATCGCCGACCTCGCCGTGGCCCTCAGTACGGGACAAATCAAAACGGGCTCGGCCAGCCGCAGCGACCGTGTGGCCAAGTACAACCAGCTGCTGCGGATTGAGGAGCAGCTGGGCGCGGCCGCCGAGTTTCCGGGCCTCACCGCCTTTCCTCTGACGGACTGACCTCCCATGTCCTCCCTCCTGCCCTCTTCCTCGGCAGGTCGCCTGCACTGGTGGATCGTCGGCGCGGCGGCCTGCGCGCTTCTCGTCTGGATCGGCTTCTTCGACAGCCACAGCCTGCTTCGGCGCTACCGGTGGCACCAGGAGCACGACCGCCTGACCCAGGAAAACGAGCGCCTCCGTCAGGACATCCAGCGGCTGCGCGAGCAACTCGACCGTCCCGTGTCCGATTCGCTGGTGGAGCGCATCGCCCGGGAGGAGTACGGCATGAAGCGCCCCGACGAAACGGTCTACCGCCTCAAGCAGGACGACTAGTGACCTTGCACAACTGCTCTGCCGGTTTCGAGCCGCGGGCATCCGACGCTACAACCGCTCGCGTCTGCCGGGGGGCGGCAGCGCAGTGTCCACGCAGGAGACATGGATGCAAACAGCGTCACGACCTCTGCGAGTTCTCTCCGTTCAGTTGTG
>JAZKTD010000082.1:0-12212 GCA_036625705.1 Salinivenus sp.
AACAGGTCTACCGGAAGGCCGACACCGAGGCGGCCCGCTCCCTCGTCCGCCATCATCTGAAAGGGTACATCGCCAATACGCTCTACGGCCGCGGGGCCGGCCAGCCGGTGCTGAACGAGGTGGATCCGGCCCTCCAGCAGGCGATGTCGCTGTGGCCCTCCTCCCAGGACCTGGCGGGGTATTATGCCCCCTCGCCCCAACAGTAGTGTCCACGCTCCCGGACACGGGCCTCGTGCGCACTCCCCGCGTCGGCCGGGCGACGGCATCCGGGGCCCCTCGCGTGGTTTTTGCTCTCTCTGGTGACGGCCGGGCCGGCTGCCCGGCACGAAACGCAGAGTCCCTGTAACACTCGCCCGGTTCGGCCATCGCAGGGGGCCGCATCTGCAACAAATATTCTTCGTCCAAATACAGGACGTAGCCGCGATGCGGATTCCTCTCGCCGGGACCGGTCGCTCTCACCATCGTCGCCGCTCTGCCGACGGCGAGTAGAGCTCCGCGGAACGCCCTCCCGGCCCCTCCACCGGCCTCCCATACGATTCTTACGGTCCATGACGCGACTGAGCAAGTATCACATCCTTCCCGCCATTGCGCTCCTCCTGTTTGGGGCCGTGCTCGGGGTCCAGTTCGATTCGTACGTCTCCACCGACGACGCCCTCGACCAATTCGAGAAGATGAAGCGGGCGTTCGTGATCATTAGTGGACGGTACGTCGAGCCGGTCGACTCGAAGGAGATGGCCGAAGCCGGCGTGAAGGGGATGCTCGAGAGCCTCGACCCCCATTCCAGTTATATTCCGTCCGACCAGGTCCGCGACACGCGCGACCGGTACGAGGGCTCGTTCGGCGGCATCGGCATTCGGTTCGAGCCCGCCAGCGAGCCGAGCGACACGGCCCGCGTCATTTCGCCGATCGCGGGCGGCCCCAGCGAGACGGTGGGCGTTATGGCCGGGGATCGAATTGTGGAGATCGAGGACTCGACCGCGATCGGCCTCCCCGGGAACGAGATCCAGAACCGTCTGAAGGGCGAGATCGGCACGGACGTGACCCTCACGGTGTATCGCCCCCTCGCCGACAAACGGCTCACCTTTACCATCGAACGGGGCGAGATTCCGCTCTACTCCATCAACTCCTCCTACATGGTCGACGAGCAGACCGGCTACATCGAGATTGGCCGGTTTGCCATGTCCACCCACGAGGAGTTCCTGGAGAAGGTCGATCGGCTGAAGGGCCAGGGCATGGAGCGCCTCGTGCTCGACCTGCGGGACAACCCCGGCGGGGTGATGCAGTCGGCCGTCAAGATTGCCGACGAGCTGCTGGGCGCCGGCATGACGATCGTCCGCACGAAGGGCCGCAGTGCCGAGATGAACACCCAGTACCGCGGGCAGAACGGCGGGGCACTCGAGAACCAGCCCGTCATCGTGCTGATGAATCGCCGCTCGGCGTCGGCCAGCGAGATTCTGTCCGGGGCCCTTCAGGACCACGACCGGGCCCTGCTCGTGGGGCGCCGCACCTTCGGCAAGGCCCTCGTGCAGAAGCAGTTCGAGCTCAACGACGGCAGCCTCATGCAGATGACGGTGGGCCGCTACTACACGCCGGTCGGCCGCCTCATCCAGACCCCCTATGAGAAGGGCAATCGTCAGGCGTACTACGAAGAGAAGTCCAGCAGCTTCCGCGACGCGGTCTATAACGTCGAGAAGTACAAGGACACCATCCCCGACTCGCTACGGTACGAGACCGACCACGGACGCACGGTCTTCGGCGGGGGCGGCATTCTGCCCGATTACGTCGTGGCGCCGGACACCACGTCGCTCTCGACGTTCATCCGGGGCAGCCAGGTCGACGCCCTCTTCGCCCGGCAGTGGTTCTCGACGCACGAGAAGGAGCTGCGCAGCACGTGGCAGGAGCGGGAGGAGGAGTTTCTCGCCTCCTACCAGACGCCGTCGGCCGCGGTCGACTCCTTCTGGGCGTACGCGCAGCGGGAGGACCTTCTCACGCTGTCGTCGAACCCGGACGAGGTGGACCCGACGGAGCGGATCTTCTCCCGGTCGGAGGCCCAGTCGGTGCGGGACATGGTTCGCACCCGGCTTAAGGGCCGCCTCGCCAATGTGATGTACGGCACCGGCACCGGCCAGCCGGTCCTCAACCGGACGGACCCGATCTTCCAGAGGGCGATGTCGCTCTGGCCGTCCTCGAAGGAGCTGGCCGGTTACCACGCCTCGTCGACAATGCAGAACGAGTAGCGACTCGTCCCGGCCTCCAGACGCAACGGCCCAGGTCCTCTCCCGGTCGGAGAGCCTGGGCCGTTTGAAGTTGTGCCCGGTCCGCCCCGTTCGCGGACGGCCTGTATCCCGGCGTTCCCGACGTATCGAGCCTTCGCGGCGTGCGGACAGGACAGTCGCCTGCTTCGGGGTCACCCACGTCCGTTCGACACTCGGGCACCCTCCTTCTCCAGGGCCGCCCACAGCAGCTCGGCCGGGTGCCGGGCCATGCGGCCGGTGACGTCTTTGATCTGCGACCGGCAGGAGAAGCCCGGGGCGGCGATGGCCGTACCCGGGTCGGTCGCACGGACCGCCGGGGCCAGCCGCAGCTCCGCCATCTGGGTCGAGACGTCGACGTGCTCGGCCTCGTAGCCGAAGCTGCCGGCCATGCCGCAGCAGCCGGCGTCGACGGCGTCGACCCGGTAGCCCGCCGCCGCCAGGACCCGTTCGGTCGCGTCGGTCCCGATGAGGGCCTTCTGGTGGCAGTGCCCGTGCAGCAGTACGTCGCCGCCCCCGCCCGTCCACGATGTCTCGTCGAAGCCACCGGCCTCCGCCCGCTCGGCGACGTACTCCCCGAAGGTGTAGGCCGTGTCGGCCACCGCCTCGGCCCGCGGCTCTCCCGGCAGCAGGTCCAGAAACTCGTCGCGCAGGGTCAGGATCGAGCTCGGCTCGAGGCCCACGACGGGCACCCCCTCCTCGGCGTACGGGTGCAGCGCCTCGACCGTCCGGAGGGCCCGGCGCTGCGCGGCCGGGATGAGCCCTTTCGAGAGCAGCGTGCGGCCGCTCCCCACCGAGGACGGCGCCAGCTCGACCCGGTGGCCCGTGGCCCGCAGGAACTGGGCGGCCGCCCGGAGCGGCGCGGGCGTGTGGTACGCGTTGAACGCGTCCGGGAAGAGCACGACGCGCGGCCCGGCGACGCCGTCTCCCCCCGCGCCGTTCGTGAAGGCCTCGCCCTGGGTCCGGAACCACTGCGGAAACGTCTCCCGGGCGAACGGGGGAACGGCCCGGTCGGCGTCCACCCCGAACAGGGCCTCCCCCACGCGGCGCAGGGCCGACTGCCGGCCGAGCCAGTTGGCGAGAGGGGCCAGGGGGGTGCCGCTCACCCACCGGGCCCAGTCCGGCTGCCGGGCAAACAGGCGCGTGCGGAGGGGCATGTCGTTCTCCTGCCAGTAGTGGTGCTGCCACTCGGTTTTGATCTTGGCCATGTCGACGTTGGACGGGCACTCCGTCTTGCAGGCCTTGCACTGGATGCAGAGGTCCATCACCTCGGCCATGTCGTCGCCGGTCATCGCGCCGTCGGAGAGGTCCCCCGCCAGTGCGCTCCGGAGCGCGTTGGCCCGCCCCCGGGTGGAGTCCTGCTCGTCCCGCGTCGCCATGAAGCTCGGGCACATGGTGCCGGCGCGCAGCTTGCGGCAGGCCCCGTTGCCGTTGCACTTTTCGAGGGCCCCCGCGAAGTCCCCGTCCTCCGAAAAGTCGAGCTCCGTGCGGAACGGGCGCGTCTCGTACTCGGGCCCCATGCGGAGGTGGTCGGTCATGGGCGGGGCGTCGACCACCTTCCCGGGATTGAGGATGCGGTCGGGGTCGAAGATCTCCTTCGTCCGGCGGCAGAGCTGGTAGAGGTCCTCGCCCAGCACGTGCGGGTTGGCCCACCCCCGCGCGATGCCGTCTCCGTGCTCCGAGGACACGACGCCGCCGTACTTCAGGACGAGGTCCAGCGACTCCCTGGCGATCCGCTCCATCTTCTCGACCTCCGCCTCGCTGCGGGTATTCACGAAGGGCCGGACGTGGAGGCACCCGGCCGAGGCGTGGGCGTAGTAGGCGGCGCGCGTGTCCGTCTCGTCGACGAAGGCCGAGAGTTCTTCGATGTAGTCGGCCAGGTTCTCGACGGGCACCGACGCGTCCTCGATAAACGCCCACGGCTTGTAGTCCCCCTCCACGCCCATCAGGAGCCCGAGGCCCTCCTTCCGGATCGACCACACGTTTTCGACGGCGTCGGGCTCGACGACCCGCACCACCGAGTAGCCGCGCTTCCTCCCGGCGAGGGCCCGGTCGAGGGCGTCGAGCTGGTCGGTCACGGCGTCCCGCGTGTCGCCGGAATACTCGGTGATGAGCACGGCCCCGGGTGTCCCGTCGAGAAAGGTGAGCCGCTCCGCGTAGCCGGGCGTCTGGCGGGTTCTCTCGATGGCGACGCCGTCGAAGAGCTCGACGGCCGTCGGGTCGGTGTCGAGGACGGTCGTCACGGCCCGGAGGGCGTCGTCGCGCGTCTCGAAGTGGGCGACGCCGAGGGCCGTGTGGCGCGGCTTCTCGACGAGGTCGCACGTGATCTCGGTGGCCACGGCGAGAGTGCCCTCGCTCCCGCAGAGGAGCTTCGCCAGGTTGCGCTCCTCGCCCAGCAGGGTTTCGAGGCGGTAGCCGTTGTTGCGGCGCCAGTGGCTCGGGGTGTCCGCCTCGATGGTGTCGCGCCCCTCGGCCACCAGGGCGTCGAGGCCGCGGTAGAGGCCCCCCTCCAGGCCGTCGGCCCGCATTCGCGCCTGCCAGCCGTCGTGGTCGAGCGGCTCGAACGTGGCGGCGGTGCCGTCCGCCAGCAGCACCTCGGCCCGCCGCGTATGGTGGATGAAGTTGCCGTAGGCGATGGAGTGGGTGCCGGTCGAGTTGTTGGCGAGCATGCCGCCGAGGGTGGCGCGGTTCCCGCTGGCAGGATCCGGCCCCACCATGAGTCCGTGGGCGGCGGCCGCACGGTTCAGTTCGCTGAGCGTGACGCCCGGCTCGACGCGAGCGGTCTGCGCGTCCGGGTCGATCTCCAGAATGTCGTTGAGGTGCGGGGTGAAGTCGATCACCAGGGCGGCGTTCACCCCCTGCCCGGCCAGGGACGAGCCGCCCCCCCGGGGCAGGACCGGCAGGCCCAGGTCCGACGCCACTTCCAGGGCCGCCCGGACGTCCCCCACGTGCCGGGGCACCAGCACCCCGATGGGCGTCATGGCGTACATGCTGGCGTCCGTGGCGTAGAGGGCCCGTGCCATCTCGTCGGTCCGGAGCGCACCCGCAATCCGGGGCGCAAGCCGATCCTGGAGGGCCTCGTGAAACCGGGAGGTCGACGATTCCATGCCGCGTAGCGAGCTGCTGTGAAAAGAAACGAGAGGCCCGCCCGACGTCGCAGGGAACGGCGAGGTTGCGGAAGAGGGAGCGCGGCCGCTACGTTTCGGGTCCGTCGTTGTCCAACTACCCTCTGCCCGCCCTATGTCTCGGCGTTCGTCCCTGTGGATATGCGGGGCGCTGATGATGGTGCCCCTATTCCTCCTATCTGTTCCATGCACCGCACAGGACGCGGATCCGCTCCTGAACGCCGTATTTCAGGATCATGTCGTTTTGCAGCGCAGCGAGCCGATTCCGGTGTGGGGCACGGCCGCCCCCGCCGATACCGTTCAGGTCCTGCTGGCCGGGGCGACGGCCACCGCGGTCGCGGACGCCGACGGCCGGTGGTCCACCCAGTTGCCCGCCCGGGCGGCCGGAGGCCCGCACCGTCTCGTCGTGCACGCCTCGAGCGGTCGGGTGCAGACGCTCGACGACGTGCTCGTCGGCGACGTGTATCTCTGTTCCGGGCAGTCGAACATGGAGCTGCCGGTGCACCGGACCCTGAACGCCCCCGCCGAGATTGACGCCGCGTCCAACGACCGCATTCGGATGCTGACGGTGCCCCACGCCCGCAGCGCCGTCCCGCAGGAGACGCTTCCGGACGGCGCGACCTGGGAGACGGCCGCGCCGGAGACGGTCCGGGACTGGTCGGCGACCTGCTACTACTTCGCCCGCGCCCTGCAGCGGCATCGGGACGTGCCCCTCGGGCTCCTGGACAGTTCCTGGGGCGGGACCAGCATCACGGCGTGGGTGAGCGCCGACGCCCTCGCCGCGGCCGGCGAGTACGAGGACCGTCTCTCGCTCCTGTCACGCTACGCCGACGATCGACGAGGGGCCCAGCGGGCCTTCGGCCGGCGCTGGGAGCAGTGGTGGCGTGCGTCGACGCCCACTCGGGACGGCCCGCCCCCCTGGCAGCCGGAGGCCGGAGCGGCCTGGCCCCGGGCGCCGGACAGTCTCGGCAACTGGGCGAACTGGGACGCCGACCTGGGGGACGCCTCGATGCTCTGGTACCGGGCAACGGTCGAGCTGACGGCCGAGCAGGCCCGGCACGACGCCGTCCTCGCGCTCGGTCCCGCCAACCAGGTCGATCAGACCTGGATCAACGGGGCCGCGGTGGGCAATACCTTTGGCTGGAGCACCGACCGTCGCTACACGATCCCCGCCGCCCGGCTCCACGCGGGGACGAACGTCGTGGTGACGAACGTCTACAGTCCGTGGGGGGCGGGGGGCCTGCTGAAGGCCTCCGCGCCGCGCACGCTCACCACCGGCACCGGCCGGCGCCTCGCCCTGACCGACTGGCGGTACAAAGCCCCGCCGTCAGCAGTGGGCGCCCCCCCGCGGTCGCCCTGGGACCCGATCGCGGGGCTCACGACCCTCCACAACGCGATGCTGGCCCCGCTACACGACTACGGCGTGCGGGGCCTCCTCTGGTACCAGGGCGAGTCGGACGTGGACAAGGGCCGGGGCTACCTCGACCTGCTTCGGGGCCTGAAGGCACAGTGGCGCGAGTCGTACGGAGACGAGGTGCCGGTGCTCGTGGTGCAGCTCGCCAACTTTGGCCCCCAGCCGACCACCCCTACCGAGTCGGGCTGGGCCGAGGTGCGGGACGCGCAGCGGCGGGCCACCCAGGACGACCCGCACGCCGGCCTGGCCGTGACCGTCGACGTCGGGAGCCCCGACGACATCCACCCGGCCAACAAGCAGGCCGTGGGCCGCCGCCTCGCTCGGGCCGGGCGGCACGTCGTCTATGGGGCCGACGTCTCGCCGTCCGGGCCCCTGCCCCGCCGGGCAACGCGCTCTGAAGAGGGCGTGTCGGTGCAGTTCCACGGGGTTGCGGACTCCCTGCTCGCCTACGGCCATTCCGCGCCGATCGGCTTCGAGCTCTGCGGCCCCGAGCCCGGCTCCTGCCGGTACGCCGACGCGACCCTCCAGGACCGTCGGGTCCTTCTGCGGGCCGAGAACGTCGAGACGGCCACGCGGGTGCGCTACTGCTGGGCCGACAGCCCCGTCTGCACCCTCTACGACGGGGCGCGGCTGCCGGCCACTCCCTTCGAGGTGACAATCTCCGGGGACGACTCGAAATAGGTCCCGGCGCCGACGCGTCGTTCCGGCCGGCCTACAGTTCGATCAGGTCGCCCCAGTCGGGGCGGCGCACGTCGACGGCCGGATGCCGGTCCTCGATGGCGTGTTGCATCCAGTCCTGCGCCGCCGGCTCGCCGTGGACCAGCAGCACCGTTTCCGGGGCCAGGCGCTCGACGATCGTCAGGAGATCGCGGCGGTGGCTGTGGCCGGAGAAGCGGAAGCGCTCGACGGTGCAGTAGACGGGCTGGGGCCCGTGACCGTCCGCGAGCATGACGGGAGAGCCGGGCCCCTCGGCCGCTGCGTCCTGCAGCCGGCGCGACGGCGTGCCGTCGACGGCGTGCCCCACGATGAGCACCGCGTCGCGCTCGTTCTCCACAATGCGCCGGGCGAGAACGTTCGACAGGGTCGGCTCGAACATCATGCCGCTGCTGACCACCATGATGCCGGGCCCCTCGAGCACGTCCGCCTTCTCGTCGCTGCCGTACGGCACCCGTTCCTGCTCGACGTCGTAGACCTTAAAGTCCTCGTCGAGGCGCGGCGTCGTCGTGCGGGTGTCGTCGTAGAGGCCCGCGATGGCGCGCATCGACCCGGCGGTGTAGATCGGCACGTCCGCCGGGATGTGGCCCTCCGTCTTTAGCCGGTGGAGCATCGCGAGCATCTCCTGGGCCCGCCCCATCACGAACACCGGGATCAGGGCCGTGCCGCCCCGATCCAGAACGCGGCTGAGGGTGTCCCGAAACTTCGCGTACTCCTCCGGGCGGCTGGTCTGCTCGGCCTCCTCGTCGGCCCCGAGCGTCGTCTCCAGGACCAGCACGTCGGTCGAGGACGGGTACTCGCCCCCCGGGATGATGGACTGGGGCTGCATGTTCGTGTCGCTCGTGTAGAAGAGCCGGCGCGCCTCGCCGTCCTCTTCAAACCGCAGCTCCGTGCCGACCGATCCGAGGATGTGGCCCGCCGAGTAGAAGCGGCCGGTCAGGGACCCGGCCCCCTTCATGCCCGTGAGGTCGAAGTCCTCCTGCAGCTCGTGGGTGAGGTAGACGTGACTCTGGAAGCTGAGGTCGTCCTCCGTAAAGAGCGGCTCGTGGTCCGTCTCGTGCTGCTCGTAGCGCTTTTTCTGGAGGCGGGCGGAGGACGGCAGCAAAAACTCGAGGAGCCGCTGCGTGGCGTCGGTCATGTGCGCCATCACGTGCGGAAACTCCTGTACCAGGACCGGCAGGCTCCCCATGTGGTCGTGGTGGGCGTGCGTGATCACCGCGTGGTCGACGTAGCTCTGGGCCCGCTCCCGCACCCAGTCGAACCTGGGCAACGAATCGGGGCCCTCGCGACTGGGGTCGGTCCCGGCGTCGAGGACGAGGCCGGTGCCCTCGATCTCAAGGAAGTGACAGCTTGCGGCGATGTCCTCGGTGTCTCCGAGGGCGAGAAACTTCATAGACGGGCGGTTCGGCGGGAATCAGAAACGGGACAAACGGCGCTGCTCGCACGTCCTCCGGTGGTGTCGGCAACCGGTCGTGGGCCCGCCGGCCCGGGCCGGAGGGGCGTTCGTGCGCTAGGCCATGCCGGCCTCGGCCTTCCGCGCGTCTTTGTACTCCTCCCAGTCGGCCAGGAACCGCTCCAGGCCCCGGTCCGTGAGCGGATGCTCCAGCAACTGCTCCAGCGTCTCGAACGGCATCGTCGCCACGTCCGCCCCTGCGAGGGCCGCCCGCTTCACGTGGGTGGGGTGCCGGATCGAGGCCGCCAGGATCTCGGTCTCCAGCCCGTAGTTGTCGTAGATCTCGACGATCTCGTCGATGAGCGTCATCCCGTCGGAACTGATGTCGTCGATCCGCCCGATAAACGGACTGATGTAGTTCGCCCCCGCCTTCGCCGCCACGAGCGCCTGCGTCGGCGAAAAACAGAGGGTGCAGTTCGTCTGGATGTTCTCCTCGTCCAGGGCCCGCAGGGCCTTGATGCCCGGCTTGATCAGCGGAATCTTGACGACAACATTCTCGTGGATCTGTGCAAGCGCCCGGGCCTCCTCCATCATCCCGTCGAAGTCGGTGGCCGTCACCTCGGCGGAGACGTCCCCGTCCACGACCTCGCAGATCTGAAACACGTGCTCGTGGAAATCGACGTTGCCCTCGTCTTTGACCAGCGACGGGTTGGTCGTGACCCCGTCGAGAATGCCCATGTCGTGGGCCTCGCGGATCTCGTCGAGATCGGCGGTGTCGACGAAAAATTTCATGGCGGTCGGCGGTTGGTGATGGGGAGTGGGTCGTCGATGCGCGCTCCCTGATGTCTCTTCGTCATCAGGAGAAAACCCTAACGAATCATCGCCGGCGGAGTTTAGTCGCGGAACGGTTTCTCCGGTTTCCGATGCCACGTTCGGAGTGGACGATCCTCCGGGCGTCTCTGCTGTCTATTCTCTTCCGTGCGTCTCATTATCTTTCCTCTGCCATGCACCTCTGCCTCTTCGAAGACGACCAGGTTCCGGCCCTGCGCCCCCTCGTCGAATCCCGGGCGGCCTACGACCTGCGGCTCGGCATCCGCTCGGTCCTGGAGACGACCCGGCAGGCATTCGATCCGGAGGGCCTCCTGCTCCACGCCCGACCGCTGGTGGCGCCGGTGACCGACCAGGCCCACGACGCGCCCGTGAACGCGCTTCCCGACGGGGTGGACGTCCTCTTCCTGAACGGCCGGTTCGTCGCGGCGGGCCGGGCGGCCACGACCCAGATCCGGACGCACGTGCAGGGGGGCGGCGCGGCCCGCGCCTTTACCCACGACGGCACGCTCGTCGCCGCCTGGGTCCCGGCCGCGAGCGCGCACCTGCCGGGCGACCTGCTCGACACGCCCGGCGTCCCCCCGGCGCCCTTCTCCGACCTCCCGGCGACGCCCCTGGAGGACGCGACGCTGATCCGCCGTCCCTGGGATCTTCTGGACACCCTCCGCCCGGCCCTCCACCGCGACGCCGCGGCCGAGCGCGACGGCCCCGCGACCACGCCGCTGTCGGGGCGGTCCCACGCGTCGGTGCACGAGAGCGTCGTGGCCGTTCGGCCCGCGCAGATCACCCTTGGCCGAAACGCAGAGGTGCGCCCCGGTGCCGTTTTGAACGCCGAGGACGGCGCCATCGTGCTCGGGGACGGGGCCTCGGTCGCCGAGCGCGCCGTGCTCCGGGGTCCCTGCTACGTCGGCCCCCAGACGCAGGTGAAGGTGGGGGCCAACCTCGAAGGCGCGGCGTTCGGGTACTGGTGCAAGGTCGCCGGTGAGATCCACGACACGATCATCCACGCCCTCACCAACAAGGCCCACCCCGGCTTTCTCGGCCACGCCTACCTGGGCCAGTGGTGCAACGTGGGGGCGGACACCAACAACTCCAACCTGCGCAACGACTACGGCGAGGTGACCGCCTACGCCCCCGCGGAGGCCGACTTCATGTCGACGGGACGACGGTTTGCCGGCCTGTTTATGGGCGACCATTCGAAGTGCGGCATCAACACTATGTTTGACACCGGGACCCTCGTGGGCACGTGCTGCAACCTGTACGGGGGCGACTTTCCCCCGCGGTACGTGCCGCCCTTCTCGTGGGGCAGCCCCCGGGATGGATTCACGACCTATCGGCTCGAGAAGGCGCTCTCCGTCGCGGAGCAGGTCATGGGCCGCCGCGACGTGCCGTTCACGGAGGCGGACGCGAGACTTCTCTCCACCCTTCACGAGCGAACCGCGGACGAGCGGGCCCACCATCACGGCTGACGCCCCGTCGTGCCGTTTCCACGTCCGAACGTGGTCCCTAGTGGGAGCGGGACGCCGCCCTGTCACGGATTTATTCCCCCGTAAACGTATGACGATCAAAGTATTAACGTGTAACGCGCATCAGGCGTCGGCGTCGAGGTGAATCACGTCCATCTCGGTGGCCCGCCCGTCCCGAATCGTGAGGCGGAGACACGTCTTCCGCTTGTGGAAGCCGTGCTTGCCGGCCGCGCCCGGGTTCACGTACAGCATGCCCCCGAGGGCCTCCACCCGTTCGACCCGCAGGATGTGGCTGTGCCCGCACACGAGCACGTCGGGCGGCGCGTCGGCCAGACGCTCGCCCATGCCCTGTTGCCAGCGGCCCGGCCGGCCGGCGATGTGGGTCATCCAGACGTCGAGCCCGCCGGCCGTAAAGCGCTCGTGCTCGGCCAGGCGCCGGCGGGTGTCGGGGCCGTCGACGTTGCCCCAGACGGCCCGGACCGGCGCGACGGCCTCCAGCCCGTCGAGGATGCCGAGATCCCCCACGTCGCCGGCGTGCAGGATGAGGTCGACCTCCGCCAGGTCGTCGACGAGCTTCGGGTGGAAGTAGCCGTGGGTGTCCGAGAGGATGCCGATCGTCGTCACAGAGGAGGCGGTCCAGTTCAAAAACGGTGCGTTCCACGACCGACGAGGGCGACGACCGGTGCGCTCGTGGAGCCGCCGCCGTCCCCGATCGGTCGTGTCCGCAGCGTAGACGCGCGGCGAGGGGGCCTAGTGCTGTGTCAATGCTCATTCATGGTACGACCCCGCGATCTCAAAATCCATGGCAGGTCGCTCCGAGGGCAGTCGAGGAGCCTCCTCGAAGAAGGCGGCCTCGACAGGAAGATTTCTCGACTGGGAATCTGAGATTCCCTTGCTCGAAATGACGTACCCGAGTTTGGGATTTTGAGATCGCGCGTACTTGCATAATCACGGCTGACGCTGCACTAGAGCGTCGTCGCCGCGTCGACCTCGAAGACCGTCGGGTCGTAGCCCGCGTCC
>JAZKTD010000083.1:0-12109 GCA_036625705.1 Salinivenus sp.
GGCGGCAGGTCCGCGCCCTCGGGGGCGCGCTCCCGGGCCAGGTACGCCTCGATGAAGCCCCGGTGGTCGGCCGGATTCGTCGTCGCCTCGACGATGCGCTCGTGGTCGAGGGCCTCGATGCGCTCGTTGGCGGCCCGGAGCGCGTCCATCGAGATCTTCAGCGCCACGTCCACCGGCTGCCGCTCGGGGTTGATGTCGAGGCCGAAGCGGCCCTCGTAGCCGTGCATCTTGAGGGTGTAGAGGCCCGCCTCCATCTGCTCCGGGGAAATGGCGCCCACGTTCAGGTCCTGGTCGTAGTTGCCGAGGGGCTGGCTATTCCAGTGCGTGTGGGCCAGTCGTCCCTCCGAGAGGGGCCACGAGAGGGCGTAGGGCAGGTCCTCGTAGCCCATGTGCACGTGTCCGACCTCCGGGTTCATGCACACCAGCTTGTGCCCCTCGTCCAGCAGCCGCCGGTTCTCGTCGGCCTCGAGCAGGGCTTCCACCTTCTCGCCGAGCAGCACCCCCTCCGGCGTGGTGCCGTAGAGGATGTGGCCGCGCGGCTCGTAGGGCTTCGGCTCGAAGGCGACCCGCGTGCCGGGCACGGCGTCGAGCGCCTCGGCGAGCCCCGTCTCGAAGCGGCGGCGCATCGCGGCCAGGTCGATGCCGAACGGATTCTCGTAGCCGTCGATGCCGGGCCACACGACCGAGAAGTCCGCGTCGACCGCGTGGGCCATCCGGAAGGCGTTCTTCGCCCGTTCGATGGCGGCGTCGCGGGCCTCGTCGTCCGGGTTCGAGAGGGAGCCGAACTCGAACTGCGCGTCGGCGAACAGGAGCGGAATCACCGTGACCAGCTCGATGCCCGTGTCCGCCTGGAAGTCCCGCCAGAGGTCGACGTTGTCCTCGTTGATCTCGTTGGGATAGTGGGCCTCCAGGCCGGCGAGGCCGTGGTCGGCCAGCGACGCGGCCACCTCCAGCCGCTGTTCGATCGAGAGATCTTCCTTGTAGCGGTCGTGAAACCGGGAGTCCATCGGGGTAAAGAACCAGATCCCGGCCGTAAACTCCAGGTCGAGCGAGAAGCGTTCGAGGTGGTCGACCAGTTCGTCGGGCGAGCGGGACTGGGCCTGCGGGCGAAGGTCCGGAAGGGACATGGGAAAACAGGGCATTGGGACGGGGAACGAGACGAGCTCGGCCGGAGCAGCAGGCCTCCGAACGCGGGGCCGCCGGCCGCTTCCATGAACGGAAGAGTTCGCGTGAGGTGCAACCCCCATCCGGGGAATCCCTTTCCGGCCCGGCGCCCGCTCCGCCCCGCCCGCCGAGGGCGGCCGGCGGGCGAGTTGACTTTTCTAAACGGTCTTTTCATCTTGGCGCTGCTGAGCTGGAAGCGATTCCGATACCGGACCTGCCCCCACCTCCCCTGCGCGCAACCTGTCGGTCATCGTATGGATTCGTCTTCGGTCCCCGCTCCTGTTCGGACCGCCGTCTCGATTGGCCTCCTCTTCGGTCTCCTGCTCCTGCCGGGGTGCGGGGCCGAGCAGGACCGCACCGTCCTGCGGCTCGGGCACGGCATGGCCCCGTCTCATCCCGTGAGCCAGGGCATGCGGTACATGGCCGAGCAGGTCGACAGCCTCTCCGGCGGGCAGATGCAGGTGGAGATCTACCCCAGCGAGCAGCTCGGGACCGAGCGGCAGTGCCTGGAGCTGCTGCAGGTCGGAAGCCTCGACCTCGCGAAGGTGTCCTCGGCGGTGCTGGAGGGCTTCAGCCACGACTACCGCGTCTTCGGGCTGCCCTACGTCTTCCGCGACGACGAGCACCGCTTCAACGTGCTGGAGGGGGAGATCGGGCGGGAGATCCTGATGTCCGGCACGGACGTGTGGCTGCGCGGCCTCACCTACTACGACGCCGGCAGCCGCAGCTTCTACACCGCCGAGACGCCCGTCCGCACGCCGTCGGACCTCGAGGGGCTGAAGATCCGGGTCCAGCAGAGCCCCGTCGCCATCGGGATGGTGCAGGCGCTCGGGGCGCAGGCCACGCCCATCTCGTTCGGGGAGCTGTACACGGCCCTGCAACAGGGGGTGGTCGACGGGGCGGAGAACAACCCCCCGAGCCTCCACTCCACCCGCCACTACGAGCTCGTCGACTACTACTCCCTCGACCAGCACACCGCCCCGCCCGACGTGTTGCTCGTGAGCACCCACACCTGGGAGCGCCTCTCCGAGCAGGAGCGCGAGTGGCTCCAGACCGCCGCCGACCGGTCGCTCCAGCACCAGAAGACCCTCTGGGCCGAGGCCGAGCAGGAGGCGATGAAGGTCGTCAAGGAGGCCGGCGTCGAGATCGTGCGGCCCGACAAGGCCCCGTTCGTGGAGGCGGTCCAGCCCCTCTACGAGCAGTACGAGGAGAAGCAGCCGCGCGTCTACGAACTGTTTCAGCGCATCCGCAGCCTGAACGCCGATGACTCTTGAGGACGTGACCGCCGTTGTCGACCGGATCCTCCGCTGGCTGCTCGTGGCGCTCATGGGAGTGGCAGTCCTGAACGTGCTATGGCAGGTCTTTACCCGGTTCGTCGTGAATGCGCCGAGCGGGTTTACGGAGGAACTGGCCCGCTACCTGCTGATCTGGGTCGGCATTCTCGGGTCCGGCTACGCCGCGGGGACGCGGAGCCACCTTGCCCTCGAGCTGCTGCCGGAGCGACTGGAGGGCGCGGCCCTGCACCGGCTCCGCATCGTCATCGAGGCCTGCGTGCTGACCTTCGCCCTGGTGGTGATGGTGGGGGGCGGCCTCCGGCTCGTCTACATCATGCTGCTCTCGGGGCAGACCTCCTCCGCCCTCAACCTCCTCATCGGCTACGTCTACGCGGCCGTGCCCCTCTCCGGGCTCGTCATCGCGTTCTACAACGTCGTCCACATCGTCGAGGAGGTTCGCGCCCTGGACGCCCCCGAAGAACCCGCTCCCCGCTCCGACGCCTGAACGTCTCTCTCCCTCGCCCTTCCTTCGCAAGTCGGCCGCCTTCATGGAGACCCTCCCGGTTCTCATCCTCCTCGGCGTGTTCGTGGTCACGCTGGCGATCGGCGTGCCGGTCGCCTTCTGCCTCGGCCTCAGCACCACGGCGGCGCTGCTGGTCGGCATCGGCCCGGTGCCCGTCGTCACGACCGTGGCCCAGCGCATGGCGGCCAGCCTCAACTCGTTTCCGCTGCTCGCCATTCCGTTCTTCATCCTCGCGGGCGAGCTCATGAACCGGGGGGGCATGGCCAAGCGCCTC
This sequence comes from Salinivenus sp., assembly GCA_036625705.1. Taxonomy (GTDB): domain Bacteria; phylum Bacteroidota; class Rhodothermia; order Rhodothermales; family Salinibacteraceae; genus Salinibacter. Next base: position 3,236 of record JAZKTD010000083.1, read on the forward strand.
GTCGACTTCGCGAAGGGGCTGGTGGGGACGCTGCCCGGCGGGCTCGCCTACGTCAATGTCGTGGCGTCGATGCTCTTCGGGGCCATCTCGGGGTCGGCCGCCGCCGCGGCCTCGGCCGTGGGCGGCTTCATGGCGCCGCAGATGGCGGAGGAGGGCTACGACAAAAGCTTCAGCGCCGCCGTCAACTCCACGGCGGCGACGACGGGCCTGCTCATTCCCCCGAGCAACATCCTCATCGTCTACTCGCTCGCCAGCGGGGGCGTCTCGATCGCCGCCCTCTTTCTGGCCGGCTACCTGCCCGGCATCCTGGTGGGGCTGGGCCTCATGGCCGTGGCCGGCTACTGGTCGTTCCGGGCCAACTACCCCACCTCCGACCGCCTGCCCCTGCGCACGGTGCTCTGGCGCTTCCTCGACGCGCTGCCGAGCCTCTTCATGCTGATCGTCGTGATCGGGGGCATCGTCGCCGGCATCTTCACGGCGACGGAGGCCGCGGCCGTGGCCGTGCTCTACGCCCTCCTCCTGGCGTTCACGTACCGGGCCATCGGCGTCGACGAACTGCCCGACATTCTGCTGAGCACGGTCCGGACGACGGCGATCGTGATGCTGCTGATCGCCACCTCCATCGCCCTCTCCTGGATGCTGTCCTTCGAAAACATCCCGCAGATTATCTCGGAGGGGCTCCTCGGCCTCACGGAAAGCCGGATCGCCATCCTGCTGCTGATGAACCTGATCCTGCTGGTGGTGGGCACGTTCATGGACATGACGCCGGCCGTGCTGATCTTTACGCCCCTCTTCCTGCCCATTGCGACGAGCCTCGGCATCGACCCGGTGCACTTCGGGATGATCCTGGTGCTCAATCTCTGCGTGGGCATCTGCACGCCGCCGGTGGGAACGGTCCTGTTCGTGGGGGCGGCGGTGGGCAACACCACGATCTCCCGCATGATCCGGCCCATGCTTCCCCTCTACGGGGCCATGGTGGCCGCCCTGCTGCTGGTGACCTTCTTTCCCTCGATCAGTCTCTGGCTGCCGGCCCTCTTCGGCTTTTAGCGGCCCCGCCGGCGGCTCATCCTCTCACTTCGTAGTCGACCATCCTCCTCCATGGCCCGCCTCACGCTTCACGACGACCGCTTTTTCGACCCGAACCCCGCCGTGCGCCGCGTCGCACGGATGCTCTACGAAGAGGTCCGCGACCACCCGATCGTGGGGCCCCACGGCCACGTGCCCCCGGCCCTCCTGGCCGAGAACGAGCCGTTTCCCGAGCCGACCTCCCTCCTCTTCACGCCGGACCACTACATCTTCCGGATGCTGTACTCGCAGGGACTGCGCCTGGAGGACCTCGGCATCCCCACCGTCGACGGGACGCCCGTCGAGGACGACCCCCGCACCATCTGGCAGACATTCGGCGAGCACTACTACCTGTTCCGCGGCACGCCGACGCGGGCATGGCTCGACTACGAGCTCTACCACGTCTTCGACGTGCGGCAGCGCCTCTCGGGCGAGACCGCGATGACCATCTACGACCAGATCCAGGAGAAGCTCGAGCAGCCCTCCTTCCGGCCGCGGGCCCTCTACGACCAGTTCAACGTCGAGGTGCTCACCACCACCGACGCCGCGACCGACTCGCTGGAGCACCACCGGGCGATCCGCGAGTCGGACTGGGACGGGCGCGTGGTGCCGTGCTTCCGGCCGGACGCCCTTTTCCAGATCGCCGACCCCGACTGGCCCGACGAACTGGACCGCCTGGCCGACGCCGCCGACACGTCCATCGGCTCGTACGACGCCTTCGTGCAGGCCCTCGAGGACCGGCGCGCATTCTTCAAGGAGATGGGGGCCACCTCGACGGACCACGGCGTCTACAGCCCCCGCACCGAGCGGCTCTCCGACGGCGAGGCCGAGCGGCTCTTCCAGCGGGCCCTCGCCGGGGACGCCACCGACGACGACCAGGCCCGGTTCACGGCGCACATGCTGATGGAGATGGCCCGCATGAGCGTCGACGACGGGCTCGTGATGCAGATCCACCCCGGCTCGTACCGCGACCACAACGAGGCCCTCTACGACCGCTTCGGGGCCGACGTCGGCGGCGACATCCCGGTGCGCACCGAGTACACGAAGAACCTCAAGCCGCTCCTGAACAGGTACGGGACGAACCCGGACTTTACGCTCGTCGTCTTTACCCTCGACGAGACCACCTACGGCCGCGAGCTCGCCCCCCTGGCCGGGCACTACCCGGCAATGCGCATCGGGCCGCCCTGGTGGTTCTTTGACAGCATCGAAGGCATGAAGCGGTACCGCCGCCAGATCACCGAGACCGCTGGGGTCTACAACACCGCCGGCTTCAACGACGACACGCGGGCCTTCCTGTCGATCCCGGCCCGACACGACCTCGCGCGCCGCCTCGACGCCAACTACGTCGCGACGCTCGTGGCCCGCCACCAGATCGAGATGGACGAGGCCCACGAGATCATGGAGGCCCTCACGGTGGGGCTCGTGCGCGACACCTACAACCTCGGCGCCCCGTCCGAGGCCTAGTGGGCGTGCTCAACTGAACGGACGGAGATCGCAGACTCCGTAACGGGGTCGCCCCCTTTTTCTTCTTCGACACATAGGTCCTTCCGCCTGACCACCACGGCCAAGCGACCAGAGTGGCTCCAAAACGGTCGCTCTTGAATTTGTCAGAGTCGTTGTGCAAAGTCATTAGCTCTTCTGCTCACCCAGCGCCTTCCGCGATGCGACACCACACCGTTCAGGCCCTGGAGGACAAGGGCGCCATCGCCATCATCCGAATGGACGACCCCGACACCCTGATGCGGACGGTCGACGCCATCCGGGCGGGCGGCATCACCGCCATCGAGATCACCATGACCACGCCGTCCGCCCTGTCGGCCATCGAGCAGGTCTCGGCCGCCTACGCCGACGACGACCCGGTGCGCATCGGGGCGGGCTCGGTCCTCGACGGCCCGACGGCGCGGCAGGCCCTCACGGCCGGGGCCGAGTACGTGGTGAGCCCGGTCCTGAAGGCCGAGATGATCGAGATGTGCCACCGCTACGACGTGCCCGCCATCCCGGGGGCATTTACGCCCACGGAGGTGCAGCGCGCCCACGAGCTCGGGGCCGACGTCGTGAAGGTCTTTCCCGCAAGCGCCATGGGGCCGAGCTACTTCGGCGCGCTGCAGGGCCCGATGCCGCACGTGAAGCTGATGCCGACCGGGGGCGTGAGCCTCGACAACGCGGGGGCGTGGATCGAGGCCGGGGCCCGCGTGGTCGGCGTCGGGAGTGCCCTGCTCGACGAGCAGGCGATCGCCGAGGGCGACTTCGACCAGATCACCGACAACGCACGCGCCCTGCGCCGAAGCATCGAAGACGCTCGCTCCTGACGCCGCCCCCGGTCGCTCGCCCCTCTCCTCTCGCCCCTCGACGTTCGCAGACATGCATCTTTCCTTCCGCTGGTACGGCCCCGACGACCCGGTGCCCCTGGCCCACATCCGCCAGATTCCGGGGATGGAGCACATCGTGAGCGCCCTCTACGACGTCCCGGTGGGCACGGCCTGGCCCCAGGACCGCCTCGAGCAGCTGCGCGACGAGGTGGCGGCGGCCGGGCTCGAGCTGTCGGTCATCGAGAGCATCCCCGTCCACGAGGACATCAAGCTGGGGCGGGACGGGCGCGACCGCGCGATCGACGCCTTCTGCCGGTCCCTCGAACGCGTGGGGGCCGTCGGCGCCGAGGTGGTGTGCTACAACTTCATGCCGGTCGTGGACTGGACCCGCACCGCGACCGACGCGCCCCTCCCGGACGGCTCGACGACGCTCGCCTACGACGACGAGGCCCTCGCCGACCTCGGCTCCATCGAGGAGCTGTCGAGCCTGCCCGGCTGGGCCGCCGCCTACGAGCCGGACGAGCTGCGGGCCCTCATGGGCGCCTACGACGACGTCGGGCCCGACGATCTCTGGGCCCACCTCGAGTACTTCCTCGAACGGGTCGTCCCCGTCGCCGAGGCCGCCGGCGTGCGCCTCGCGATCCACCCGGACGATCCCCCCTGGCCCGTCTTCGGCATACCCCGCATCGTCACCAGCGGCGACGCGCTCGAGCGGATCACCCGGCTGGTGGAGAGTCCCGCAAACGGCGTGACGCTGTGCACCGGCTCCCTCGGGGCGGATCCCGCGCAGGACCTGCCCGCCCTTGCCCGCCGCCTGGGCGACCGGGTGCACTTCGTACATGCTCGCAGCGTCCGCGTGACCGGCCCGCGCCAGTTCCACGAGACGGCGCACCCGGACGGCGACGTCGATTTCCGCGCGGTGCTGGGCGCCCTCAAGACGACCGGCTTCGACGGCCCGCTGCGCCCCGACCACGGCCGCATGATCTGGGGCGAGACCGGGCGGCCCGGCTACGGCCTCTACGACCGCGCCCTCGGGGCCACCTACCTGCGCGGCCTCTGGGAGGCGCTCTGATGCGAGGCGGCCGCTCGCCAACCGTCGCCCGTCGTCTCTGTTGAGGACCGTACGCCGCTCCTCGACCTGTGCCGCCGACCCGATGCCCCGCCTCCTCCTGTCGGTCGACGCCGACGACGAGGGCCTCGCCGTGGCCCGTGCGCTGCGGGACGGCCTGCCGGCCCTGTCCCTCACCGCCGTGAGCCGGGCCCCGCACGGCCCGGCCGCCGACGCGGAGGTCTTCGACGACGCGTGGCGCGCGCCCTCCTGGGCCGCGCTCGACCCCTCGGCCCACGCCGCCGCCATCGACGCGCGGCTGGGACCCGAAACGTGGTTCCTTCCCACGACGGCCCCCGAATGCCGGTGGGGGGCCGACGCGCTGCCCTCGACCGACCGCCTGCTCGCCCCGTCGCGGGACGCGCTTTCCCGCACTCGGGGTCCCGAGATTCCCGCGGCGGAGGCCCTGCCCGTGGAGGCGCCCGACTGGATCTCGCTCGCCGCCCCCGTCGAGGCGCTGCACGCCTTCGGCCGGCGACACGACTGGTCCCTCTGGATGCGAGCACCGGGGGGCAATCGGAAGGCCCTCGACCACTGGACCGAGTTCGACCGGACGCGGGCCGCGCTGGCCCCGCACGTCGACGCGCCGGAACGCCTCTTCCTCCAGCGGCGCGTGGAGGGCCCATCGATCACGGTGCCGTTTGCCGCCCACGCGGGGACGCTGCTCGGCGCGGCGCTCGTCCGCCCGGCCCCCGCCCGGCGGGCTAAGTACCACGTGGACCCGGTGCCCGAGGCGCTCCGCTCGGCCCTCGCCGACGCGCTCGACGCGCTGGACTGGACGGGGGCCGGCACCCTCGATCTGGTCGAGGCGGCAGACGGGTCCCTCTGGATCGACGACTGGCGCCCCTGCTTCGACGCCGCGGTCGAGGGGGTCGCCCGCTGCGGCGTCAACCTCCCGGCCCGCCTCGTGGCCGCCGCGTCGGGGGCAAGCGTCGACGACTCCGATGCCTCAACGAGCGCCTTCTCGGAGCGAACGACCCGCCTCCCCGTTCAGCGCGGGACGGACCGCGCCGCCTCCGACTCCCGAGCGGCAGCGGCGTCGGGCCCGCCCGCCTCCCCAGCGCCGCGGTCCGTTCCCGACGCCCCCACCGGCCTGACGGACGCCCTGCGGGCGATCGTCGACGATCTGCCGCCGGACTGGGCCACCGCCGACACGCCTCGCCCGCTGCTGCTCCCCACCCGCACCCGGGAGCGGTTCGCGGCCTTCGCCGCCGCGGCCGACCGGGTCGAGGACGCGTTGGACCTCGACGCCGCCCGCGTCGCCCTCAGCCTGAAGACCAACCCCGCGCCCCGCCTGCTGGAGGCGGCCCGCGCGTCGGGCCTGCTGGCGGAGACGATCCACCCCGACGAGATGGCCCACGCCCGCCGGCACGGCTTCTCGACCGACGAGATCGTCGTGAACGGCCCGGTGCAGGCGCTTCTACCCACCCTGGAGACGGCCCCGTACGCCCTCTTCGGCGACGCCATCTCGGACCTCGAGGGCCTGCCGTTCGACCCGACCGGGAGCATCGTCGGGGTGCGCACGCGGCCGCCGGAACGGGGCCCGTCGCGCTTCGGCGTCGACCTCTCGGCCGCCGACCGGATGGGCCGCCTCTGCGACCGCCTCGCCGCGCTCCCGGCGTCCACCCGGCTCGGCCTGCACCTGCATGCCCCCGCCAGCACCCTCGGGCACGGGGCGTGGTGGGACAGCCTGGAGCGCGTGCTCTCGTGGGGGCAGACGATTCAGGCGCGGACCGAACGCCCGGTCGAGGCCCTCGACCTGGGCGGCGGCTGGCACCCCGACGACTGGCTCGACGTATTCGTGCCCGGCCTCCGCGCGCGCCGCGACCGGATCCGCGCGGCGCTGCCCGACCTGGACACGCTCCTCCTGGAGCCCGGAAAGGCCCTCTCCCAGCCCCTCGGCGTCGTCGTGAGCCGCGTGCTCGACGCCCGCCCCTCCCGCTCGGCGGTCGTCCTGGACGCCTCCCTGGCCGAGCTCTCCAACATCGACTACCACCCACACCGCCTGCTCGCCCACACCGAGGGCCGCGGCTGGCACCGCCTGCCGCGCGGCGAGGGGCGCCTGCTGGGGCGCCTCTGCATGGAGGCCGACGTGCTCGGCCGCCGCCGACAGGTCGACCACCTCGCGCCCGGCGACACGGTCGTCGTCTGCGACGCCGGAGCCTACGACGCCAGCATGACGTATCCCTTTGGACGGGGGCAGACGGCCTCCGGGTGATTCCTCCGGCTCCTCCCACAACCCCTCCCTTCCGCCATGGAGATGGACACCATCATCGAGCCGTTCCGCATCAAGTCGGTCGAGCCGATCCGCATGACCACGCGGGCGGAGCGGGAGCGCCTGCTCCGCGAGGCCCGCTACAACCTGTTCAACCTGCACGCGGAGGACGTCATCATCGACCTGCTCACCGACTCGGGCACCTCCGCGATGAGCGCCGCCCAGTGGGCCGGCCTCATGCAGGGGGACGAGAGCTACGCGGGCTCCCCCTCCTACTTCCGCTTCGAGGAGGCGGTCAAGGACCTGATGCCCTTCGAGCACGTCATTCCCACCCACCAGGGCCGGGCCGCCGAGCGCATCCTGATGGGCCTCGTCGCGGACGCCGACGCCATCGTGCCCAGCAACACCCACTTCGACACCACCCGGGCCAACATCGAGGCCACGGGCGCGGAGGCGGTGGACCTCGTCGTCGAAGAGGGCCTCGACCCCGATCTCCCCCATCCGTTCAAGGGAAACATCGACCTGGACCGGCTCGACGCCCTCCTGACGGAGAAGGGCGACCGCGTGCCGATCGTGATGCTGACCGTTACCAACAACTCGGGCGGCGGGCAGCCCGTCTCCCTCGCCAACCTGCAGGGGGCGAAGGCCCTGTGCGAGGAGCACGACGTGCCGCTCATCCTCGACGCCTGCCGCTTCGCCGAGAATGCCTACTTCATCAAGCAGCGCGAGGAGGGGCACGGCGACCGGTCGGTCAAGGCGATCGTCCGCGAGATGTTTTCGCACGCGGACGGCATGACGATGAGCGCGAAGAAGGACGCGCTCGTCAACATCGGCGGCTGGCTGGCGCTCAACGACGACACGTGGGCCCGCGAGGCCCGCAATCAGCTCATCCTCACCGAGGGCTTCCCCACCTACGGCGGGCTCGCCGGGCGCGACCTGGAGGCGATCGCCGTGGGCCTCCGCGAGATCGTGGACGAGGACTACCTCGAGTACCGGATGGCCTCCACGCGCTACCTGGGCGAGGCGCTCACGGACCTGGGCGTGCCCATCGTCGAGCCGGTGGGCGGGCACGCCGTCTACGTCAACGCAAAGGCCCTGCTGCCCCACATCCCGCCGCTCGAGTATCCCGGGCAGGCGCTGGCCGCGGCCCTCTACACGACCGGCGGCATTCGGGGCGTCGAGATCGGCTCCGTCATGTTCGGCCGGCAGCCGGACGGCAGCGAAGAGCCGGCCTCGATGGAGCTGGTGCGGCTGGCCATCCCGCGCCGCGTCTACACCCAGAGCCACGTCGACTACGTGATCGAGTGCTTCGAGCACGTGTACGACCGGCGGGACGAGCTTCGGGGCTACGAGATCACCGAGGAGCCGCCCCAGCTCCGTCACTTCACGGCCCACTTCCACCCCCTCGCCCCCGAGGTCGTGCACCGGGAGACGTCTGTGCCGACCCGGAGCGACTGACCCCGAATCCGCCCGCAGGATTCGGGGGAACGTCTAAATACGGGGTGGTGGGGACGGACACGCCGAGGCCGCCGACCCGAGCATGACCTGTCCGTTCGGCCGCGACCGCTCCGCCGCCTGATACGAACTCCGCGTGCACTCAGTCTCCCCGCCGAGTGCACGCTCCGTTCGGTGTGGAGGCCTGGAGGGGCGGGTGTATGGACGTATTTTGCCGACCCCCGACAGCAGTAGAGACGCGCACGTCTTCACATCCAGCCCTGCCGGAGGCCGACGGACGACAACGATCCGACTACTACCGTGTCAATGGTCATTCTTTGCATGACAGCGCGATCTCCAAACCAAAAAACGGGCACGTCACCCCGACAGGGGTCGGGACATGTTTCGAGCATGGAAATCTCAGATTTCCCAGTCGAGAAATCTTCCTGACGTAGCCGCTTACTTCTAGGAGGCTTCTCGGCGCGGCCATCTAGATGGCCTTGCTCGAAGCGACCTGCCTATTGTTTTGGGATCGCGCTTGCCTGCATAATGACGGTTGACGCTGCACTACACAGGGTTCGGTATGCCTCGCTGCCGGACTCTCGACAGCGGCACAACGCCCCCCTCGCCCTCTCCCCCATTCCCCCACGCTCTCCTCCGGGGCACGACGTCTGCCCCCGAGCACCAGAGCCTCCGTCCCCGGGATCGGGCCTCGACGCCCAGACGCTCACCCCTCCAGCTTG
>JAZKTD010000084.1:0-11968 GCA_036625705.1 Salinivenus sp.
TCGGTCACGCCGTCGAGGAACGACGTGGTGGTGTGGAGCACCACGTCCGGGGCGGTGTCGGCGAGGACGGCGTCGGCGTCGTCCGACACCGAGACGCCCGTGTGGGCGGCTCCGTCGCCGATCACGTCGGCCACGTCGCGCCCCACCTTGTCGGGGTCGATGTCGACGGCCCCGACGAGCGTCATTGCGTCGGCGTCGTCCTTGTCGAGAACGGTGCGGACGACCTCCTGGCCGATGGGGCCGAGGCCGTACTGAACGATGCGGAGAGGGGTGTCCATGGGGAGGAACGGTTCGTCTGGGGAAGAAACAGGGCCGGTCCGTCGCGAACGTCGACGGGATCGAACAGTCTGAGCGTAATGATCGCGGGGAAAAAGCGACAGGCCCCCGTCTCCCGGCGGGGGAGAATTGACGCAGTGTTTCGATTGGGCGACCGAGCCCGGAGACGACCTCGTTCCCGACGGAGGGGGCGCTACTGCGTGACGAACTCGTAGATCACGCGGGAGATGCGGGCAAAGGCGTCCACCCCCGCCTCCTCGTCTTCCAGGTTCTGCGACAGCAGCACGAGGACGTACGTGGGCCCGTCGGGCACGAAGACGATGCCGGAGTCGTGGTGCAGCCCCGTAATCCATCCGGTCTTGTGGGCCACCTCGACCGAATCGGGCAGGCGGGCGGGAATCATGTCGTTGTACGCCTGCTCCTTCAGAATCTCAATCATCTCTTCGGAGGCCTCCTCGCTCACGGCCTGGCGGCGGGCGATGCGTTCGAGGAGGACGAGGAGGTCGTGGGCCGAGGTCTCGTTGTTGAGGCCCTGCCGGTAGGCCTTCATGTCCTCCACGCCGCGCCGCACCTGGATGCTGTCGGCCCCGTACCGGCGCATGGTCTGCGTCGTGCGCTCGGCCCCCACCTTCTCGATGAGAATGTTGGTGGCCAGGTTGCTGCTGGCCGTGATCATCTCCCGCATCAGCGTGCGGATCGGGCGCTTCTCCCCGAGGTGGTCGTAGAGGGCCTCGTAGCTGTCGTCCTCGGGCGTCAGCGAGTAGGCGCTTCCGTCCACGATGCTCCGAAACTCGTTCGTGACCCGGATCGAGTCGTCCAGGTCGAACCGGCCGGCGTGTGCCTGTCGGTAGAGCTCCACCATGACCGGCGTCTTCATGGTGCTCGCCGCGTGAAACATGCTGTGCTCGTTGAGCAGAAGCGTCTCGCTCGTGTCGTCCAGGTTGCGGAAGGCCACGGCGAAGTCCCCCTCGACCGAGTCGAGGACGGTGCGAATGTCGCGATCCAGCGCATCGAGGGACGGGGACTGGGCAGGCACGGAACGGGGAACGGCGAGGAGGGCGGCGAGCAGGAGCCCGCCGACGAAGAGAAAAGGGGGGACGGACATGCCGGGACCGGCCCGACCGCGCCTCAAGAGGGGAAGTGATGGCATACGGGGAACCGTCGGGCTGTCTTCCTCACGATGAATTCGACGCTTTCGTCCGGGCGGGGGTCCCCACGGCCGCTCCGGTCCCTTCGCTCCGTCGGCCCTCCGGGCCCTACGATTGGTCCCACCACAGGAACTGGTCGAGCGACACGTCCGGCGAGTTCGAACGATTCCGTTCGATCTCCGACAGCGGGTAGAGGACGCGACGGATGTGGTCGGTATTCGGATTGCCGTCGAAGAGGGGATTCTGGTCCACCGGGGGCTCAAAATCCGGGTAGTCGTAGTCGTGGCGTCGGTGGTCGACCCAGGCCTCGGGGTCCAAGAACAGGGCCACGTTCTTCTCCTTGAAGATGAGGTCGAGCGTCAGGTCGCTCGGGCCCACGTCCACGGCGGGATCGTTCAGGTACGCCTCTCGCAGGCTGTCCGGGACCCCGACTTTGTTCATGTGCGCCCGGATGCCCTCCCGGTACGCGCTGTAGGCGCGGCCCCGCTGGCCGTCCCGAAGCGCGGCCTCGGCCTCGATAAGCTTGACCTCTGCGTAGGTCATCCAGTGAATGGGGGCGTTCTCGGCGGCGTAGTACCCGGAGGCCTCGAGGTGATTGTAGGCCTCCCGGTCCCCCTCTCCATTCCGGGTGCCGACGTATCCGGGGGGCGCCGACTCGGCCGAGTCCGTAATGGCCACCTCGAGGCGCGGGTCGACGACCCCGTAAAGGGTCCCGTCCATCTCCTTCACCAGCTGCTCGGAGAGGTGCACCTGCAGAATGCCCCCATCCTCTTCGAGGTACGCGTCGTGCCAGGGGTTGAAGTCGTCGTCGTTCGTGTAGTCCATCTGCGCGTCGTCCTCGTTGCCCGCCAGGGCGTTGTCGACGGCGCTCAGCACCGCCTGCGGGTCGTAGGCGGACTTCTCGGTGAGGTGGTTGCGGTAGCGGGCCTTCAGGGCCCAGGCGGTCTTCTTCCACTTCTCGAGGTCGCCGCCGTGGAGGAGGTCGTCGCTGCCCGGGGTGAATTTCGACGAGTCGGCATTCAGGTCGTCGATCGCGTCGTCCAGAAGCGTCTGGATGTCGCCGTACACCTGCTCCTGCGGGTCGTAGGCCGGCGTCAGGTTGTCGCTGCCCTGCAGGGCCTGCTGGTTGGGAATGTCGCCCCACAGGTCCGTGGCAAGCCCGAGATTGTAGGCCTGAATGACGCGCGCCATTCCGGCGTAGTAGGGTGAGTTTTCGGTCTCCGCCTTCTCGATGAGCGCCTGCGTGTCGCCGAGGACGTTGTACACGCTGGACCACGTCCCCCCGAATCGCGCCTCAAAGTGCTGGTCGACGGCACTCGCGCTGGGGGAGGCAAAGTGCTGGACGTAGAGCGACGTGGTTTGGGCGGTGCCCGGAATCACGTTGTTGCTCGTCGCGAAAATGGCGCTGGAGAGCAGCCCCGACACGGAAGGGTCGGAGGTCGCGTTCGGATTGGTGTTGTCCACGAGCAGGCTCCCGTCGTTGCACCCGACGAGGACAAATCCGAAGACGGCGAGCAGGAGGAGGGCGCGTTTCATGGGACCTTAGGGGGTCGACGATCGAAGCACCGAGAGGGAGGGGCGAGGGCCTGCGCGGCTAGAAGCTCAGGTTGAGTTGAACCGTGTAGCTTTCCACCGCCGGGGTGCGCAGTCCCTGAAAGCCCTGCGTGTTGCTGCCCGCGTCGAACTGGCGGGACTCCGGGTCGAAGCCGTCGTACGGCGTCCACAGGAGGATATTGCTCGCCCCCACCCCGATGCTTCCGCTCCGAAGGGGCGTGTTGCCCGTCAGCAGGTCCGGCAGCCGGTACGTCAGCCGGACGTTGCGCAGCTTCACGTAGGAGGCGTCCTCGACGAAGTTTTCGGCCACGCGCCGGTACACGTTGCGGTAGAAGTCCTGCCCCGGCACGACGGTCGTGTCGACGGGCGTTCCGTCCGGATAGACCCCTTCGAACTGCACCTCTTCGTCCCGATTCGTCGTGATCGGGAGCGTCCCCTGAGAGGCGTGGAACGCCGCCACCTGGTTGTACAGGTCCCCGCCCCGCTTCACGTCGATGAGGGCCGAGAGCGTAAAGTTCTGGTACGAGAAGGTGTTTTTCACGCTTCCCGTCCAGTCCGGCTGGACGTTCCCGATCACCTTGAAGCCCTCGCCGCTGCGCGTCGGGAAGCCCGTGTCTCGACTGATGATCCGGGGGCGGTCCTCGTTCACGATGAAGTCGTTCTCCTCGCTCGGGTTCTCGTAGAAGCGGTCGTAGACCGGCCCGAAGAGGTTGCCGTATTCCAGCTGACGTCGCAGCTGCATCGTGAGGCTTCCGCCGTAGGAGAAGGAGGAGCCGCTCAGGGTGATGGACTCGATGCCCTCCCGGATGGACACGACCTCGTTGTTGTTCTTGGACCAGTTCACGGTCGCGTCCCACGTGAAGTCTTCGGTTTCGACGGCTCGGATGTTGGTAGTCAGCTCGATCCCGCGGTTTCGGATCTCGCCCGCGTTCGTCACGAACTCATCGAAGCCGGTCGCCTCCGACACGGGCACCGGAATGATCTGGTCGCGGCTGTTGGACTGGTAGGCCGTCACGTCGAGGCGCAGCCGCTCGTCCAGGAACCGAAGGTCCGCGCCGATCTCGAAGGAGACCGTGGTCTCCGGCTTGAGGTTGGGGTCGCCCAGCTGGCCGCTGCGGGTCTCCAGGGTCTCGCCCTTGAAGGGAAAGGAGCCGAACGTGATGTCGGTGAGGTACGGCCGCGCATCCTTCCCCACCTCCGAGGCCGAGAGCCGGAGTTTCCCGTAGTCGAAGCCGGACGGCAGCTCCACGACGTCGCTGAACACGAAGCCGAGGCTCGCCGACGGATAGAAGAAGGAGCGATTGCCCTCCGGCAGGGTGGAGGACCAGTCGTTGCGGCCGGTGAGCGTGAGGAAGAGATAGTCCTCGTAGTTGAGGCTCAGGTCGCCGTATACGCCAATCACGCGGCGCTCGCGCTGGGCCTCCGAGGTCGAGATGTTGGAGGTGTTGCTCAGGTCGAAGAACCGGGGCGTTCCGAAGTTTTCCCCCGTGACGTTCACCCGGTCGAAGTTCGAATCAAACACGTCGTTCCCCACGCTCAACTCGGCGTCCAGTCCGTCGGTGAGCGACCGCGACGCGGACAGGCGCAGCGTGGACGTCAGTTCGCGGTTTGTGATCGTTTCCCGGTCCAGAAGGCCCTGCGCCGAAATCGCGTTCTCGTTCTCCCGCACCCCCAGCGGGCCCGGGATCACCTCTTCGCGGGCGTCCTGGTAGAGGTCGTTCCCGAACCGGTACTCCGCCGTGAACCAGTCGGTCGGGGTGTAGGTGACGCCGATGTTTCCGATAAATCGATCCCGATCGTTCGTCAGGTTGTGGTTCTTGGCTACGAAGATCGGGTGATTGAGGAAGGGCAGCGGCGAGAACTGCGACCCGTCCTCGTTCTTGAACTTACGCACGACGCTCACGCTCGTCGGGTAGTACATGAGCTGGCCGAGCTGCCCGTCGACCGGGAGCTTCGTGCCCTGTGCGTTCGCGTACTTCGCCGACGCCGAGACGCGCAGCTCGTCGCTCACGTCGAGCTGGCCCGACGCCCGGGCGGAGAAGTTCTCGTTTTCGGCCTCCGGAATAACCCCCGTCTGGTCCCCGTAGTTCAGCGAGAGGCGGAAGGTCGACGCTTCCGTTCCCCCCGACACCGCCAGGCTGTTCTGGACGTTTTGCCCCATGCCCCCGCGGTCAAAGTAGTCCTCGTAGTTGCGGAAAAACTCGGATCCCTGAATGGTGTCCGCCTTGGGGCCCCAGGCGTGGAACGACGGAAACCCGAAGAACCCGAACTCCCCGCGCCAGCCGTCCATGAACTCCCGCTGCATGGGCGGGATCTTGCCGACGCGCTGGAAGCCAACCGAACTCGAGTAGTCGACCTGGGTCTGGCCCGCCTGGCCGTCCTTCGTCTCAATGACGACGGCCCCGTTGGCCGCACGGACCCCGTAGAGCGCCGCGGCGCTCGCGCCCTTCAGCACAGACACCGACTCGATGTTCTCGGGATTGATGTCGACGGCCCCGTTCGAAAACGCAAACCCGCCGGCCCCGCGGCTCCCCGAAAACGTCTCGTTGCTAACCGGAACCCCATCGACGACGAAGAGGGGCTGGTTGTCGGCGTTCGGGTCCAGCGACGTGACGCCGCGAAGCACAATGCGGGAGGAGCTCCCCGGTTGCCCGCCCGTGTTGGTGATCTGGGCGCCCGCCACCTGCCCCTGGAGCGCACTCACCAGGTTGGTTTCCTGCGTCTCGGCAATCTCGGCCCCGTCGACCTGCTGCACGGCGTACCCGAGCGAGCGCTCTTCCCGCTCGACCCCGAGGGCCGTGACCACCACGTCCTCCAGCTGACCGACTGCCGGTTGCAGAGCGACGTTGATCTCGGACCGAGTCCCGACGGCCCGCACCGTTCGCTGGTATCCGACGAAGCTGAACGCCAGCGAGTCGGCCGTTTCCGGGACCGAGAGGCGGTACGCGCCGTCCCGATCCGTCGTGGTCCCGACGTTCGTCTGGGGGACCGTCACGTTCACCCCCGGCAGGGCCTCTCCGCTCTGGGCGTCCGTCACAGTCCCCGTCACCGTTTGGTCCTGGGCCTGAACGGCGCCGGTCCCGACCAGAAAGAGCGCGAGCATGGCGGACAGTACCGTCCGCAGCGACGTAGGCGTGGCCATAGGAACGTACGTGCTTTTAGGAACGGGATCTCGCTCGCCGCGAGCGAATCGAACGGAGGAAGTGGCTTTGTTTTTGGGCTGGGAGGGCCGGGGACGCCGTTCCGCGCCCGGTAGGACGGGTGCGTAAACTTACGGATGCCAGCGCATGACGTCAAAACCGTCTCCCGGAACGCAGGGACACGAGCAGCGCGCAAAAACTCCAGAACGCTATTGGACCGCGCTACCGGGTATTTGAGAAGGGGAAAGCACCATTGCGCAATTGAACATGGGATTGATTCAAATGTCCTCCGCGTAGCGCCGTGACCAATCGTTCGCTCTCCATTGTCCCCACCGGTGCGTGGGCCTCGACTCCGACCCCGAAGTTTCCCTTTATCGGCGGCTCGGCGACGCCCTCGACGCGGGGATCCCGCCCGAGGCGTCGTCGGCGCTCAGATGAGCGTTTCCTCGGCGGGCGGGCGCAGGTTGTAGTGGTTGGCCATGCTCGCGCCGTAGGCCCCGGTCGTGGACACGAGCAGGACGTCGCCGGGCCGGGTGGGAGGCAGGTGGCGGTTGTGGCCGAGCACGTCGCCGGTCTCGCAGATGGGGCCCACCACGTCGACGACGCCCGAGGCCGTCTCGCCGAGGCGCGTCAGGTTCACGATCTCGTGGTAGGCGCCGTAGAGGGCCGGGCGGAGCAGGCTGTTCATGCCGGTGTCGAGGCCCACGTAGCGGACCGTGCCCTTGTCCTTCGTCTGCGTGACGCGGGCGAGCAGCACGCCGGCCTCGGCCACCAGGTAGCGCCCCGGCTCCATCCAGAGGGCGAACTGCGGGTGCTGCTCGGCGGCGACCTCGAGCTGCTCCTCGAGCGCCGTGGGGTCCACCGGCGGGGCGCCCGGGCGGTCGGGCACGCCGAGGCCGCCGCCCACGTTGATCGTGTCGACGTGCGGGAAGTCGCCCGCCAGCGACGCCAGGAAGGCCACGAGGTCGGCCCACGTCTCCTCCTCGGTGATGCCGCTGCCGACGTGGACGTGCAGGCCCCGAACGGTGGTGCCGGCCCGCTCGGCCGCCGCCCGGAGCCGTCCGAGCTCGTCGGGCACGACGCCGAACTTTGACTGCGCGCCCGCGGTGCGGACGTGGCGGTGGTGGCCGTGCCCCTGGCCCGGGTCGACGCGCACGAAGATGGTCTGGTCGGCGAACACGTCCGGGTGCTCGGCGAGGGGCTGTACGTTGTCGAGCGTCACGTGCACCCCCCGCTCGAAGGCGTCGGCGTACTCGGCGGCCGCGGCGAAGTTGGGCTGGAAGAGGACGCGGTCGGGGTCGACGTTCGGGACGGCCTCGAAGACGCGGTCCAGCTCGCCGGGCGAGACGCATTCGAAGCCGAGGCCCTCCTCGTCGAGCAGGCGCAGCACGTCGGGGTGCGGGTTGGCCTTGACGGCGTAAAAGACCCGGTCCACCGGATCGAGGGCCTGCACCGTGCGGCTCCGGGCCCGGAGGGTGGCCGCGTCGTACACGTAGCGGGGCGACGCGTCGTCGGCGAGGGCCAGGAGGGCCTCGCGGCGGTCCTGCCACCACATCTCCGGGCGTCCGTCGCCGGCGGAGGCGCCGTCGGGCTCGGCCAGCTCCTGCCACCGGGGACCGAAGACGACGTCCGGGGCCTTCGCGCCGAAGAACTGGGCGTGGAGCTCCCGCACGAGGCGGGGGGCCTGCCCCTCGTCGACCACGAAGCTCATGTTGAGATCGCTCGCGGCCTGGGTCACGAGGTGCACTTTCTGCTCGTCGAACACCTCGAAGGCGGGCCCCAGCTCGCTGAGCAGCGACCGGATGTGGCGGCCCACGAGGCTCACCACGGCGCAGGAGCCGATGATCTCCGCGTCGCAGTAGCGGTTGAGGTCGTGCAGGAGGCGGTCGAGGGCGTCGGGATCGAGCGCGTTGGCCTGGGCGTCGAGCGTCACCGTCACGTTGGCCTCCGAGGTGGCGACCAGGTCGACCGACAGGCCGTGGTGCTTGAAGATCTGGAAGACGTCGGCCAGGAATCCGACCTCCTGCCACATGCCCAGCGTGTCCATGCTCACGGCCACCACGTCGGTTTTGGCCGAGATGGCCTTCACCTGCGGGCCCTGGTCGGGGCCGTCTCCGGCCACCACGGTGCCGTCGAGGGAGGGATCGTCGGTGCTCCGGATGTGGAGGGGGATCTGGTGGCGCTCGACGGGGTCGAGGCAGCGGGGGTGCAGCACGCGAGCCCCCATGGTGGCCAGCTCCTGGGCCTCGTCGTAGCCGAGGCGGCGCAGCAGGCGGGCGGACGGCACCTCGCCCGGGTTGGCCGTGAACATGCCGGGCACGTCCGTCCAGATCTCGAGCCGCTCGGCCCCCAGCTTCGCCGCGAAGTGGGCCGCCGAGGTGTCCGAGCCGCCGCGCCCGAGGAGGACGGTCTCGTCCAGGGCGTTGCTCGCGATGAAGCCCTGCGTGAGGTAGACCGTGTCCGGCGCGTCGCCGAGGTGCGACCGCAGCACCGGGTCGGAATGGGAGGCGCAGGTGGCCGCGAGGTACTGGCGGCGTGGGGGCACGTGCGGGTCGTCCTGGGCGCGCAGAAACTCGCGGGCGTCGAGCCACTCCACCGGCAGGCCCTGCGCCGACAGGTACGCCACCCCGAGGCGGGTGGACAGCAGCTCGCCGGTGGCCATGACGGCGGCGCGCTGGCGGGGCGAGGGGGCCCGTCCGACAATCTCGTCCGTGAGGGCGGTCAGGCGCTCGAGGCCGCCCGCCAGCGCGGCGTCGGGGTCGATCCCCAGGTCGCGGGCCAGCGTGTGGTGCCGGTCCCGAATGGCCCCCAGCGTCGGGGCCGAGTCCCCGTGCTCCGCCTCGCGCAGCAGGACCTCCAGCTGGTCGGAAATGCCCTGCAGCGCCGAGCAGACCAGGAACGGATGGCGCCCCTCCGCCCGGTGGGCGTGCACCACCTCGGCGATGGTGTCCCAGCGGGCCCGGGTCGATACGCTCGAGCCCCCAAACTTGCAGACCACCCACGACGTCTCCTCCGGCATTGTCTCTGTTGGCTCCTACGGAAAGCGGACGGGAATCATCGCCACAACATCGGGTGGGGCGGGGGCAGTGACAAGGGCGGCCCCGACCTCTCACGACAATCGCACATTGAGGGTTGGACGTTCAACGTTGAACGTTTTTACGCTGAACGAGAAAAGGGAAGCGGGTCCGGAGATCCGGCACGCCCCCGAGGCCGTTACGCGGGTACGCCGTATACGTCGTCGTCGAGGTCGATCATGTAGACGTTGTCCCCGCGGTTGAGGGCGTCGAGGCGCTCGGTGTCCTCGGCGCCGAGGTCCCAGTCGAAGAGGTCGAGGTTGGTGCGGATGTGGGCCGGGGTCGTCGACTTCGGAAGGACGACCACACCCTTTTCGACGGCCCACCGGAGCACCACCTGGGCGGGCGTCACGTCGTGGGCCTCGGCGACGTCGACGACGACCGGGTCGTCGAGGACCGCGCCGCGGGCGAGCGGGGCGGCCGCCTGCACGACGATGTCGTGGGCCTGGCAGTACTCCAGCAGCTCCGGGCGCACGTACCACGGGTGAAACTCGATCTGATTGGCGGCGATGGGGACCTCCGCGATTCGACGGGCAAACGTCAACTGGTAGACGCTGAAGTTGCTGACGCCCACGTTGCGGACGAGTCCCTCCTCGTGGGCCCGCTCCAGGGCCCGTAGGGTGTCCCGAATCGAGATGGCCGGGTTGGGCCAGTGAACCAGGTAGAGGTCGAGGGCGTCGACGCCGAGCCGGTCGAGGGAGCCGTCCAGGGCCGCCAGCAGCGACTCGTAGTGCAGGTTCGAGGGCAGCACCTTCGAGGTAAGAAACAGGTCGTCCCGATCGTACTCGGCAATCACGTCCCCGATGGCGCCTTCGTTCTGGTAGCCCTCGGCCGTGTCGATGTGCGTGTACCCTGCGTCGAGGGCCGTCGGAAGGACGTCGTGCACGTCGGCGTCGTCGAGGTCCCAGGTGCCGTATCCGACGACGGGGAGCGGGTCGCCACTGGGCAGCGTGTGGGTCGGAATGGAAGCCATCGGGGAGAGGGGGGAGACGAGAGCAACGGGCGGGAGGAGAACCGTCCCAAAAATGCCCGCTGCCGCCGAAAAATGCCAGCGCCCCCGAGCCCGGACCAGGGAAATCGTATCTCGACGCCCCGGACGAACGGTGGAGGCTCACGAGCCCCCCTCCCTTCCGACGTGGCCCGGAACGAGTGGGGGAATTGGAGATCTGGGATCTCCCTGCCCGGGTCCGGGGAGGTCGACCCCAGGGGCGTCGGCGGCCCGATGGAATCGTCGTGCGTTACTCCGCGTCGGCTTGTGCCAGTTCCTTTTGAGACTGGTAGTACATCCGAACCGCGAGCGCCGACCAGAGCCCGATCCCGGCCGGTACGGCCCCCCACAGAGGGAGGCCGACGCCGCGGTAGAGCCCGTCGGCAACCCCGGCGGACAGGATGACCATTGCGAAGAGAAAGATGAGGTGGTCGCGCTTCATCGTGCCAACCAGCGGAATGGTCATGGAATCTTGGAGGGTTTCGTTGAGAAAGCGTCGACTTGAGTTCTCAGGGTGTGGCCCGGCGGGTAGGCGCCGAGGGAGGGACCGGCGCCCGTCCCGCCCGAGACCGGGGTCGTCGTGCGTCGCCACGCCGGGAGCGGGTGGTCTTCGCCGCGTCCAACGACGGCGGATGGCTAATTGGCGCAGAAGCCGCCGTCGATGACGAGTTCCGTCCCCGTTACGAACGACGACTCGTCGGAGGCGAGGTAGAGGGCGCCGTAGGCCACGTCCTCGGGCTCCCCCACCCGGCCCACCGGGTGCATCGCCTCGAACTCCTCCATGGTCGGGCCTTCCTCCCGGATCATCTTCGTGTCGATCGCGCCCGGGTGAATCGAGTTGACCCGGACGCCGGTGCCGGCCACCTCCATGGCCATGTCTTTCGTCATCAGGCGCACCGCGCCCTTGCTGCCGCCGTAGCAGGTGTGCCCGGCCACGCCGGCCAGCCCGGCGATCGACGACATGTTGATGATGGAGCCGGTCCCGTTGTCCTTCATCATCGGAACGGTGTGCTTCATGCCGAGGAAGACCCCCTTCACGTTAATGTCGAAGAGCTGCTGCCAGTCGGCCTGGTCGATCTCCGTAATCGGCTTCACCATGTAGACACCGGCGTTGTTGACGAGGATGGTGGGACAGCCGACCTCCTCGCAGGTCTTCGCCACGACGCGCTCCCAGTCCGCTTCCGACTGGACGTCGAGCGTCATGTGGACCGCCTCCCCCCCGTCCTCGCGGATGCTCTCGACCGTGTCCTGGGCGCCGTTCTCCTCGTAGTGGGTCACGACGACCGTCGCCCCCTCCCGGGCCAGCAGTTCGGAGGTGGCGCGGCCGATGCCCGTGCGGGCACCGGTCACGATGGCAACGTGTCCGTCTACGCGTCTGTCGGTCTGATCCATGTCTTCCTGCTCCATGCCGTGATTGGGTCTGTCTTCGTTGAGGTCCAGTGAGCGATGGGGACAATGAGACGAGCACCTGCCGGCGCCCGAATTCGGGACAGGCCTATTCGCGGGAGCGGGAGATCTGATCCGGTAATTTATGATAAGAAGGTGTTCTTTTCTTCTTTGTAACGGTCCGGGGCGGCGCCCCATCGTCTCGGGCGGGGCCCGTCGAGGAAAAGTCGGGCGCCAGTGGCCTTGCACAACGAGTCTGACAAATTCGAGGGTGCCCGTTTCGGAGCCGCGCTGATCAGGTGGCCGCGGTGAACAGGCGGAAGGCCTCCGTGTCGAGAACCAGGGGGCGCCCCCGTTGCGGACTCTGTGAGATCCGTCCATTCAGTTGTGCAGTCCCACTAG
>JAZKTD010000085.1:0-11956 GCA_036625705.1 Salinivenus sp.
TGAACCTGTTGAAGAGCGATTCAGAGGCGGACACCAGCATTCGAGGCCGACGCAAGCAGGCCGGTTGGGATAACGATTATATGCGCAAGCTCCTTCACGGGAATCTTATACGTTAGCCCTGTCATTCCCGGCGGGCAGATCGACGGCCTGAAGACGTCGGGCCTCGTCCAGACCTCGCGGGCCATTGGTCGGCACCTCGACCTGGAGCCCTCGCTCGATCCGGCCGGCTCGTCGAACATGAACATTGCCATCGGCGGCGGGACGCCCGCGATTGGACTCGGGGGCGATCGCGGCGGGCGGCGCGGCCACCCCGACGAGTGGGCCGATATCCCCGCGATGATGCGCACGGCCGAGCACGTGCTATTGCTCGCGGTCACGATGGGCGGGACCGCCGGGCCCTGACGGCGCCCTCCGACGGCGCGCTCCGACGGGGCGCTCCTTTTCGGACGGGCACGTCGGCTCCCAGGGCGTTCCAACCATCGCCGGGCGCAGGGTGACGGAGAGCGGAGTCGTCCCGGCAAGGAGAACGGACCCCGCGCCCGCGGTGGGGACGACCGTCTCGTTTCCGGGTCTCCTCGTCGTGTCCCGGTCCCCATGGTGCCCGCCTACGCGAAGGAGAGTGGGGGATTCTGCGTCTGCAGGCTGGCCGGGAGCTTCGACTTGCCCATGAGGTAGCGGTCGATCTGGCGGGCGGCGTCGCGGCCCTCGCCGATGGCCCACACGACGAGCGAGGCCCCCATCCGCGCGTCGCCCGCGGCGAAGACGCCGTCGACGTCGGTCATGAGGCGGTCGTCGGTCGCGAACGTGCCGTCGTCGGCCTGCCGGACGCCGAGGTCGGCGAAGGGGTTGTGCTCGGGCCCGACGAAGCCGATGGCCACGAGCACCAGGTCGGCCGGCACCCGAAAGTCGGGGTCGACGACGGTCTTGTCGGCACGCCGCCCGTTCTCGTAGGCCCACTCCACCCGCTCGGCCTGAAGCTCGTCGACGTGGCCGTCGCCGTCCCGGTCGGCGAGGGCGGTGGTGTTGACGGCAAACTCCTGCGTGCCGCCTTCCTCCTGGGCGTACGTCTTCTTGTAGACCTGCGCGGTCTCGGGCCAGGGGTTGTCGGCCGGCCGCTCCGAGGGCGGCTTCTGGTTGATGCCGATCTGGACCACCTGCTCGGCGCCCTGCCGGCGGGCGGTGGCCACGCAGTCGGCGCCGGTATCGCCGCCGCCGAGGACGACGACGTTCTTGCCCTTTGCCGTTACGCCGCCGGAGACCGTCCGGCCGTTCTGACGGCGGTTCTCCTGGGGCAGGAAGTCCATCGCCGGCATCACGCCGTCCAGGTCGGTGCCCGGCACCGGCAGCTCGCGGTGCTTCTGTGCGCCGAGGGCGAGGCAGGTGGCGTCGTATTCGTCGTGGAGCCGGTCCGCCGCGATGTCGGTCCCGATCTCCGTGCCCGTCTCGAAGTCGATGCCCTCCCGTCGGAGCTGGTCGATCCGCTGGTCGACCCGTCGCTTCGCGAATTTGAAGTCGGGGATGCCGTACGTCATGAGGCCCCCGAGGGCGTCGTCCCGCTCGTAGACCACGACGCGGTGGCCCGCCCGGTTCAGCTGCTGGGCGGCGGCGAGGCCGGCGGGCCCACTGCCCACGACGGCCACGCGGCGGCCGGTGCGCTCGGCGGGCGGCTCCGGCTGGATCCACCCTTCCTCCCAGCCCTTGTCCACGATGGCCCGCTCGATGCTCTTGATCGCGACCGGGTCGTCGTTGTACGACAGCACGCAGGAATCCTCGCAGGGGGCCGGGCAGGTGTAGCCCGTAAACTCGGGGAAGTTGTTGGTGGCGTGCAGCTGCTCGAGGGCCTCCTTCCAGTCCGACTTGTGCACGAGGTCGTTCCACTCGGGGATGCGGTTGCCGATCGGGCAGCCGCTCATGCAGGTCGGCACCCCGCAGTCGACGCAGCGCTCGCCCTGCTCCTTGAGCTGCTCAGGGTCCCAGTCCGGCGCCCAGATTTCCGCAAAGTCGTCCGTGCGGTCCTCCGGGTCGCGCTTGCCGATCGGGCGTCGAGCGTGCTTTTGATACCCGTCGGGATGGTGTTCGCGGGGCATGGCAGGGGCTGATCGGTGAAGAATCTTCCGGGGGTGGGCGACATGCAGGGAGCGCTACGCCGGGCTCGGGCGGAGGGTATTGCGTATTTCGTATTGCGTATTGTTGCCCCGGGTAGATCGTGAACTTACGCAATACGTATTACGCAATACGCAGCAAGGATACTGGCTTGAGCGTAGGAATTAGGCCAGAACAGTGGAAGAAGTCTCCGGCGCGGGCGGCACGGGCGGCCGGATGTCCGTGCCCTCCTTCAGCTGCTCTTCGACCTGGCGGGCAAAGGCCTCGGGCATCACCTTGCGGAACTGATCGACCGCCCGGGGCCAGTGCTCGAGCACACGCCGGGCCTTGGCGCTGCCGGTGTGGTGGCGGTGCGTCTCCACGAGGCGGCGCACCAGGCGTCGGTCCCGCTCGTCGGTGAGGGGCTCGACGCGCACCATGCCCGGGTTCACCTTCTGCTCGAAGGCGCCGCTCTCGTCGAGCACGTAGGCCTCGCCCCCGCTCATGCCGGCGCCGAAGTTGCGCCCCGTGTCGCCGAGGACAACGACCACGCCGCCGGTCATGTACTCGCAGCCGTGGTCGCCCACGCCCTCGACCACCGCCTGCACGCCGGAGTTGCGGACGGCGAAGCGCTCGCCGGCCTGGCCGTTGAAGTAGGCCTCCCCGCGCGTGGCGCCGTAGAGGGCCACGTTGCCGAGGATAATGTTCTCGTCGGCCACCCAGCCGGCGGCGTCGGGCGTGCGGATGAGGATGCGTCCGCCGGAGAGGCCCTTGCCGACGTAGTCGTTGGCCTCGCCCTCCAGGTCGAGGGTGACGCCCGTGGCGAGAAACGCGCCGAAGCTCTGGCCCGCCACGCCGTCGAGCTCGACCCGGATCGTATCGTCCGGCAGGCCGTCGGGGCCGTAGCGGCCGGTGACCGCCGAACTGAGCATGGCCCCCACGGTGCGGTCCCGGTTGGAGACCGCGTGCTCGAGGCGGACCGGCGCCTGCTCTTCGAGGGCCGGTCGCGCCTCCTCGATCAGCGTGTGGTCGAGCTTCTCGTCGATCTTGTGGTTCTGAGACTGCGTCTTGCGGGGATCGTCGTCGCTCTCGGGACGACGGAGCAGCGGGCTCAGATCGAGGCGCCGCGCCTTCCGGTGGTCGGTCTCGCGGGCACGCAGCAGGTCGACGCGGCCCACCATCTCGTCGACGGTGCGGACGCCGAGCCCGGCCATGATTTCGCGCAGCTCCTGGGCCACGAACCGCATGTAGCTCATGACGTGCTCCGGCTCGCCGATAAACTTCTTCCGGAGCTCCGGATCCTGCGTGGCGATGCCGACCGAGCAGGTGTTGCAGTGGCACTTGCGGAGCATGATGCAGCCCAGACAGACCAGCGCCGCGGTGCCGAAGCCGTACTCCTCGGCCCCCATCAGGGCGGCGACCGCCACGTCGCGCCCCGTCTTGAGGCCGCCGTCCACCCGCACGCGGATGCGGGAGCGGAGGTCGTTCTCGAGGAGGACCTGCTGCGCCTCGGTCACGCCCAGCTCCCACGGCAGGCCCGCCGACTTGATCGACGTCTTCGGGGAGGCGCCGGTGCCGCCGGACTCCCCGCTGATGAGCACCGCGTCGGCCTTGGCCTTCGCCACGCCCGCGGCGATCACCCCGATGCCGGCCGCCGACACGAGCTTCACGTGCACGTCGGCGTCGGGGTTGGCGCTCTTGAGGTCGTGGATGAGCTGCGCCAGGTCCTCGATCGAGTAGATGTCGTGGTGCGGGGGCGGGGAGATGAGCGACACGCCGGGCGTGGTGTACCGCGTCTCAGCGATGAGCGAATTGACCTTCTGGCCGGGCAGGTGCCCGCCCTCGCCCGGCTTCGAGCCCTGTGCGATTTTGATCTCGATGTGGTCGGCGTTCTTGAGGTAGCTGCTCGTCACGCCGAACCGGCCGCTGGCCACCTGCTTCACCTTGCACTCCCCCTCGGTGCCAAAGCGGCCGACCTGCTCGCCGCCCTCGCCGGTGCTGGCCTTGCCGCCCAGGCGATTCATCGCCACCGCGAGCGTCTCGTGCGCCTCCGGGCTCAGCGACCCGAGCGACATCGACGACGTGAAGAAGCGCCGGACGATCTCCTCGACCGGCTCCACCTCGTCGAGCGGAATCGCGTCGGTCGGGCCCGCGTCGAAGGCGAGCAGGCCGCGGAGGGTCTGGTGCTGGCGGGACTGCTCGTTGATGTGGCGGGCGTAGTCGTCGTAGACGTCCCGGTCGCCCGCCCGCACCGCGTGCTGCAGCTTCCCGAGCGTCTGGGGGTTCCACTGGTGGTGCTCCCCGTCGCGCCGCCAGTAGAGCTCGCCGCCGGTCTCGAGGTCGGTGCTCCCCGGAATGGTGACGTCGAAGGCGTTTTCGTGCCGCTCGCGGACGTCGGCCTCCAGCTCCTCGATCCCCACCCCTTCGATGCGGGAGGTGGTGCCGTAGAAGTAGTCCTCGACGAAGTCGGAGTTGAGTCCCACCGCCTCAAAGACCTGCGCCCCCTTGTAGCTCTCGAGCGTGGAGATGCCCATCTTGGCCATCACCTTGAGGAGACCCTGCTCGACGGCGCCGATGTAGCGCTCGATGGCGGTCGTCGCGTCGGCGGCCTCGTCGCTGCGGGCCACCAGGTCGCGCACCGTGGCGTAGGCGAGGTACGGGTGGACGGCGTCGGCCCCGTAGCCGAGCAGCGTGCAGACGTGGTGCACGGCGCAGGGCTGGCCGCTCTCCAGCACCAGGCCCGCGCCGGTGCGCTGCCCGGCCCGGATGAGGTCGTGGTGCACCGCTCCCACGACGAGCAGGCTCGGCGCCGGGATGCGGTCCGGGCCGGCCGCCCGGTCGGAGAGAATGAGCAGCTCGTGGCCCGCGTCGATGGCCCGGCGGGCGTCGCCCTGAATGCGCTCGACGGCCGCCTCGAGGCCGGTGTCGGGGGCGAAGGTCGTGTCGATCGTCGCGGCCCGGAGGCCCTTCGTGTCGATGTCGCGGAGGGCCTCGAACTCGGCGTCGCTCAGGAGGGGCGACTCCAGGTGCAGCTGGCGGCAGTGCTCGGCGCTCTCGGTCAGCAGATTGCCCTTGCGCCCGATGTGACTTTCGAGGGAGGTCACCAGCTCCTCGCGGATGTAGTCGAGGGGCGGATTCGAGACCTGCGCGAAGAGCTGCTTGAAGTACGCAAAGAGGGTCTTGTTGTGGTCGGAGAGAACGGCGGGCGGGGTGTCGTTGCCCATGGCGCCGACCGGGTCTTTCCCATCTTCCACCATCGGCTGCATGAGCCGCCGCACGTGCTCCCGCGTGTAGCCGAAGGCCCGTTGTCGACGGGTGAGAGCGTGCGGGTCGCCGTTCAGGTGCAGGTCCACCTCCGGCACGAGCTCGCCCCGCGAGGTGTCCGCCGAGACGCGCGTCCGGAGCCGCGTCCGCTGCTCGTCGAGCCACCGGGCGTACTTCTCGTCGGTCAGGCGGTCGAACACCTCGTCCTCGGGCACGATGCGGCCCTCCTCGGCGTCGGCGAGGAAGAGCTGCCCCGGCTGCAGCCGGTCCTTCCGACCCACCTTCCCGGGCGGCAGGTCCACCACGCCGGCCTCGCTGGCCATCACGAGGCGGTTGTCGTGCGTCACCCAGTAGCGGCACGGGCGCAGCCCGTTGCGGTCGAGCGCGGCACCGACGCTGTCTCCGTCCGTGAAGGCGACCAGGAGCGGGCCGTCCCAGGGCTCGACGAGGGTCGAGTGGTAGTCGTACCACGCGCGCCGGGCCGGGGCCATTTCCTCGTTCTTGCTCCAGGCCTCGGGGATCAGCATCCGGAGCGCATGGGGCAGCGAGCGGCCGCTCTCGGACAACAGCTCGAGGACGTTGTCGAGCACCGCGGTGTCGCTCTGCGCCTTCGTGGTGATGGGTCGGATACGCTCGAGCTCCGTGCCGAACCGATCACTTTCGAGGTCTCCCTCCCGCGCCCGCATCCAGTTGAAGTTGCCCTGGAGCGTGTTGACCTCGCCGTTGTGGATGATGGTGCGGTACGGATGCGCCAGGCGCCAGGCCCCCAGCGTGTTCGTCGAGAAGCGGGAGTGGACCAGCGCGAGGGTCGATGCGACCCGATCGTCGGACAGGTCGGGGTAGTAGCTCCGCACCTGGGCGTTGGTGAGGAGGCCCTTGTAAACAATCTTCCGCCGGTCCAGCGAGCAGACGTAGAAGATCTCGCTGTTCTTGAGGTCGCTGCCCGCCACGTCGTTTTCGATGAGACGACGCAGGATGTAGAGCTGCGCGTCCAGCCGCTCGGGCGCCGTCGGCTCTGTGGGCCGCACGAAGAGCTGCCACACGTCGGGCTCGGTGGCGAGCGCCGTGGGCCCGAGGTCCGACGCGTCGGTCGGCACGTCGCGCCAGGCGATCGTTTCGAAGCCCTCGGCCGTCACCCGCCGGTCGACGAAGTCGCGCAGGGCCTGCCCGACCGCCCGGTCCGGCGGCAGAAAGAACTGCCCGACGCCGTAGGTATCGGGCGCCCCCAGGCCCGAGACGACCCCCGAGAAGAAGGCGTGCGGCTTCTGGATGAGGATGCCGGCCCCGTCGCCCGTGCTCTCCTCGGCCCCGCGGGCGCCCCGATGATCGAGGTTATCGAGCACGTTGAGGGCCTCTTCGACCAGGGCATGGCTCTTTGTGCCGTCGAGGTCCATGAGGACCCCGACGCCGCAGTTCGATCGATCGCGTCGAGCTCCGAGGGCCGCGCCGGTGGAAGGGTCCACGAGGGATGGGGGTGGGGAAGAGTGACCCATGTTCGTGTCGTGCACCTCGCCAGAATGGAGAAAGCAGGTGGGAGGAGCCACCCGCGAAGTCAGGGGAGTCCCTTGCCTCTACGCAATAGGGGCTTCACTATGTGACCGACGGAGTCCCTACTATCAAACGCATATTCGCTGCGAAGCGCTTTCAGTCACCACTTCTTCACGTTTTTCGTCTCTGCGAAACCGTACGATCCAAAGTTACTGCGTCCTCGTATCATTCTGAACGTATTCCTGCGCATGCCCGCGTCCAACTATGTCGTGCACAACGCCACCGTGCACACGGTTGACGACCGGTGCCCGACCGCGACGGCGTTCAGGGTCCGTGGGGGGCGCTTTCTGGACGTAGGTGCCGGCCCGTCGGTGCGGGAGGCGGCCCCCGACGTGCCCCACGTCGACGCCGGGGGGGCGACCGTCGTTCCCGGCTTCGTCGACGCCCACGCGCACCTCCATGAGCTCGGACACGCCCTGCGGCGGGCCGACCTGACCGGTGCGGGCTCGCCGGCGGCCGTCGTGGAGCGGTTGAACGCGTTCGTCGCGGAGCACGACCTGCCGCCGAACGCCTGGCTCCGCGGCCACGGATGGGACGAGACCCGCTGGCCGGCCGCCCCCTCGCGGGCCCCGCTGGACGCAGCGTTTCCCGAGCGGCCGGTGTGGCTCGTCCGCACCGACATTCACGCCGGCTGGGCCAACACCGCGGCCCTCGAGGCCACGGTGGGCCTCGACCGGCTCCGCCGCATGGACGCCCCGGCGGGCGGCCGCATCGATCGCGACGACGCGGGCCGCCCCACCGGCGTGCTCGTCGACGAGGCGATGGCACTCGTTGAGGACGACATCCCGCCGCCGACCGACGCCGAGCAGGACCGCGCCCTCCGTGCCGCCGTCCGGCACGCGGCCCGCCACGGGGTGACGAGCGTCCACGACGCGGGCGTCACGCGGCCGGAGATTCGCCGGTTTCGTCGCTTCATCGAAGCGGGGACGTTTCCGTGCCGCGTCTACGCCATGGCCCTCGGCGACAGCGACGCGTTCGACCACGTCTGCGAGCACGGCCCGCTCCGGCACTCGTCCGGCCGGCTGGACGTCGCGTCCGCCAAATTCTTCGCGGACGGGGCCCTCGGCAGCCGCGGCGCCGCCCTGCTGGCCGACTACGCCGATGCCCCCGGCAATCGGGGCCTGCTCCGCCACCCGTCCGGGGCGCTCCGCGCACGGGTCCGGCGGGCCGTCGAGTCTGGGCTGCAGGTGAACACCCACGCCATCGGCGACCGCGCCGTTCGGGCGGTGCTGGACGCCTACGAGACCGCGGCGGGCGAGACCGGCGCGCCCCTCCGTCGCCCCCGCATCGAGCACGCCCAGATCGTAGCCCCCGAGGATCGTCCCCGGCTCGGCGCCCTCGGCGCGGTGGCGTCTGTCCAGCCCGCCCACGCGACCAGCGATATGGGATGGGTCGAGGCCCGCCTCGGGACCGACCGCCTCGATCGGGCGTATGCCTGGAAGAGCCTTCGGGACGCCGGGGCCCGTCTCGCCTTCGGCTCGGACGCGCCCGTCGAACCCCTCGACCCGATCCGGACCCTCCACGCCGCCGTCACGCGCCAGACGCCCGACGGCCGCCCCGAGGGCGGATGGTGGCCCGCCGAACGGATCTCTCGGACCGCCGCCCTCCGCGCTCATACTCTGGGCGCCGCGTACGCCGGGGCTCAGGAGGACGAACTCGGGTCCATCGCGGCTGGGAAACGGGCCGACTGGGTGGTGCTGTCTCAGAACCCCATGCGCGTCCCGTCTGAGGCTCTCCCCGACACGGAGGTCCTGGCCACCTACCTCGACGGCCACTGCGTCCACGCAACGGCGGACTGGCCCGATCTTTGATCTTACCGATCCGTGCAAAAGTCCCTGAACGGTTTCCCGGGTGAGCGGAGGACCGAGCCCAACATGAGCAGAAACGGTCTTCATGGAATTCTTCACGGATCGGTATCCCTGTTGACGTCGGGGCCGACGCTCGCCGGCGCCGAAACGATGCCGTGATTGTGGAGTCGGACGGGCCCCGGGTCGAAACCAACACCACCCCTTCCGATTCGAACAGACAGCGCATTCGCTCCGTCCCCGTCGTCATCGGGACGGGGCGGCCGACCCTCACCAGCTTCTTTCCCTCGCTTTCGTCACCAACCCATGGCTGACTCCTCTACGATTTCCCCTGTCGACCGCGGAGGGGGCGTCCGGATGGTCGACGTGTCCGAACAGTCGGACTCGGCCCGGACGGCCGTCGCATTCGGGCGCGTCCACCTGGGCGACGAGGCCTTCCAGCGCGTCCGCGACCACGACATCAGCAAGGGCGACGTCCTGACGACGGCCCAGATCGCCGGCATCATGGGGGCGAAGCAGACGGACAAGCTCATTCCCCTCTCCCACGACGTGATGATCAACGGCGTCGAGGTCGACTTCACCCTCAGCGAGGAGGAGAAGGCCATCGACATCCGGGCGTTTACGAAGTCCTTCGGCGTGACCGGCGTGGAGATGGAGGCCCTGACCGCCGTCTCGGTCGCCGCCCTCACGATCTACGACATGTGCAAGTCGGTCACCAAGGACATCCGCATCGGGGACGTGCATCTGCGGGCCAAGACCGGGGGCCAGAGCGGCAACTGGAAGAGCGAGACGCCGACCAGCGAGGCCCCGGCGCCGACGCCGTCGAAAAACTAGCGGCCCGCTCTCCTCTCGTCTCGCCCCCAAGACCATGAGCCCACCGGACGCCGTTGCGGAGTCGCTGGACCGGGTCGCGGGCTTTACCGCCTTCGCGACGATCGGGGCCCTTGGCCTCACGCAGGACCTCACCCACGCCGTACTGGAGAGCATCGGCAACATGGACGGGGCCGACCCCGAGCTCATGGCGGAGGAGACCCTCTGCCTCGTGGCGACGGCCACGGCCCGGGCGGCGGAGGTCGGCCTCGCGGACGAGCCCGACCACGAGCCCCCGATCACGCGGACGCTCCTCGACCTGCCGTTCACGTACCGCGACTACCTGATCGGCAAGGCGATGGTCATGGACGACGATCCGGGCCTCTCGGAGATGGCCGACGAGGTGCACGAACGCCTCCAGGGCAAGCGCGAATTCTACACCACCCACCTGCCGGAGGGGCAGTTCCCGGGCCCCCACGCCCTGAGCGACAAGATGGAGCTGTGGATGGGGCGCGTGAGCCCGCCGAAGCTGCCGGAGACGCCGCAGGAACGGCTCGAATCACTCGGGCTCGTAGAGCCGACGGTGGCCCACCTCAAGCTTGTGCTCGCGTACGGCCGCCGGGGGGCCCCGCCCGCTCCGACCAACGGTACGTCCGACGCCTCCGACTAGGCCCCCTCCGGCCTGGAGGCCCTCTTCCCTCGCGGCCGTCCCGATCCGCGTGGCGACCTCGTAGACCAGAATGCTCCGCGCGGCAGGGCCCTGTGGTGTCGGTCCTGCAAAAAGGAACCGCCCACTCCGGTGCCGAACATGCCCGACCGACCGAGGCGGATCCCGCCCCTCTACTTCTGGTCGCGGGATTCCGGAGGACACTCATCCGATGGGCGAGATCCCTGCCCCCAGCGTATACATCAGTCCCAGAAACACGAGAACCCCGACCCCGGCGTGGGCCCACCACTTGGCTGTCAGGATCAGGCCCGCAAGAAGAGCGGCCAGCAGCGCGTTCTGTCCGAACGTGATGCCTGCCTGGAAGAGGGTCAGTTTCCCTTGGACGAGAAAAAGAGGGATCGAGATGATCTGGCCGAAAAACACGAGACCGATCAGCGTCCCGAAAAACCACCGGCGGTGCTCCTCCGAAAAGTAGAATGCCTCCAGGTCCAGTTCGTCCTCACCTGTCGCCCTCAGGTCGGACGCCGACGTCGAGTCCCCCCATCTCAGGTCCGGAAGCGCAAAGGCGCACGTCAGGTACAGCCCAACGAAAAGCAGAAGGTACGGAAGGAACGCCAGCGGCCGACCAAAGATCTCCGACTGGAGCACGTCAAACGACACCCACCAGAGCTGCAGGGCGATCAGAAACGTGTTTGCCACCCAGAGGAGAGGGAGCCAGTGCCACTTGACCCGACGGCTAGGGCGGACAAGTTCTCGGAGACTTTGGGCAAGGTCGGTGAATCCGAGACCGACGATGATGGAGATGAGCGCGATGAGGTATTCGAGCTGAGACATCGACGGGCGTGGCGTCTGGCGAGACAGGTCTGCTGCCGGAGGCGTCGCTGCGGCTCAGTGCGCTTGACGCTGAAGAGAGCCTCACCCCCTGGGAGACCTTTTTCACCCGCCCGACCCATCCGCCCGCGAGGAGGTGTCGGGGCGCCAGGGCACAACGGCCGGGCCGACGTACGGGCTCGTGCTCGCGTACAGGCGCCGCGGTGAGGCGCCGACGGGCGCATCCTCTACCAAGGATGGTGACGCAGAGTACGCTTCCGCCTAATCGGGAGATGTGTTAGGACACTTCTCACGGCCCTCCTTAGAACTACAGGGAAGTCGGAAAGTCAGGCGCGAGCGTCGACCGCTCCAGTTCTTCGTCGGCAAGAAACCGGACGCGTCCGTCCTGTTCGACGACCCACACCTCCTCGGCGCCCGCCTCTCGGTACAGGTTAATTTTCGCCTCCATCTCCGCCCAGTCGTTTGACTCGCTCATCACCTCGACGCAAATCTCCGGAGCGAGTGTCGTCGGGTCCCCCGTCTCCTCCATTTCCTCGAGACGTTCGTCCGACGCCCAGATCACGTCGGCCTGTTTCGTCCCGCCGACCGTAGCAATGGCCCACTCCTGAAAGGCCTCGCCCGACGGAAGCAGGGCGTCGAGCTGTTTCTCGATGCGCTTCTGCCGACGAGCGTGCCGGTTCTTGTGCGGGCTCAAGACGATCTGGCCCCGGTGATTGGTCTCGACCTTGTAGGGAAGCTCGCCCAAAAGCGGGTCCTCGACAATCTCGTGCCACCGCTCCTGGTGCTTCTTCGCGGATGTGGTCGTCGTGGGCATGGCGGAAGGGGTGTGGGTTCGAAGCAACGGCGCGACGACAGCCGGCGGGGGACTACTCCCGCACCCGTGACTGCTGCGGACCGGAGGCGGATTCGTCGGAGGCGGTCTCCTCCTCGGCCGGCAGGTCGAGGGCCC
>JAZKTD010000086.1:0-11818 GCA_036625705.1 Salinivenus sp.
GCCCATGCGACGCCCCCAGACCTTTCAGAAAGAGTCGATCACGGTTGCGTTCATGATCCGACAGCTGCGGGAGACCGTCGGTGTAGAGATCGAAGCCGTAACCGACGTGGCGGCCGACGACCGCACCGTGACGGAGAGCAACCTCCACCGCCCCGGGCTGGCGCTCGCCGGGTACGTCGACCTCTTCACGCATCAGCGCATCCAGGTTCTCGGCAACACCGAGACCCAGTACCTCGAGCACCTCGGTGCTCCCGAGCGGCGCGAGGCCTTCGGGCACCTCACGCAGTTTCCGGTCCCCTGCATCATCGTCACCGACGGCAACGAGCTCGACGACCGCCTCGTGTCGATTGCCACCGACGAGGGGATTCCGGTGTACCACACCCCCCTGTCCACCGTCCGGTTCATGTCGCGGCTCCGGGGGTTCTTGTCCGACCAGTTCGCCCCGCAGCGAGCCGTTCACGGGTCGCTGGTCGACGTCTACGGCATCGGGCTGCTGCTCATCGGAAAGTCCGGCATTGGCAAGAGCGAGGTGGCCCTCGATCTCGTCGAGCGGGGGCACCGCCTCGTGGCCGACGACGTGGTTATCGCCACGAAGCGCGAGGAGGCCCTCCTCATGGGCGCCGGCACCGAACTCGTGCAGCACTTCATGGAGGTGCGCGGCCTCGGGCTCGTGGACGTCCGGTCGATGTTCGGCATTCGGGCCATCCGGTTTCAGAAGCGAATCGAGGTGGTGGTCAACATGCAGCTCTGGGATCCCGACGAGGAGTATACCCGGATCAACATGGTGGAGGACACCCACGAGATTCTCGGGGTCGACCTGCCGATGGTACAGGTGCCGATCACGCCCGGCAAGAACATCACCGTCATCTGCGAGGTGATTGCCATGAACTATCTCCTCCGGCACTACGGCTACGACCCGGCCGAGGTATTTACCGAGCGCCTGCGCCAGCGCCTCCAGCAGGAAGGACCGCCCACGCCTCGCCGCAGCATTGAGTACTTTGAGCAGGATTATGAGTAAATGATACCCATCCGCATGGGCGGAGGCGGCGGCGAAACGAGCGGATAGGCGCGTCTCGGTCCCCAAAGAGTCGTGAGATCCAGGTAATTACGACCGTCCGTGTAGGATCGGGGGGCGGCACCGACCCGTGGAAGTGAAACTGGGCGAAAATGGTACGGAACTTGTGAAACATGTAGGGTGCCACTGAGGCCTCCATCGGCCGCGCAGAGAGCTTAGAGACGCGGCCACAGGCCGCCTGGGCCTTTAGATGGAGGCCAAAGTCACCAGAGATGGTTGATATGTCTGATTCTCGGATCTATATTGCCGCACAGTTGTGCAGGGAGCATTGCGCCGTGCCTGCAGACCACACCTCTCATTCCGCCTGATCGCCCGGCCGCCCCACCGCGGTCGGACCCAATGAGGCATAGAACGGATAAGGGGACGCGGCCTCGCACTTTCCGCAGGATCGGGCCTTCGCGACCTCGTTCCTCCTTCGGACATGAACGCTAGCTCCTGATGAATCAGGGTCAGAAGTACTACTACGATCCGGAAAGTTGCTCCTTCGAGGAGGTCGAATACGCCTGGAAGGACTACGCCGCGCACTACGGACGGATCATGGGACTTGCCGTCATCATGGCGGGCCTGGCCGTGTGGGGCCTCGACGTTTACTGGGTCACCACGCCGGAGGAGCAGTCGCTCAAGGTCGAGAACAAAGCCCTCGAGCAGCAGCTGGGCCGCGTGAACGGGCGGATGAGTACCCTCTCCGCCCAGCTCGATACGCTGGAAAAGCGGGACCAGACGCTCTATCGGCGTCTCTTCCAGATGGAGCCCATCTCCGAAGATGTGCGGCAGGTGGGCGTCGGAGGGGCCGACCCCTACGAACAGTTCGACGACATGGGGAAGGACGTCTCCGCCCTGTTGAAGCGCACCGGCCAGAAGCTCGACAAGCTCGAGCGGCAGATGAGCCTGCAGGGGACGAGCTACAAGGAGCTCTCGGAGGTGGCCGAGAATCGGAGCGAGCGGCTCGTGCAGCTTCCCGCCATTCGGCCGGCCAACGGCCCCATCGTCTCCGGGTACGGCATGCGTCAGCACCCGATTCTGAAGGTACGGAAGATGCACGCGGGGGTTGATTTTCTGGTCCGCCCGGGAACGCCCGTGATGTCCACCGGCGACGGAGTGGTCCGGCGGGCGACCAACAGCCCGGCGTACGGCAACTTCGTGGAGATTCGCCACCCCGAGGCAGACTACTTTACGCGGTACGCGCACCTCTCCGAGATTCCGGACGATATTCGGCGCGGCGTCGAGGTCGAGCGAGGCGATACGATCGGCTACAGCGGCAACACGGGGCGCTCGACCGGGCCCC
Source organism: Salinivenus sp. (assembly GCA_036625705.1). Lineage (GTDB taxonomy): Bacteria > Bacteroidota > Rhodothermia > Rhodothermales > Salinibacteraceae > Salinibacter. Next base: position 2,361 of record JAZKTD010000086.1, read on the forward strand.
ACCTTCACTACGAGGTCCACAACCAGTCCGGGCAAACCCTGGACCCAATGCGCTTTTTCGTGCCGGACATGTCCCCGGAGGAGTACCACGAGCTCGAGAAGCGCACCGAGGCGTACCGGTCGCGGATCGCCGGCACGGCGGAGGACGCCGACGCCTCGTCGTCGGGGGCCGCCCGATAGCATACGCACCGCCGGCCCGTGTAGGACCGCCGAGACCGGGGTCGTGCGGACTCGCTGGTTCGGGCCGGGGCTGCGCGCAGGCCCCACCGATCGTGCCTCCGGTGGACGGGGCCTCACATCTGCTGCGCAGAGGGCGGTCGTTCATTCCAGCTTTGGTACGGCGTAGTGGCAGGAACGCGTAATGTGGACGTGTGGACGCGGTTCGGGGCTCGGCTCCGGAGAGGCGGGATTGGGGCGTGGGGGCTTCTTGCCCTCCTCTTGCTGGCGGGCGCCCCCCCCGTTGCGGCCCACGTGCCGCAGACCGCCCCCGACACGACCCGCCCGGTGGTCCGGGAGGTGCGGGTGCGGGGGCATCAGCACTTTTCGGAGCGGCGGCTCAAGCAGCAAATTCGCACGGCCCCGAACCGGCGTGTGCTCGGAATTCCCGGGTTTACCTGGTGGCGGTGGATCTACCAGCTGGGGAGTGCCGACTGGATGTGGGGGCGCTTCGGGCAGGCCCTGCGATCGGGAGGCGAGGCGCCGGCCTATCTCGACTCGACGGTGGTCGCCGGGGACCTCGAACGACTGAGTCTGTTCTATCAGCAGCAGGGATTTCGGGAGGCGTCGGTCTCCTCGTCGGTCCGGCGGAGTGACGAGGGCGACCGGGCGACCGTCACGTTTCGAGTCGAGCCGGGCCCGGCCACCTACCTGCACCAGGTCGAGTACGCGGGCCTCGGCGCCCTCAGCCCGGAGGAGAAGCGCGAGCTGGCCCGCGGCACCGTCCTCAACGCCGCGCGGCACGACGCCCGGACGCCCCTCACGTTTTCGGTGGGCGACCAGCGGTTTCAGCAGCCGCTGCTCCTGGAAGAGCGGCGGCGCGTGCTCTCCTTTCTCCAGGACGCCGGCTACGCGGCCGTTAGCCGCGACTCCATCCGGGCGATTGTCTTCGAGAACCGGGCCCCGCCCGGCTCCCTGGACGTGACGTTCCGCGTGCGGACGGGGCCGCAGTACCGCTTCGGCGACGTGCGCTACCGGATTCAGGGGCCCGAGCAGGCCCCCGCCCGCCGGGACACGATCGACATGCCGGTCGAGGCGACGGGGGGACGGGCCCCGATGGTCACGAGCCGCATCGAGGACGAGACGAAGCTCGAGCCCGGTCTGCTCCGGCGGGCCCTCCAGTTTACGCCCGGCACGGTCTACCGCCGTTCCAGCGTACTGGCGACGAAGCAGCGGCTGGAGGGCACGGGGGTCTTTGCGCTCACGAGCCTGTCTCCGCAGTTCGAGGAGAGCACCGTCGTCGACTCGGTCCGCTACCTGCCCATCCGCATCGAGGGGCAGACGCGGTCGCGACATCGGCTGCGGATGGAGACCTTCGGGCTCCAGCGGGCCGGGGTGAACTTCGGGTCGAGCGAGTTTGGCGTGGGGCTGGGTGGGGTCTACGAGAACGTCAACGCACTGGGCGGCGGAGAAACCTTCCAGCTCCGCGCGTCCGGGTCGGTGGCCACGAGCCTCGACTCGACCCTGATCACCTCCCGGCAGCTAGAGGGGACCGCCTCGCTTACGCTGCCCTACCTCATCCGTCCGTTCGGACAGTTCGAAAACCTGTTCGACCTCTCGAACGCCCGGACGCAGATTTCGGTGTCGGCCCTCACGGCCCGGCGCAACGACCTGGGGCTTCGCATTCGCAGCCGCAACAGCGCCCGGCTTCGGCTGGAAATGAGCCATACGTCGTCGCGCACCTCCCTCGTGGACGTGCTCGACTTCAGCGTGAGCAACCCGGACACCCTGTCGGGCTTCGGCAATCGGTTCCTCGACAGCCTGTTCGTCCGCATCCGGGACCCGGTGCAGCGGGCCCAGATTCTGGAGGACTTTACGCAGCCGCAGGTCAATACGGCGTTCCGGTACACTTTCCAGTCGTCCACGGTGAACCCGCTGCGCCGCCGCCGTGGCCACGACTACGAGCTGTCGGGGGAGATCGGGAATACGCTGCCGCTCCTGTTCGATCGGTTCATCTTTGCCCCCGACACGCTCGAGTACTCGGTGCCGGGCCTGACCGGAAGCACGGGGCCGGCCCCCGCGGGACGGCTCGTGTACCGGCCCTATCTGCGCGGGACCGTCGACCTGCGCCGCTACATGCGGCTCAGCCCGGGAACGACCCTCGCGATGAAGGCCTTCGGGGGCATGGCGCACCCGACCGGCCGGCCGACGCTCGTGCCCTTCGACCGGCGGTTCTTCAGCGGTGGGGCCAGCAGCGTGCGGGGGTGGCGCCTCCGGGAGCTCGGGCCCGGTGGGGCGGGGCAGCGCATTGACTTCCTGGGGGGCGACGTCAAGCTCGAATCGAGCGTCGAGCTCCGGACGACGATCCTGCGCAGCCTCCTGGCGGCCGACTGGGTGGGGGCCACCTTCCTCGACGTGGGGAACGTCTGGTTCGGACCTCGCAACCAGGGCTTCTCGCAGGCGGACCCCGGCGGGAATGGGATCGGCCCCGCCCCGGACCCGGCGCCCGTGGGACAGGGAACGGACGGGAAATTTCGCGGAGTGGGGGCCCTCACGGAGGTCGGGGTGGGGGCGGGACTGGGCCTCCGTATGGAGTGGGAGTACCTCGTCGTTCGGTTCGACCTCGCGTACCGCCTCCGCGACCCCTCGCCCCAGAACGACGACATCTTCTCCGACGACTTCGGGGGCCCGCTCCTGCACTTCGGCATCGGGCAGGCCTTCTGAGGGCCGTTTCGATTCGGGGCCCCGATGATTACGTTGCGGGACGCACGCCCTCTTTCGGTTGGCTGGGATCCGCTTATGTCCACCCTTCGACGTCTCCTCCGGGCGGCCGGCCGGCTGTACCGCCGACTCTTTCGGCGCCGCCTCGACGCGCACACCCGCAAGATTGCCACCGTTCTTCAGTCCGCGCCGGCCTTCGAGCGGCTCTCCTCCCGGGCCCTCTACGCCATGGCGTCCGCCACGCACCGGCGCACCTACCGGCGGGGCGAGTCGCTCTACTACGAGGGCGACCCGGGCCTCGGCCTCTACGTCGTCGAGTCGGGCCGCGTCCGGCTCATCAGCGACGCCGACCCCAACCGGTCGCGCGAGCTCCGCGAGCTGGAGGCGAGCGGCATGTTCGGGGAGCTGGCGATCCTGGGCGACTTCAACCGCCTTGAGACCGCCGAGACGATCACCGAGGCGCGCGTGCTGGGGTTCTTCCGCCCCGACCTCAAGAACGTGATGCGACGGAATCCGAAGGCCGGGGCCGAGATCGTGATGGCAATCGCGCGTCGAGTGGCGGCCCAGCACGTCGAGGCCGTGCGGGTGCTGGAGGAGCGCGACGGGCGGGACGTCGCCCTCGACACCTACACGCAGGCCGCACGCCGCATTGAGGCCGAGTCGCCGCTGTCGTAGCCCGGCGCCCCGGGTCTTCGAGGGAGACGCCCCGTCCCACGAGGGCGCGATTGATGGATTCGTTGCATCGTCGGCGGGGGCCGCTCGGATCAGCCAATCGGCCTCCTCCGTTCATCCCGTCGTCTTCGGGAACAGCCGGTCTGTGCCCAGCCCGGCCCCCCGAGACGCCCCGCTCCACGTTTTTTCGGCTGACCGCGACGCCTCATGGGCCCCCTTTCACGCCTGAATCACTTCTTCTGGCGGTACAAGTACCTGTTTATCCCGGGCCTGCTGTTCACGATGATCTCGGCGGCCTTCCAGATCACCGTGCCGATGGTGGTACGGCAGGCGGTGGACAGCATCCCGCGCTTCGTGCGCCTCTTCACGCTCTACGACGGCACCGCCGCACAGGCCGAGCTCTACGCCTTTTTCTTCGTCGCGCTGCTGCTCTTTGCCGGGGGCATCATCGGGCTCTCGGTCACGAGCGGGCTGTTCATGTTCTTGATGCGGCAGACCGTGGTGGTCGCCTCCCGCCACATCGAGTACGACCTGCGCAACGCCCTCTACGACCACCTCCAGCAGCTCTCGGCGACCTTCTACCACGAGTACTCGACGGGGGACGTCATCACCCGCGCCACCGACGACATCGAAAAGGTGCGGCGCTACATCGGGCCCGCCATCATGTACGTGACGCGCTCCCTGGTGATGGTGCTCGTGGCCATGGCGGCCATGTTCATCATCTCGCCGCGGCTTACGCTCTACGCGCTGCTGCCGATGCCGCTCCTGGCGATCTCGGTCTTCTTCATGGCCCAGATGGTGCACCACCGCAGCGAGAAGCTGCAGGAGCAGTACTCGACCCTCACGAGTCGGGTGCAGGAGGCCCTGTCCGGCATCCGCGTGCTGAAGGCGTACACGCGGGAGGAGGCCGAGGCGGAGGCCTTCGAGGAGGAAAGTGAGCACTACAAGTGGCGCAATCTCGACCTGGCGCTCGTGGAGTCGGCCTGGCGGCCCTCGTTCCTGCTGCTGGTGGGCATCTCCACGATCATCGTCGTCTGGATGGGGGGGCGCCTCGTGGCCGAGGGGGTCATCACGATCGGCAACATCGCCGAGTACATCATCTACATCAACATGATGACGTGGCCGGTGGCGTCGCTCGGGTTTGTCATCACCATGATCCAGCGGGCCTCCGCCTCCGTGATCCGGCTGCAGAAGATCATGGACACCGAGCCGGACATCGACGACGGGCCGCAGACGGTGCCCGGCATCCAGTCGATCGAGGGCCGCATCACGTTCGAGGACGTCTGGTACCAGTACGCGGGGGAGGACGAGCCGGCCCTGCGGGGGGTGAGCTTCGACCTGCCGGCCGACCACACGCTCGCCATCGTGGGGCGCACCGGTTCGGGCAAGAGCACCCTCGTGCGCATGATTCCGCGCCTGCTGGACCCGGACCGCGGACGGGTCCTGATCGACGGCCACGACGCGACCACCGTGCCGCTCGAGACGCTGCGCGAGCACATCGGGTACGTGCCGCAGGACGTCTTCCTCTTTAGCGACACGGTGGCCGACAACATCGCCTTCGGCGACCTTGAGGCCGAGCAGGAGGCCATCCGCGCCGCGGCCGACGAGGCCGACCTGCTGGACAACGTCGAGGACTTCCCCGACGGCTTCGACACGTACGTCGGCGAGCGGGGCATCACGCTCTCCGGGGGGCAGAAGCAGCGCACCTCCATCGCGCGGGCCCTCATCCGCGACCCCCGCATCCTGATCTTCGACGACGCCCTTTCGGCGGTGGACACGGCCACGGAGCGCAACATCCTCCGCTCGCTGCGAGACCGCCAGGGCAGCCACACGCTCGTCATCGTGAGCCACCGCCTCAGCGCCGTGCAGGACGCCGACCTCATCCTCGTGATGGAGCACGGCGAGATCGTGCAGCGCGGGTCCCACGACGCGCTCGTCGACGAGCCGGGCCTCTACGCCGATCTCTACGAGAAGCAGCTGCTGGAGGAGGAGATCCAAGCTCTCTGACGAAGCGGCCGTGCCTGAAGATGATGGCTCCATCGGCCCGTCCGTGCGGAGTGCGTTGAAGAGCGTGGGGGAACGGGAGCGTGGGGGAGAGGGCACGTGTGACGAGATCCCTTCCGTGCACGGTGGGATCACAGTCTATCATTTCAGCGGGTCCCGTGCTCCTCTTCTCCCATCCCCCCATGCTCCCCAGCGCTCTATGCACGGCGACCGAGAACGTGCAGCTAAACCTCCATCGTTGATTTTGACTCATGACGACGGATGTCATTCCCCTCGGTACGGCCTCGGCGGTGCCGACTCGCGAGCGGCACCTCTCGGCCCTGGCCGTGGAGCGGAAAGGGCGGGTCCTGCTCTTCGACTGCGGGGAGGGGACGCAGTATCGCCTCCTGCACGCGGGGCTGAGCCGGGCCCGGATCGACGCCATCTTCGTGACGCACCTCCACGGCGATCACTGCTACGGCCTGCCCGGCCTGCTCTCGACCCTCGCCCTGCAGCAGCGCGCCGCCCCGGTGACGCTCGTGGGGCCGGAGGGGCTCCGCGCAATGCTCGAGGCCATTCCGGGGGCGGCCCCGGCCGACCTCTCGTTTCCCGTGCGGATCACCGAGGTCGGGGAGGGTCTCACGACGGCCCCGGTCTACGACACCGACGAGTTGACCGTGACGGCCCGTCCGCTCGAGCACCGCGCCTTCACGATGGGGTTTCGGCTGCAGGAGCGGACGCGGCCGGGCCGCTTCCACCCGGAGCGGGCCCGCGACCTGGGGGTGCCGGAGGGCCCGGCGTTTGCGCGGCTGCAGTCGGGCACCCCCGTGACGGTCGCGGACGGCACGACGGTTCGGCCCGAGCAGGTCCTGGGCCCGCCGCGGCCCGGGATTGCCCTGGCGTACGTGACCGACACGCGCCCCTGCGACGGGGGGCGGGCCCTGGCCGAGGACGTCGACCTGCTGTACCACGACGCCACCTTTACCGACACGCTCCACGCCCGGGCGGTGGAGACCGGCCACAGCACCGCCCGCGAGGCCGCCGAGGTGGCCCGCGACGCCGGCGCCGACCGCCTGCTGCTCGGCCACATCAGTGCCCGCTACGACAACCCCGCGCCGCTCGCGACCGAGGCGCAGGCCGTCTTCCCCGCGGCCGAGGTGGCGGAGGAACTGCGGCGCTACGTGCTGGACCCGCGCGAGAAGGCCCCCGACTCGTCCTCGTCCTGAGTGGCTACACGCGCCCTCGTTCGTTCTCGTGACCGCACAAAACCGGGGGCGTCTCGGGCGTTATGCCTCCCCGCCGCCACGTGTCTTGTGGGTGACGCCTCCAGATGGTGCCGCTCCTCTGACGACCTCGGTTCTCATGCCTGACCGCACGAATCCCCGCCATTCCGCGTTCGATTACCGCAGCGACGCCGCGTATTTCGTGACGATGTGTACCCACAGGCGGCGGTGTCTCTTCGGGGCGGTGCGGCGAGGGCGCATGGTGTGCAATGCGCATGGTAGGATCGTGGTGCGAGAATGGGAACGGTCGGAGGAGATGCGCGACGAAATTGTGCTGGACGCGTTTGTCGTGATGCCAAACCACCTGCACGGCATCGTGTGCATCGTTCCGCCGGACGTGGACGACGTGTCGCCCCGGGGATATGATCTGAACGCAGGAGGCGCGTCCATGTCGACGAAAAGGATTCCAGACGACGATGTAGAGGCGACCGGCCGGTCGCTACATCAACGGGGGGATCATTCTACGAGGGGAAAAGACAACCCCAATGGCCCGTCGCCCAAATCCCTGGGGTCGATGATTGCCGGATTCAAGGGGGCGGTGACGACGCGCATCAACGGGCACCGGGGCACGCCCGGGGCGCCGGCCTGGCAGGCCCGGTACCACGATCGCATCCTCCGAAACGAACGGGAATGGCGGATCCGGCGCGCGCACATCGACCGGAATCCGAGACAATGGGGCGAGGACCGGGCCCATACCGGACCGACGAGAACGGGACCTCCCCCGCTCCTCCGAACCGGCCCGAACGTGAAAGGCCGGGAAAACCCCTGAGTTTGCCGATCGCCCCGCCGCAACACTGGCGGCCCCCTTTGTGTTCGCCGGACAGGTTCTGATTCTCGCGCAACGCCGACGCCGCGTGGCCGCCGACACCGACGAACACATCGAAGAGGAGGAAGGCGAACGGGGCATCCACTCGTTCGACGGGCAGCTGCTCCGCCGCATCGCCCACTACCTGAGTCCGTACCTCGGCTGGGTGGCCCTGGCGCTTCTCATCACGCTGGTCGGCTCATTCCTGGGGCCGCTGCGGCCATGGCTCGTCCAGCGGGGCATCGACAACTACATCGTCGTCGGCGACCTGGAGGGCCTGCAGCGCATCATCCTCTACCTGGCCCTGGCGCTGCTGGGAGAGGGGATCCTCTCGTTCGCGGAGAACTACCTTACGCAGTACATCGGGCAGCGGGCGATCTACGACCTGCGCACCACCGTCTTTCGCCACGTGCAGGACCAGCCGCTGTCCTTCTTCGACCGCACGCCGATCGGGCGCCTCATCACGCGCACGACCAGCGACGTCGAGGCCCTCAGCGACGTGCTCTCGTCCGGCCTCATCGTGGCGCTGGGGGACCTCTTCAAGCTCGTCTTCATCGCCTACTTCATGTTCACCCTCAACTGGGTGCTGGCGGTGGTGACCCTGCTGGTGATGCCGCTGATGGTGTGGGTCACGTTCTGGTTCCGCAACAACGTCCGCGAGCAGTACCGCGAGACGCGGAAGCAGGTCTCCCGCCTCAACTCCTTCATCCAGGAGCACGTGACGGGCATGCACATCGTCCAGCTCTTCAACCGGGAGGAGGAAGAGATGGACCGGTTCGAGGGCATCAACGACGAGCACCGGGCGGCCCACCTCCAGACGATCTTCTACTACGCCATCTTCTGGCCGTCGGTCGAGATCATCGCGAACGTGGCGCTGGCATCGGTGCTCTGGTTCGGGGGGCTCCGGGCGATGGCCGGCTCGGCCCTCACGCTCGGCGTGCTGGTGGCCTTCATCCAGTACGCGCGACAGTTCTTCGAGCCGATCCGGGATCTCTCCAACCAGTACGACACCCTCCAGCGGGCGATGGCCGGAGCCGAGCGCATCTTCGGCGTGCTCGACGAGGACCACAGCCTGCCGGAGCCGGACGAGCCCGCGACGGTGGACCGGGTGCAGGGCGAGATCGAGTTCCGGAACGTCTGGTTCGCCTACGAGGACGACAACGAAGGGAACCCCGACTGGGTGCTCAAGGATGTGTCCTTCACGGTGGCGCCGGGCGAGACGGCGGCGCTGGTAGGGGCGACGGGCGCCGGAAAGTCGACGGTGATGAACCTGCTGCTCCGCTTCTACGACGTCCAGCGGGGCGACATCTTCGTCGACGGCATCAACATCCGCGACCTGCGACTGCGCGACCTGCGCCGGCACATCGGGCTCGTGTTGCAGGACGTCTTTCTCTTCTCCGGGTCGGTGGAGCGGAACCTGACGCTCGGCGATCCCTCGATCGACACGGACGCGATGAAGCGGGCCGCGGAGGTGGTGCAGGCCGACCAGTTCATCGAGCGGCTGCCGGAGGGCTACCAGCAGGACGTGAAGGAGCGCGGCTCCTCGCTCTCCCACGGTCAGCGGCAGCTGCTGGCATTTGTGCGGGCCCTGCTCTACGACCCCGACGTGATGGTGCTCGACGAGGCCACCTCCAGCGTCGACACCGAGACGGAGGCCCTCATCCAGCAGGCCCTCGATCGGCTCACGGAGGGGCGCACGACCCTCGCCATTGCCCACCGGCTCTCCACGATTCAGGACGCGGACACGATTCTGGTCATGCACAAGGGTGAGATCCGCGAGCGTGGCACGCACCAGGAGCTGCTGGCCCTCGACGGCCTCTACCGCCGGCTCTACGACCT
>JAZKTD010000087.1:0-11817 GCA_036625705.1 Salinivenus sp.
CATCGGCACAGCCGGCCAGCAGAGCGCCGCCGATCAGCAGGAGAAGCCACAGCGGCACGGGCGTTGGCCCGGGGCGAGGCGGATGATACGAACTCCGCGTGCTCCGTTCGGGGATGGACGTCTGGAAGAGCATGTCCCGACCCCTGTCGGGGTGGATGGGTGAACGGATCTTGGCTTCATCTCCCCGCCCCGACAGCAGTCGGGACGCGCACGTCCTCGTCTCCACACCCACAAGAGACCGAAGGCCGACGGACGACGTAAAGCCTGCTCCAGGATTCGGTGTGGGGCGGGACTGAGGAGGCACGGGGGCCGTGTGCCGTAAACAGAGCGAAGGCCCCCCGAGCGTCCGCATGCGAGACCGAGTGCCCGGGCACGCAGGTGGATCCGGCGCCGCCCCGCGGGCTGCGCGACGTGAGCCGTCTACGAGTCCTCCTCCGGGAGGCGCGCCAGGTAGGCTTTCGCCCGCTGGTGGTCGGGGTTCCGCTTGAGGACCCTCTTCCACACCTTTCGGGCCTTCTCGGTCTCCCCGTTGCGGGCGTACACGACCCCGAGGTTGAACCAGGCCTCGTTAAAGTCGGGACGCCGGCGGAGAAGGGTCCGGTAGTGGGAGACGGCGGCCTCGTAGTTGCCGAGGTCGGCGGAGAGCTGGGCCAACTGGTCCCGAAGCCTCGGATTCGACGGGCGCAGATACAGCGCAATGCTGTACGCCTCCCGCGCGTCTTCGAGGCGCCCGGCGCGGCGGTACGCGTCGCCCAGCTTTGTCCATCGGGCCGGGGCCCCGGGCTCGTCCTGGGCCACGGACTCCAGCCGCTCGATTTTGCGCTGTTGCTTCTCGAGGCTGTCGGACTCGGCGATGTACGTCTCTCCGCGGTCCCGGCGCCCGGTCCGCACGAGGGCCTGCCCGAGGTTGTAGTGGGCGCTCTGGTGCCAGGGCCGCTCCGCGATCACGCCGCGGAGGTGGGGAATCGCCGCCTCGTACCGACCGAGCTGGAAGAGCTGAGACCCCACGATGTACCGGTAGTTCACGTTCGTGGAGTCGAGTTGCAGGGCGCGGCGGGAGTGCTCGAGGGCCGACTCGAGTTCGCCTTCCTCCTCGTACAGCTGGCCGAGCCGGGCGTGTGCCTCGGCGGAGGTGGAGTCCCGGGCGAGGGCCCGTTCGTAGGCCTGCCGGGCACTGTCGGGCGCGTTCCGCACCCCGTAGGTCTTGCCCATTTCGACGAGCGTCGAGGCCGACGGGTGTCGCTTCTGTTCCTTTTGGAAGTAGCGCAGCGCCGTCTCGTAGTTTTGCCGGCGGTAGGCGTTGTTGCCCAGGTTGAACCAGGCCCCCTGGTACTGCGGGTCCAGAGACAGGACCTTCTGGTACTCCTTGTCCGCCTCGTCGAACCGCTTCAGCTCGGTGAGCACTCGTCCGCGCTGAAAGTGACCGTCGGCCAGCCGCGGCGCCCGCTGAACCACACTGTCGGCCAGGGCGAGGGCCTTCCGCAGGGTGCCCTGCTGCAGGGCGCGCTGCGACTGCACGAGCATCGACACGGTCTCCTGGTCGACCGCCCGGCGCGGCATCGCGTTTCCGCCCTCACTCGACTCGACGTCCTCCCCCGTGCCACATCCCACCAGAAGGAGGGAGAGCGCCAGAACCGTGAATGTGAGTCGGCGGACCCTGTCCACTATAGTTGTTGGCCGGCAGTCGTCACAACGAACAGCAGTATCCCCGTCCCGTCGGGCCGAGGTAGTGACCGTGCACAACGAGTCTGACGAATTTGAGGGCGGCCGTTTTGGCGCCGCTCGTACCGATCCGTGAATGCATTCGCAACGTCCGCTTCTTGCTCGCGGCGGTCCACGGTCCCCAGCGATCGGGGAGAATGATTTGCGTACGTTCTCACGGATCGGTATCGCTTGGCTGCGGTGCGCAGGCGGACGGACCTCCGTGTCGACGAAGAAAGGGGGGCGACCCCGTTGCGGAGTCTGCGAGATCCGTCAATCCAGTTGTGCAGGCCCACTAGAATCCAATGTTGATCCCGACGCGGTTGACGCCGTCGAACACGTCGTAGGTGGTGTAGGAGTAGTCGGCCCCGAGCTCGAAGCCGGAGATGTCCGTCTGCAGCCCGGCCCCGAAGTTAACCCCTTCCTCGGTGTTCGTGCCCGGGAGCGTGTACCCGGTCCGGAGGGAGAAGATGTCCATGAAGGTGTATTCGCCCCCGAAGTGCATCCGCTCCGAGAAGTCCCGAGGAGTAACACCTCTAATCATTACGGTAAAGGAGTGCTGGTCGTTCGCATCGGCGAGAAAGTCAGTCGCCTCGAAGATGTCGGTGGATACGCCCACCGAGAGCTCCATCGGCAGCTCAAAGCTCTGCTGTTCGTACTGCACCTCGGGCGAGAAATTCCGGACGCTCATCGCGACCTCGATCCCGCGGTAGTCGGTGTCGTACTGAATGCCGAAGTCGTAGGCCCCGGTCCCGAGCTCGTTGGACTTCGTGGTGCCGACGGACTGGACACTCCGCCCGAGGTCCTGCTTGGCGTATTTCACCTTGGCGCCTACCGAGATGCGGTCCGTCACCGGGTAGGCGTACCCGATGCCGATGGCCCACGACCCGGGGCTGAAGGTGCCAGTCGACGTGTACCCCTGGTCGTTGTTCGCGCGCCGGGTGCCGTCCAGTTCGCCGTAGTCGACCTGCATGAAGGTAAATCCGATGACCCCGTAGGTGCCCTCGGCGGGCCGGATGGACAGGCTCGCGCTGTTATAGTTGATGTCGGCGATCCACTGCATCGTCCCCACGGCGGCGTGGCCGAAGTTCTCCATCTGAGCCATGCCCGCCGGGTTGTAGAACAGGGACGTGGACTGGAGTTGGAGCGTCGTGCCCGTTCCGCCCATGCCGGCCACCCGCGGACTCAGCGACGCACTCAAAAACTTCATGCCCGTCTGGGCACGCTTCGTCCTCTCCTCGCCGCCCTCCTGCGCCAGGGCTGGGGCAGAGGCGCCCACCAGCAGTGCGCAAACGAGAAGGACGGTCGTAGCGGTACGCGAAATCATAACGGAATCCTCGTTTGGTCGTGGTCTCTGCGATGAGCGGGTCCCGTAGGAACGAGACCGTTTCCCGGTCGCGGCCTCTTAGCGGACGATGACGAACTTCTTCTTGGCCACCGCCCCGGTGTCCAGGTTCTGCACGACGGCAATATACAGGCCGCTGGCCACGAGCTGTCGGTCCGCTGTGGTGTGGTCCCAGAACTCGTCGCCACTCCCGTCATCGTGGCGGATGGTCTCGACCAGCTGTCCCATCTCCGTGTAAATCCGGATGATGCAGTTGCCCGGAACGTCGAGGAACCCGAGCCGATCCTGCTGGTCCCACCGGACTTCCTGATCGGCGGCTACGTTGTAGGGGTTCGGCACAATCTTGAACTCCGACACCGAGTCGCCCGGGCCGCGCTTCAGGGAGGCGGGGTCCCAGGTCTGCGTCAGGTACCGGTTGCTCTTGAGCGGCTTCCCCGTCGGGGTCATGGCCGTGCCGTCGTTGTTCTCATTCCCGACGGCCTGGATGTAGTAGTAGTACTGGGCCCCTCGCGTCACGTCGGTGTCGCTGTAACTGCGCGTGCTGCCGTCCACCTCGGCGATGAGCTCGTAGTTGTAATTGTTCTCGTACTGCCCCATGACGCGGCCGCGGGCCCGGTAAATCTCGAATCCGCCGGGCGGATCGCTACCGCGGGACCAGTTCAAGCTCACCTGGTCGACGCCGGACTCGACGCTGAACTCGCTCGGCGGCGCGGGCGGCTGCGGAATGCCGTAGTTGGTGAGCTCGCCGGACCCGTTGCTCGAAGCGTCGAAGTTGGCGAGGGCCCGCTCGAAGGTCTGGAAGAGCGAGTCCCGACCGGTCATTACCCACTCGTTCTTGCCCATCTCCTCGTCGGGCTCGATCGTGCCGTTGCCGTTCGCGTCGTATTCAATGGGCGCGAAGGCGTCGGTCGCGCCGCGTCCGCCGCCGTTGGCGGTGGCCTTGAAGGCCTGGCCGATTTCGACGCGCGCTTCCTTCGAGAGGCTGGCCACACCCTCCGCGATCACGATGCGGACGCTCTCCCCGGGCTCGAGGTCGTAGGGGCCGTAGCTGAAGGCCGAGGTGTAGCCGCCGGCCTTCCCGAGCTTCGGGTCGCCCTCCCCCATCACGGTGGTAAAGTCGCCGTCCTGATCGGCGATGTCCGCGTGGTGGGGATACGCGTGCGAGCCGCTGCCCAGCTCGTAGTCGTCGGTCGACCGCTCGGCGGTGGACATGAACCGGTACTCGCGCTGCATCTGCTCGTTGAAGGCGCTGTTGCCGGAAGTAAGGGGATGGTCGGCGTCGATGTGACTGGTCATCGACGGCTGCCTCGGCTTGGCCGGCGAGTTCGGGGCGTACAGCTTCACGGTGCCCACGAACTGGGTCGTGGTCAGCTCGCCCTGGTCGTCCCCCTCCTCCAGGAAGAAGGGACTGTCGTTCCAGGCGGGGCCCCCGAGGGGGTCCATGTCCGCCCCCGGCGAGTTGCCGTTCCACGTGTACTGCGCGGCGAAATCGACGTCGTAGTCCTCCTGGCCGTCGCCGACGATGTCGTTCATCACGTTTGCGCCCCACTCCTGGCCCGGAATGGCGGACCGCTCCTGGTGGGTATGCCGCTTCTGAAAGTGAAGATAGACGTCCTCGGCAGTCTGGCCCTCGAGGGCCCCGTTCTCCTCGGCACTCGCCTGTCCGGTGTTCGTCAGGACGTACTCCTGCACATGGTAGTCGTCGTGGGCGCCCTGGGCCCACCCGTAGATCCGCTTCGTCAGGGTCACGCCCAGCAGCGTGTGGGACTTGATCTCGATCATCTGATCGGACGGAAGGTCAGGATTGACCTCGTCGAACCCCTTGTCCTCCTTGAGGGTCTCGTTGCCGTCGACCGTGACCGTCGGCGGCTCGTACCGCACGGTCTTCGTGAAGCTCACCGGGAAGAACTCCCCGAACCCGGTGGTTCGGGGGCCGACGTGCACCACGCGGCGGTCGTACTGGGTCCCGTCTTTCCCCTCGACGTTTTTCGCGCCGATCCAGAGGGCGTCCGCCCGGAGGAGGCCGTCCTGAAACTCGGGGTTCAGTTCAAGGTGGTTCGGCCCCTGGTTGTAGTACTCCTGCTGCCCCCCGGTGGCGGTGTACACCATGTTGAGGTCGCCGATGGCCATCGGCTTCTGGTCGAACTGGGCGTAGCCCTTCTGGGCCCCGGTCACGCCCATGAACAGCAGCACACACCCGGCGGTGATGAGGGCGCGGACGCGGAGCAAGTCGGTATCGAGAGAGCTCATCACGAAAGAGAAATTATGAGAGCGAGTCCTGACGTGGTGTCGTGTGTTCGGCCCCTGAATCCGATCCTAGAAGGACATCCGGATTCCCAGATTTACGCTCCTCGGGAAGAGGAAGTGCAGTGACCGGGCATTGGGGGGGTTGATGTGGTCGCCCTCGATGTCGCCGGGCTGGTCGTTCCCGTAGATGGGATCCCCGTTGTCGTCGCGGGGGGCGTAGTTTTCCGTCCAGCCCTGGACGGCCTCCTCCGGCAGGTGCAGGGAGTTGAGGTACTGCTGGAAGTCCCGCGGCCCGAAGAAGGACGACTGGTTCAGATTCTCGAGGTTGAACACGTTGTTGACGTCGACGAAGAGCTGGGCGTTGGTGCCGGCGGCCTGGATGGTTTTGCTAAACCGCAGGTCCACCATCCGGTAGCCCTCCCACTGCATGTTGTCCGTCACCTCCTGAACCGTGGCCTCGTTCGTGAAGGTGAAGTAGCTGCCCGCCTTCCACTTCCCGAGCAGGTTGAGCCGGAGGTTGCCGAAGAGGGTGCTGCCGAGCACCTCGGGGCCGAAGTCCGACGGGGTCAAGAACGTGATGCTGGCCCGGGCGTAGGGCTGCGGCTGCGGCTTCGACTGGTAGTAGTCGGTCGTCTGCCGCTCGTACTGCCGCTGGTCGACGCGGCTCTCGAACTGCTGGGAGAAGCCGAAATTCCCGGCGGACTCGACCTGGTAGGTGTAGTTGATGAAGCCCCGAATCCAGTCGCCCCGGTTCTTGCGAACGCTGATCTCGACGCCCCGCACGTCCTGGTAATTCTCGGCGCGCGGATACTCGTACTGAATGAGGCCGTTGCGGCTCGTGAAGTTGACCCAGCGGGGCTGATTCTTCAGGTCCTTGTAGTACCCGGCAATCCGCAACAGGTACTGATCGACGAAGCCCTGCTCGTAGCCGAGCTCGTAGGCGACCGTCTTGGGCCGCGGCATCTCCGGGTTTGCGATCCGCCGGACGTTGTCCGTCTGATTTCCGCGGCGGACCATGTCGAGAAAGTCCGGACGCGTCTGCTGGTAGAAGTGGCCGTAGTTGAAGTACAGCTTGCTCACGTCCGTGATGGGGAAGGAGACGCCGAGCCGCGGACTCAGGGTTAGAGACGGATCGGCGGACACCTTGTCCACCAGCTCGTCGAAGCGGGGCTTATTCCCCCCGAGAAAGGCCTCCGTGTAGGGCTCAAAGTCGTACCGTTCGGTATTCGGGTCGAAGTAGTCGAGCCGCAGGCCCACGTTGGCGATCATGCCCTTGTACTCCAGCTTGTCCTGGACGAAGGCCGCGCCATAGAGGGGCGAGCTGTCGAAGTGGGCGTAGTGGTCGGGCGGGTTGACGAGGAAGTCTTTGTAGTTGAAGTCGACGTCGTGATTTTCGGCCTTGAACTCGACGCCGACCTTCGCGGTGTTGTACTGCCCGATGGCCCTTGTGAGCGCGAATTTGCCGCTCCACTCCTGCGTGTCGGTGGTGTCCCGAAACTCGGAGTGGTGCCCGCCCATGCGCAGTCCCGTGATCGAGTTTTCCGACGTGAACTGAAAGCCCATGGGCGCCTCGTCGACCTCGACGCCTCCAAACTGCGCAACCGTCGTCGTGTCGCGTTCAGGGGCCGGAATCGTCTCGTAGCTGGTCTGTCGCCACTGGAGCTGGGCCTCGTAGAAGGTGTTCTCGCCCAGGGAGTGGTTTACCTTCACGCCGCCCATGTACCGGTTGATGTTGCTTTCCGACCAGGCGCCGGTCCCGAAGATGTCTTCGCCGCCCCAGGCCCCGATGCCGGAGTAGCTCATTCCCGCTCCGAAGTTTGAGAGCTGCTCCGGATTTCCGTCCCGGCGAAGGCGCGTGGGGCCGGTCCGGGGCGACTCGTCGTTGTTGCCCTTCTGAACGGCGGCCATTCCCGTGAGCGTCATCTTGAAGCTGTTCGTGATGTTCGACGTGAGGTTGAATCGGCCCGTCTGCTCGTCGTACCCGCTTCTGGACAGCGGAATCACGTATTCCTCCTGCTCCTGGCGGTAGGACAGCGAGAACCGGAGGTCCCCCAGGTAGTCGCTGACGCCCGGCACGGGGCCGCCAACCGTCGCGTCAATCTCGTAGTCGGGCTTGTCGATGGCGATGTCCCGGCGGTGCCGAAACTGAAACAGATCCTGGGCCTGCTGCGCCGTGAGCTCGGGGTTGTTCTCCGCGATTGAGTTGAACCCCTCGAAGTCCGGGTACGAGTTCTGGAGCTCCTCCGACCACTGGCCCGTGCCCTCCATGGCCACCTCCGGGTCCATGTACGGACGCATCCAGTAGGAATTCGGATCGGTGGGCGACATCCCGAAGTCCTTGCTGGTCGGCGGGCTGTAGCGGGCAATGACGTCCGCCATGTACCGGTCCCGCGGGCCCTCGACCGTCGTCACGTTCACCATGCCCGACCGGATGTTGCCGTATTCGGCGTTGAAGCCGCCGGACTGGACCTGGACCTGCTGGATCGACGTGTACGGCACGCCGGTGTACGGGGTATTGTCGCGCCCGCTCTGCTGGCTGAAGCCGTCCACCTGGAAGTCCGCCTGCTGGGCGTCGCTGCCCCGGATGTTCAGCCCCTGAATCCCGGGCTGGAGGCCCACGACGGTGGCGATGTCCGTGGCGGGCAGGTCCTCAATGTCCTCGGCGTCAATGTCCGCCCGGCTCGCGGAGAGGTCGGACTTGACCACCTCCTGCTGGGCCTGCACCGTAACCCCTTCCAGCTCCTCCACATTTTCTCGCAACTCGATTGTGATCTCCGCCGTCAGGTCCTGGTTCACCTGCACCCCCTCCACGGTCGCGGTCTCGTACCCGACGAAGGTGGCCTGCACCGTGTAGGTCCCCGGGGGCACGTTGATGATCCGGAACTGCCCCTCCTGGTTCGTGCTGGTGCCCCGGCCGGTGAGCTCGGGGAGGACGACGTTCACGCCGGGAAGAGGCTCTCCCGTCTCCGCCTCAACGACCTGCCCGGCGATCTGGCCCGTCTGCCCCCAGGCCATCGAGGCCGTTAGGAGGAAAACGAAAAGTGCGGACGTGACAACCCGTATCGCTGTTCTCATGGCAAGAGGATCTTGGTCTGGTCCAGAAGGGTGCCTCTCAGTGAACCCGTCGACAGGTCCCGAGGCGGGCGTCCTCGACGAATCCATCCGGTGGGCGTTCGACAAGAGGGAAATGCGGGAGACATCGGGGCCCGGTCTCTCTACGCTCCGATCGTGCTCGGGCCCAACTCCGGCGGGGGATTCCCACTTCATCGACGGTTAACCTAAGAGGGAGATTCCTGTGATATCAAGCGGGTATGTCTTATAAAAATGAAGAAACGATGACGAAAGACTTAAATAAACAGTAGAAATTGTTCTCATTGTCCACACACGCGGGTCTCCTCGGCCGGGCGGGGGCGGGAACGCGAGGAATCTGGGTGCGGGGCCGGTCCGTCAGTACAGGTCCGCGGGGTTGGTCCAGCCGGCCTGTTCCAGCACCTCGACGGCGGGGGTCCACTGTTTTCGGAGCCGGTAGCCCGCCCCGACGAAGCCGAATCCCCCCTCCACGTTCGACATCGTCCCGGGCTCGACGATAACATTGGGGTCGAACTCCCCGCCCGGCGGATTCCACGCCTCGTTGGCCACCTCCAGGCGGAGGGTCATATTCCGCATCACGAGCCCGAACGCCGGGTTCCAGAGGTCCGCGTTGAGGAGGCGCTCGCGGAGGCGCAGGTAGTCGGCACTCAGGTCGATGGGGACGACCCATCCCTCTTCGACCCGGCGCTGGGCGTCGTCGTAGGACACGGAGAGACGGACCGCGGGCTCGTCGGTGCCCCCAATGTTTTCCTGAAAGTCGAACTGCACGTAGTACTCCACCTCCAGGTTGATCAGGCGCGGCACGGCGCGGGTCACCCCCACGGGGACGAGCACGGGACTGGACTCGGCTTGGGGCTCCCGAAGGGCGAGCGCTGCGTTCCGGGGCACGGTCACCTCCGTCCGGGTCGTCTGCCCGTCGTCGCCCGTGACGGTCAGCTGGTAGGTGCGCCCGTAGTCGACGCGAGTGGGGGTCCAGAACACGTGGGCGTACCGCCCGTCGTCCTCCCGAATCAGGGAGTCCGTCCAGGTCCGCGTTCGACCCCGCTCCGTCTCGGTCGAGGTGACGGTGGCGGCCAGGGACTCCGGCGCGGTCGGCGTGAGCCGGTCCTCGACGGGGTACACGCGCAGCCACTGCGAGTCGGCCCGGGGCCGCAGCACGCCGTACATGGAGAAGTCCTTCTCGGTCCCCAGGACGGGGTCCACCGAGGTGTCGCAGCCGCCGGGCAGGAGCACGAGGGCGGCGACGGTAAGGCCGAGCAGAGCGTGGCGCATGGGCCCTTCGCTACTGGTACCGGAGGGCGATTCCCAGGGAGGGGGTAAACGGAAGCTGGTCGACCCGTTCGCGGGTGAAGGTGTCCAGGTAGAAGATGTTGCGCCGGTGGTAGGCGTTGATCGCGGTGGCCTGGACGGTAAGCTCCACGGCCTCGCCCAGCGAGACGCTGCGCTCGACGGACACGTCGAGGCGATGGTAGGCGGGCAGTACGCCGTTGAAGGGGGACGCGTAGATCACCCGCCGGGTGCCGGGCAGGTCTTTTGCGTCGGCCACCTCCGTGACGGGGGCGAACCCGTCGAAGCCGGCGATTTGCGTGTAGGGCCGCCCGGAGGCAAACTGCCACCGCGCACGGGCACTGAAGCCGCCGACCTCCGCGGTGACGAGCGCGCTGACCTGGTGCCGCCGGTCGTGGGGCGGGCGGAAGCGGAGCTCCTCGACGCCGTACCAGAGGTCGAGGGCATCCTGTCGCGCGTCGTACATCGTGTTCGAGTACCCGTACCCCAGCTGGGTGTAGATGGGCCCCCAGTTCGCCTTGAGGCGGAGCTCCCCGCCGAACGAGCGCCCGTCGGCCGGTTGCAGGCGCGTCGTAAAGCGGGGAAACGCCGTCCACTCGGCAACGAAAAGATCCGAGAGGTGCTTGTAGTAGCCTTCGAGGGAGAGGGAGAGGGCCGGGGAGATCTCCACCTGATACCCGAGAATTCCGTGGATGGACCGGGGCGTGCGGCCCCGTCGCACGTCGTCTCGGGGCAGGCCGCTGTGCTTGGGGATGTTGGTCCAGGCGGTAAAGACGCTCGCGGCGTCGCGCCGGTCGCTCAGGCCCACCACCTCCTGGTAGTACAGTCCCCCCGCGGCGCTCACCCGGTGGGGGCCCCCCGTCCAGCTCATCCGGAGGCGAGGAACGGGAAAGGGCTGAAACCGGCTCTGCAGAAACTGCAGGCGCAGGCCGGGCTGGAGCCGGAACCCGTTCCCCAGGTCAATCTCCGGCTCTAGGTATCCCACGATGTGATTCAGGGTCGTCAGGTCGTTGGAAAAGGTGTCCTGATAGAGCCCCTCCAGCTCGTGCGAGAGCCGCGAAAAGCTGCCCTGAAAGCCGGCCCGGATCGTCGTGCGGTTGCCCGGGAATCGGGCGTCGAAGGCGATGCGTGTCGTCCGCACACGCGAGCTGCGGGCGGGGTCCGGGGAGGGCCCGAGTTCGGTCCGGAGGCCCGAGATGGAGATGTGGAGGTCCGTGATCACGGGGAGGGAGGCCGGCACGGCCAGGTAGCGGGCGCCGACCCCCCAGTTCTGCCAGCGCACGTCGCCGAACGGGGCCGCCTGGATCGTCTCCTCGGGGAGGGCACTCACGTCCGGCTCCGACCCCAGGGTGCCCCGGTCGTGTGTCCGCACCGCGGTGACCGAGAGGCGGCTGTTGTCGGTGAGGTCCGCGTGCACGTTGCCGAAGACGTCGCCGAAGACGAACGGCAGGTCGTCGCCCAGGAGCGGCCCGGCGGCGCGCTCGATCGTCGACCGCCGGGCACTGACCAGCCCGGAGATGCGGTCCGATCCGAGCGGCCCCTCCAGGTGCAGCCCCGCCGTGAAGGGCGACACCTGAGCGCTTCCGTTGACGCGGCGCTTGTTGCCCGCGCGCGACGCCACGTCGATCACGGACGAAAGGCGGCGGCCGTACTTCGCGCCGAAGCCGCCCGCGTAGAAGTCCGCGTGGTCGATAATCTCCGACGGGAAGGCGGAGTAGAACCCCAGCAGGTGAAACGGCTGGTAGAGCACCATCCCGTCGAGGAGCACCATGTTCTGGGACGGCTCTCCGCCGCGGATGAAGAGCTGCCCGCCCCGATCCGCCACCGTGACGGTGCCCGGCAGCATCGTGAGGTACGAAAAGAGATCGCCCCCGACGTCCGGGGAGGGGAGCCGTTCGACTTCCTCGGGGGCGATCCGCTCCCCCCCGGCCACGCGGTCGGGGTCGCCCGGCTGGGCCTCCTCGACGACGACCTCCTCGAGGGTCGCCTTGCGGGCGGGAAGCGCCGTGCTGACCGTTCGTTGCTGTCCGGGGGCCAGGCGGACGGTGTCGCGGTGCGTCTGGTACCCGACGAAGGACACCTGGATCTCGTACCGCCCCGGCGGCAGGTCGCTGATGAGGTACAACCCGTCCTGGTCCGTCGCCTCC
>JAZKTD010000088.1:0-11747 GCA_036625705.1 Salinivenus sp.
GTCGCAGTTCGAGGAGAAGGTGACGACCTTTACCCTCGACAACGGGCTCGACTTCGTCGTCGTCGAACGCCACGATGCCCCTGTCGCGTCGTTCGCCACGTACGCCGACGTCGGGTCGGTGGACGAACCGGAGGGCAAGACCGGCATCGCCCACATGTTCGAGCACATGGCCTTCAAGGGCACGACCACGATCGGCACCAAAGACATTCAAAAAGAGATGCAGGCCCTGGAGCGCCAGGAAGAGATTTACCTGCAGCTTCGACGGGAGCGGGCGAAAGGCCCTCAGGCCGACTCCTCGCGCATCGCGAAGCTTGAGGAGCAGTTCGAACAGGCCACGAAAAACGCCGAGTCGTACATCCAGAAAGGCGAGTTCGAAAACATCCTGGAGCGGAACGGGGTGAGCGGCCTCAATGCCAGTACGTCGTCGGACGCGACCCGGTACTTCTACAGCCTTCCGGCCAACAAGGCGGAGCTGTTCTTTGCCCTGGAGTCGGATCGGTTCGCCAGTCCGGTGCTGCGTGAGTTCTACACCGAGCGCGACGTGGTGATGGAGGAGCGCCGGCAGCGCACCGAGTCGAGCCCGACGGGACGCCTGGTCGAGGAGTTCCTGACCACTGCCTTCAAGGCCCATCCGTACGGCAACCCGACCATTGGGCATATGTCCGACCTCCAGAACCTATCGCGGACCGACGCCACGCAGTTCTTTGAGAAGCACTACAGCCCGAGCAACCTCACCATTGGCATCGCCGGGGATGTCGATCCGGAGCGAATGAGATCTCTCGCAGAGGAATACTTTGGGCGCCTGTCCGGAGGTGAGGATCCGCTTCCCGTCCGAACCGAAGAGCCGGAACAGATCAGCGAGCGCCGTGTCGTCATCCGCGAACAGACACAGCCCTTTGTGCTGATCGGATACCACCGAGGCAGCATGCAAAGCGAAGACGCACCCGTCTACGACGTGCTGTCGGACGTCCTCACGGAAGGCCGCACGAGTCGTCTCTACGAGCGCCTGGTGAAACAGGAGAAAGCCCTCCAGGTCCAGGCCATACCGGCGTTTCCGGGCAGCAAGTACGACACTCTGTTTGGCGTCATCGGAGTCCCGAACCGGGGCGTGTCGCCGGACAGCGTGGAGCACATGATCTACGACGAACTGGAGGCCATCAAGGAGGAGGGCATCACGCAGGAAGAGCTGGAGCGGGCCAAGACGCGAGCGCGGTCCAGCCTCATCGGACAGCTTGACTCCAATCAGGGGCTCGCCCTGCAGTTTGCGCAAATGGAGGAACTGAAGGGCGACTGGCGCTCGGTCTTCCGGAAGCTGGATGCCATCGAGTCCATCACGGTCGACGACGTGCAACGTGTGGCGCAGAGCACGTTTGAGCGCAGTAACCGCACCGTCGCCATGATTAAGACGACCGATGACGGGGAACAGCCGACCGCCGCCGCCAACTGACGCCCCTCGCTGCTCCTCCATTCCCCTTGCTGTACACCCTGCCGACCAGACCTCCTTCTTACGATGGATCGCTTTTGTCCCTCTCGCCTCCTATCCATAGCTGCCCTGAGTCTTTTCCTGATCGGTCTGGGCGCCGTCCAACCGGCATCGGCCCAGGAGGAGGACATCCAGACGGCCGACTACGACGTGACGGAGCTCACGTACCCGGACCTTCGCGACTTCGAGGTTCCCGAGCCGGAGCGCCTGCAGCTTGAGAACGGCATGACCGTCTTCCTCCTGGAAGACCACGAGTTGCCCCAGGTAAACGCCACGGCTCAGATCGGGGTCGGCTCCGTCTACGAACCAGCTGAGAAGCGGGGTCTCGCCTCCATCGCCGGGACCGTCATGCGCACCGGCGGAACCGAGTCGATGGCGCCGGACAGCCTAAACACGGTTCTCGAAAACATCGGGGCCACCGTCGAGACGAGCATCGGCGAGACCTCCGGGTCGGCCTACATGTCGACGCTCGCCGACCACGTCGATACGGTCCTTCCCGTGTTCGCCGAGGTGCTCCGCCAGCCCGCCTTCGCGGAGGATCGAGTGCAGCAGGCCAAAAGTCGGGTCAAGTCGGGCATCTCACGCCGCAACGACAACGCCAGTTCGATTGTGGGGCGCGTGTTCGATAAAGTCTTGTACGGAGAGGACAGTCCATACGCCCGCACCCCGGAGCTGTACACCGTCGACCGTGTCCAGCGGCAGGACCTGGTTGACTTTCACGACCAGTATTTTCATCCCAACAACGTCATCCTAAGCGTATGGGGCGACTTTGACGCCGATCAGATGGAGCAGAAGCTCCGCGAGCAGTTTGGGGACTGGGAGGCCCCGGCCGACTTTGAACCGCCGACCCCGCCCGAGCCGGACGCCGAGCGTGCGCACTCCGTCAACTTCGTCCAGAAGGGCGACATCAATCAGAGCAAGATCCGCATGGGACACCCTGGCGAGATCACCCGTCGGAGCGACGACTACGCCTCGGTGCAGATGATGAACGAGGTCCTCAGCGGGGGCTTCTCCGGGCGCCTCTTTCAGGAGGTGCGCCGGGAAAAGGGCCTGGCGTACTCGGTCGGCGGGGCCTACTCGGCAGGCTACAATCGCCCGGGTCGCTTCTACGCAGGAATCGCCTCCCAGAGCGCCAGCACCGTGGAAGCGACAGAGGCCGTCATGACGGAGGTCGAGCGGATGCGGGAGGAACCGCCCACCGCGGAGGAACTTGGCCTCGCCAAGGACAGCTACCTGAACTCGTTCGTCTTCAACTTCGACTCGGAGCGGGAAATCCTGGGGCGCCGTGCCACCTACGAGTACTACGACTATCCCGCCGACTTCCTCCAGCAGACGCGGGACGCGATTGAAGAGGTGACGCCTGACGATGTGCTGTCGGCGGCGAAAACGTACCTACACCCCGATGAGTCACACATTCTGATTGTTGGGAACGGGGACCAGTTCAGCGAGGACCTCTCCACGCTCAGCCAGGACGGGACGGTCGATACCCTCGACATCTCCATCCCGACGAGTCCGCCCGACGAGCAGGCCGAGCCGGTGTCCGCAGAGGCGCAGAAGGCCGGCCTCGCGACGCTCCGGAAGGCCCGGCAGGCGCTGGGGGGCGAGGCCTTCGCGTCGCTCGAAAACATGAAGGTAGTGAGCCAGCAGACGGCCCAGACCCCGCAGGGGGAGATGACGATCGACCTGGAGGCCACCCGGGCGCTGCCCGACAAGTTCTTCGTCCGGCGCGCGATGCCGCAGGGCACCATCGAGATTGCCATCAACGGCGACCAGGGCCAGATGAAGACGCCGCGCGGCACCCGGTCGATGCCGTCCTCGCTGCTCAACCGGGTCAAAGGACAGCTCTGGCGGGATCTCACCTATCTGATGAGCAACCTCGACCGGGAGGACCTCTCCGCGCAGGATCTCGGAACCAAGACCGTGCAGGACACCTCGTACCGGGCCGTGAAGGTGAGCCCGCCGACCGGCAGCAGCTTCACGCTTTATCTGGATCCGGACACCATGCGCCCCGCCCGCATGTCCTTCCAGGCCCGGACCCGGCAGGGACCGACGCCCAGCACCGCGGTCTACCGCAACTACAAGACGGTCAACGGCATGGCGATTCCGCACGAGACGGTCACGTACCAGGACGGGGAAAAGAGCGCGACGACGACCATCCAGTCGGTCTCGGTGAACGTGGATCTGGCCGCGGATCTGTTCACGCTGGATCAGGCCTCCTCGGAGTAACGGCAGGCCTGACAGTCCCCGTATCGTTCGTTGGGGGAGAAGGGGAAAGGAAAGACGAGATTGACGGCTCGCCCCGTGCAGACCCACCTCGCTCCGGGGCCGGCGGCATTGCATTCAAGGCCGTCGCTGCCTAGCTTCTTCGCACGTCCGGCTCTCGAGGGACCTCGCGTCGCGCTCGCAGAACGCGGCGCCGATTCGAGCGGAGACGGTTGCGCCCGACGCTACCACCAGGAGGCGGCGTCGGGGCTTCTCTCTCGTAGAGCCGGTCGGAAGCATCCCCGAGCCGTCCCCTCTCTCGCTGCATCGCGTCCCCCATGACTGCACGTGCCCGTTTTCGCTCTGTCGCCTCCCTCGCCGTCGTACTGGTCGGCCTCGTCCTTGCGGGGCGACCCGGCGGCGCCGTTGCGCAGCAGGTCCAGTCCCCGGCCGAGTACATCGGCCACGAGATGGGCGCCGACCGCCAGCTCGCCGATTGGGACCAGCTGCTTGACTATTATCGCCACCTCGCGGAGAACAGTCCCCGCCTCCGCCTCGAAGAGATGGGCCCCACCACGCTCGGGCGGCGTCACAGCGGCACGGAAGCGCCGGGCCACGTCAGCGGCCTCGACCTCGGGGGCAACACCTTCGTGGTGCTGTACGTCTCCTCGGCGCAGAACCTGCAGAACCTGTCGGAGATTCGGCGGACCAACGCCCTGATCAGCGACCCCCGTGGCGCGTCGGAGGCCGAGATCGAGCAGGCCATCGACGAGGGGAAGGCCGTGGTGGCGCAGTCCTACGGCCTCCACTCCAACGAAGTCGCGGCCACGCAGACCGCCGCCGAGGTCGTCTACGAGCTCGTGAGCCGCGAGGACGAGAAGATCAGCCGCATCCGCGAAAACACCGTCTCGATCATCTTCCCGAGCTTCAACCCCGACGGGACGGAGATGATCACCGACTGGTACCGTCAGACGAAGGGGACCGACCACGAAGGCGTCTCGATGCCGTGGCTCTACCACCACTACGTCGGCCACGACAACAACCGGGACGCCTACATGCAGAACACGGTGGAGTCGCGCTACATCGGGGAAATCCTGTTCCGGGAATGGATGCCACAGGCCTACGTCGACCACCACGAGATGGGCAACGACGGCCCGCGGTTCTACGTGCCCCCCTACTCGGAGCCGATTCGTCCGGACGCCGACCCGCTGGTGTGGCGCGAGATGGACTGGTTCGGGGCCCACATGGCCTACTCCACCCAGCAGGCGGGCATTGACGGGGTGACCGACGGGGCGATCTATTCGGGGTGGGGCCACTTCGGGTGGCACTGGATCACCCCGTTCCACAACATGGCGGGCATGCTCACCGAGTCGGCCCGGACCGGCCGCTACGCGACGCCCACCCACTTCCAGTCGGATCAGCTCGAGGGCAGTCCGGGCCGCGGCTTTCCCTACTACGGCGAGCAGGTGCGCTACCCGGACCCCTGGGAGGGGGGCTCGTGGCGGCTCAGTGACATCGTAGAGCAGCAGAAGGTCGCCTCCATCGCGACGCTCGACATTGCGGCCCGCCACCGGGAGAAGGTGCTCCGCAACGCGTACCTGAAGGCCCACCGGCAGACCGAGCGGGGGCGTGAGGGCGATCCGGCGGCCGCCTACGTCATCCCGGCCGAC
Source organism: Salinivenus sp. (assembly GCA_036625705.1). Lineage (GTDB taxonomy): Bacteria > Bacteroidota > Rhodothermia > Rhodothermales > Salinibacteraceae > Salinibacter. Next base: position 5,356 of record JAZKTD010000088.1, read on the forward strand.
CAGCACGACCCGCTCACCACGACGAAGATGGTGAACCGGCTTCTCTGGCAGGGTGTCGATGTGTCCCGCGCCGAGCAGGACTTCGTCCACGAGGGGCGCGCCTACGACGCCGGGTCGTTTGTGGTGAGCCTCGCACAGCCGAAGCGGGGGGTCATTCGGTGGCTGCTGGGCCAGACCTTCTACCCGGACAACGCCTACACCCGCGACGACGACGGAAATCCCATCTGGCCCTACGACCTCGCGACGCACACGATGTACGAGTTCATGGGCGTGGACGTCCACCCGGTGGACACGCCGGTCGAGGCGTCGCTCTCGGCTATCGAGTCGGAACTCGACCCCGCGGGCACGGTGGAGGCGGGCCCGAACGGGTACGTCGTCGACGGGCGACTCAACGACAGCTTCCACGCCATGAATCTGCTGATGGATGAGGGCGTGACCGTGCGACGGGTCGACCAGCCGCCGGAAGGGACGGACCTGCGGCCGGGCGACTTTCTCGTCCCGGTGGACGCCCCGGAGGCCACGCTCTCGTCGGTCGCCGAGACGACGGGCGTCGACTTTGCGCCGCGGTCGGCCGGTGCGCAGTCCGGAAGCCGGGTCCTCGACCGCCTTCGGGTCGGGATGTACCAGCCCTTCTACGGGGGCAACATGGACGAGGGGTGGACCCGCATGCTGCTGGAGAACTTCGGGTTCCCCTACGACACGATCCGCGACGAGACCATCACCGCCGGTGGCCTCGCGCAGGACTACGACGTCATCATCCTTCCGGAAGAGGATCTCGAGATGATGGTGGGGCCGGACATGGAAGACTGGGAGCTGAAGCCGCCCTCCGAGTACCAGAGTGGATTCGGGGAGGACGGGGTCCAGGCCCTCAACCGGTTCGTCCAGAACGGCGGCACCCTGCTGACCTTCGGAAACGCGGGGGACCTGCCGCTGCAGGAGTTCGACCTTCCGGTCGAAAACAAGGCGGAGGGACTCGTGGGGGGCGACTCGCAGTACGGAGGCGGCTCCGGGGAGGGGGGCGAGTTCTGGGCGCCGGGATCGACGCTGCGGATGCACATCGACACCGACCATCCGCTGGGCTACGGGATGCCCTCGACCGCCCACGGCCTCTTCTGGGACGAAAATCAGGTCTACCAGACCCACATCAACCCGCGCAGCCGGGAGATGCACCGGTTTGCCACCTACCCGGAGCGGGACGTCCTGCAGAGCGGGTGGCTGGAGGGCGAGGAGTTTATCGCGGAGGAGACCGCCGCGATCTCTGTGCCGCACGGGGAGGGAGACGTGGTCCTGCTCGGGTTCCGGCCGCAGTTCCGGCACACGACGCACGGCACGTTCAAGCTCATTTTCAACGCGCTGGTGGACCGCCCGGCGGACCCGACTCCGCAGTCGGGGGCCCCGGCCTCCGCCGAGCAATAAGCTGCCATTTCTCGCACGCGTTCTCGCTCCTGACTCCCGCCCAGGCTCATGGCTCTACCGTCCCGGGTCGCCCTCTGCGACGTGGGGCCGCGCGACGGCTTTCAGTTCGAGGAGCAGTTCATTCCGACGGACGTGAAGGTCGAGACCATCGCGGCCCTCGCCGACGCGGGTGTCCCGCGCATTCAGGTGACCTCCTTCGTGCATCCGGACTGGGTGCCGCAGATGCGCGACGCGGAGGCGGTCTGCGAGCGGCTGCCCGACCGGGAGGGCGTCACCTACGCGGGCCTCGTCCTCAACCAGAAGGGACTGGAGCGGGCCCGGGCCGCGGGCCTCTCGCAGGTGGACCTTTCCATCGCGACGCACGACCGGCACAGCCGAGACAACGCCAACCGCGACGTCGATGCCGCCGCCGCGGAGGCCGAGACCATGGTGCGGGACGCCCACGAGCACGGCATGGCGGCGCAGATGGGCTTCCAGACCGTCTTCGGCTACGAAGCGCCGGGCGATACCCCCCTCGAGCGCGTCGTGGAGATGAGCCGGCACTTTGCGGACATGGGGGTCGAGTCGATTTCCCTGGCCGACTCGACAGGGCTCGCCCATCCGCGCATGATAGAGGAACGCGTCCGGGCCGTGCAGGCCGCCATCGCGGACACCCCGCTCGTCCTGCACCTCCACGACACGCGGGGCCTGGGCCTCGCCAACGTCTACGCGGCCCTGCAGTGCGGCGTCGAGCGCTTCGACACGTCGCTGGCCGGCATGGGGGGCTGTCCCTTCATCGAGGGCGCCACCGGCAACATCGCCACCGAAGACACCGTCTATCTGCTCGACCAGCTGGGCATCGAGACGGGCGTCGACCGGGAGGCGGTGTCCCACGCATCGCTTCGCATCGAGTCGCTCCTGGACAAGCAGTTTCCCGGCAAGGGGCACCGTCTGGTGCAGCGCCGCGACCCGGCCGCCGGGGCTTCCTGATCCGATCGGGGCGATGCTATGGGGTCTCGATGTCGGAGTTGAGGGCCTCGGCCGGGACGTGCTGCCCGTCCCGGCTGAAAGGCGCCTCCGTGGCGATAGCCTCCTGCACGCCGTGGCCGCTCGGGATCCAGCGGAGCAGCTCCAGCCGCCCGTCGAGGTGCTCGACGAGCGCCGTGCAGCTCTCGACCCAGTCGCCCGTGTTGACGTACTGGGTGTCCTCGATCGTGCGGAGGCGAGGGTGGTGGATGTGGCCGCAGATGACCCCGTCGAATCCCTTCTTGTGGGCCTCGCGGGCGGCGGTCTCCTCGAAGTCCTCGATGTACCGGAGGACCCGCTGTGTCGAGTGCTTGAGGTAGCTGGAGAGGGACCAGTACGGGAGGTTGAACAGGCGACGGGCGCGGTTGAACAAACGGTCCATCTTCAGAACCCCGGCGTATGCCCACCCGCCCAGAAACTCGAGCCATTTGGAGTGCCGGACGACGCCCTCGAACTCATCGCCGTGGACGACGATGAAGCGGCGCCCGTCCGCCGTCTCGTGGATCGCCTGCTTCTCGATGGTAATGCCCCCGAGCTGAAGCCCGGGATAGTCGCGCGCCACCTCGTCGTGGTTGCCCGGGATGTAGGTGACGGTGGTGTTCTTCGCCTTTCGGAGAAGGCCCTGAATGACATCGTTGTGCGGAGAGGGCCAGTACCAGGCATGCTGCAGCGCCCACCCGTCGAAAATGTCGCCCACGAGGTAGTAGCGATCGGCCTCGTGGTGGCGCAGGAAATCAAGCAGGAAGTCCGCCTTCGCCTGCGGAGTTCCCAGGTGGATGTCCGAGATCCAGATCGTGCGGTAATGCGTGGTCGCCTCCATGGGCCGGGAACGCTGAATCAGCAGCTGGTTGCGACGGCCCCCGCTCGAAGGATGGGGCCTCGCTCAGCAACGGTGCCAGGATGTACCGGGGGGCGATATCTCCTTTCCCTGAAAGTTGTGGATTGACCATAGCTTCATGCCGACACTGCATTTGGCCCTCACCCGGTCCTACGACCCGGTAGCGGCGACGGACAGGGAGGCGGCCCGCGTTCTCGTCTGGGCCGCGGCGACGTCCGACGTGAGCGAGGCAGTCCGCGTGGGCAAAGCAGAAGGAGCCATGGCTCCGACGAACACCCCCCAATGAGCGGGCGCCATCTGCCCATTTCGCCCGGGGGACCGCTTCGTCAACATGAGATCCGTCTCCGCGAGCTCGCCGACACGGAGGGCCGTCGCGGAAGTAGGGGAGGCCGTTTGTGGAGATTGCCGGGACCGTCAACGGCCCCGGAGGAGCGCCGTTCGGTCCCGAAGCACCTCGTCCCACCTGTTGGTCCGCAGCCGGACGACGTACCCGAACCCCTCGGCGGTGGCGCGGTAGGTCCCGTCGGAGGGGGGATAGAGGCGAAGGGTGCGCCGGGATCCGTCCGTCAGGTGGAGGCGAATCCGGTACCGTGGGTCGCCGAGCTCGTCGGGCGTGGTCCCCTCGACGAAGCCGTCGGCCTGCGGGGACGCGAGGGTTCGGAGCGTCGAGGACACCTCGCTGCCGGACAGCGTGTCGCCCCGGGAGACCCAGGTCGACGGGCCGACCGCGGAGGCCGTGTCGTCCGGGGCGGCGCGCTGCATGGTGAAGGAGCTATCGCCCGGAAAGGTGAAGTCGACCCGCTGGATGGTGGTGCGGTCGACGGCCCACAGGCGTCGGTTCCGCCACTCCTCGACCCCGCGACGGGTCACGGATCGGAGGCCCTGCTCGACGGAGTAGACGTCGGGCCGGTCGGGCGTACGGACGTAGGTGATGGGCGTGCCGCCCCGACGGCGCTGCATCCGCTGCATCGGGTTTTGGGCGCGGCCCTGCGACTGCGACCGCCGGACGCGGGTACGCCCCACGATCAAGGCGCCGAGCGGTTCGTCGCCGCTCCCCAGCAGCGTGATGCGCGTGCCGGTCGAGTCGACGCCGTAGCGCGGGTGATTGTCGGGCTGGCGGGTGGCCACCGCACTGACCTGGAGGGACGGAAGCGTGGTGAGCAGCTGGTTCACCGCCTGGGGCGCGGCCGGGTACGTGGCCGTCGTATCGGCCGGGGCCACCGCCCAGCCCGCGTCCGAGCGCTGGAGCCGCACGGTCGGCCCGTCCGACCGCTCGATTCGGACCGCCTGCACGGCACTCGTGTCCACGCCCAGGAGCCGGCCCTGGAAGGCCGCGCTGGAGGTGCCGTCGCCGCCCCAGGACGTGACGACGGCGAGGGCGACGGTGCCGGCAAAGAGGAGCGCCAGGGTCTTTGTCGCGTTCGTCATGACGGAATCGGGGGGCAGGAAGCGGGTACAGTGGCGGGGGCAGTTGGGACGCTGTGTCCTCTAGGCGGGCACGCCCTTCTCCTTCCAGCGGCGGCGCCGGGCCCGATTGCTCCGGTACCGGACGAGGCCGTACCCGATCACCAGCAGGATGGGCAGCAGTACGTTCAGATACTTGAGGATCGTCTGCGTGGTGGGGGCAAGCTGCATGAGCGGACGGCTCGTCACCCGCTGGGTCCGCAGCGAAATCAGCCCCGTCGCGTCGGCGAGGTAGTCGACGGTATTGGCCATCAGGTTGATGTTGCCCTCCGGCAGACGGCGCTGCTGCTGTTGCTGCCGCTGCCGGCGGCCGCCGCTCCCGTTGACGATGAAGTCGCCGTCGCCCACCACGGCCAGTTTCGTCTCGGGGCTCCGGGTTCGCTCGACCGACAGGGTGTCCGTTCCGGCGAACGCCGAGGAGAACGTGCCCTCCAACAGCCCGGCGATAGGGATCGAGGACCCGGAGAAGTCGGACACCGTCCACTTCTGCTGCGGACGCACGCTGGAGGGAAGGCGGGCCCGGGCCGACTGCGAGGAGGAGCGGGCGAGCACTGTAAGCTGGGCCGTGGTGTCGGTCTGCGTCGTGTCGAGCGACGACACGAACCGGAAGACGGCCCGGTCCAGTCCACCGGTGATGGGGTGGTCCGCGAAGTTCGATACCTGCGGGATGTACGGGTAGCGGATCTGGTTCACGACGCTGAAGCCCCCTCGCTGTTGGCGGACGCGGACGGCGCTGGCGCTTCGGTCGCGAACGAGGTCCGGGCGGACGGGGGCGCCGTAGGTGTCCAGCAGCGGCTCCAGGCCGGTCGTCTGGGGTCGCGCCTGCCCCAGGCGCATGTTGGCCTGCGCCCGGTTCAGCGCAAAGATGACAGAGCCGCCACGCATCACGTACTGGTCGACCGCAAGGGCCGCCTGCGTAGAGAGTTCGTTGCGGGGCCGCGCAATCAGCAGAACGTCGACGGTGGCGGGCACCCCCGAGGTGTCGACCCCCGAGACCGGACGGATGTCGTAGCGCCCCTGCAGGGCCTCCTGAAGTTGTGTCATGTCCCCGGGGGCGGGCTCCCCGTGCCCCTGCAGGACGCCGAGCACCGATTTCTCCGTGTTCGTGAGCGTCTGCATCGTGCTCGCAATCGTGTACTCGAGGGCCGAGCCCGGTTCGACGAACGAGACCACCTCGCGCTGATCCCGATACTGGAAGACGGCGCCGAGGTAGGCCCGCTTCTGGGTCATCTGGTTGCGCTGGCGCACGTCGATCGTCACGGGCCGCACGCCGGCCTGGCGCGCCTCCCGGGCCGTCTCGTCGCTCTCGTTGGGGTTGACGAACGTGAACTCGACATTGCCGTCCGCCGCGGCCCGAAACTCCTGCAAGAGGGCGCGGAACTCTTCCTTCGTCCGCCCGAAGCGGGCCGGCAGATTGGCCGTGAAGTAGGCCGTGACCGTCACGGGGTCCTCGAGGTCCCCGGCAATGCCCCGGCTGGCCTCCGCCAGCGTGTACCGGTTGTTTTCCGTGAGGTCGGCCCGCCAGAGGAACTGGTGGGCCGTGACGGTGAGGGCGATGAGGCTGCCCGCGATCAGCAGCACCTGCAGGATCGCCTCGCGCCGGTTCGCCAAAAAGCCTGCAAACGCGTTCGACATGGACAGCGAGCGCAGTTGATGGAACAGAGGGGCG
>JAZKTD010000089.1:0-11715 GCA_036625705.1 Salinivenus sp.
CGCTCGAGTCCCCCCGGCACGCTGTCGGCCGCGAGGGTGACGTGGAGGGAGTCGAGGGTCGCGGTCGTATCGAGGCGGGTGAGCCACGTGTCCAGCTTCTCGAGGCCGGCGGCCACCTGTCCGGCCCCACTCCTGCCCTGCACGAAGCGGCGCACGTCGGTGTCGACGCGCTGGAGGCGAAAGGCATTCCGTCCGTGCCCGCCCAGCCACGGCAGGCCGCGGGCCGTGTAGTCGAGGAGGCGCGCGAGACCCGCGGCGTCGCCCCCGTCCGCCACGATCGCCGGCTGGTGTCCCGGTCCGTCCTCAATCATCCGGAGGGCCCCCTCGCCCGCTTCGGGGGCCGGTCCCGGCAGGCGGTCGGTGCCGCGCAGCGGGGCGGCGGCCGGGTGGTCGGTCCCCACCAGCACCGGGAGGCCCTGTGTCTCCGGCGAGGCCCCGGCGCCGGCGGGCCGCACGAGCGGCCACCGCGCCCCGGCCGTCTCCAGCCCGACGCGCATGGCCAGCGCCGACAGTGGGGCCGCAAGCTGAGAAGCGGCAGATCCGTCGTAGGAGACGGCCCCCACCACGTCGTCCGGGACGAAGTCGTGGTTCGTGTCGTCGTAGAGGCCGTCGAGCGAGTAGAGCTCGTGCAGCTCCGGCACGCGATCGAGCGAGCGGTCCGCCCCGGCGAGCGGCTCCGGCTCCCAGGGGGTGGCGGGTCGGGCCCGCACCCGGGAGGCCCCATCCGGATGGGCAACCTGCACGACGACCGACCGGACGGCGGGCACGTGTAGCGGATGGCCTTCGGTCGTCGTCCCGCCGGCCGGCCGGAGGAGCGAGTCGGCGCGCGCCGCGGCCGCCGAGTCTGGCAGTGCCACGCGCAGGCCGAGCGTGTGGACGCCGGGCCGGTCCGTGCCGACGGTGACGGACCGGGCCCGCACCGTATCGACGGCGACCGCTCCCATCTGCAGCGTGTCGCGCACTCCGGCGACCACGTCCGCCGACGTGGGCCCGTCGAGCCGCCACAGCGCCGGCAGCCGACCACTCGCGTAGGTGGCCGCCGCCAGCAGGCCGGAGGCGTCCCCTCCGACGACGCGCAGGCCGCCCGCCCGAACCCGGTCCGACGGCGGGACTACCGCCACCCGCCCCTGCCCTGGCCCGAGCCGGGGGGCCGACGGGACGTCGGGCCCCGCCCGCCCGACGAACAGAACCGGGCGCTCGGAAGTCGAGCCCAGCGTGGACGCGCTCACAGTGGGACGCAGGTCGGCCGCGGCCGTCTCGTAGCCGAGGCGGGCCGCCAGGTTGGCCGCGGCGGTGACCTCCGCCTCGCGGGCCGAGTCCGGCAGCACCACGCGGCCCCGCACCGCGTCCACGACGGCGTCGCCGTTTGGGTCCGTCAGAAGCGCGCTCGGGCCGCTCAGGGCCCCGAGCCCGACGCCCGGGTCCTGGGCGGCCGACGGAACCGCGAGGAACAGGGCAAGCAGAATGCCCCCGGCGAGGAGGACGAACCGACACGGTGGATGCATTTGCGAAGCGGATCGGGGAGGGAAAGACGTTGGTCCCTGTTTTCTAGCGACCCTTCAGGACGTCTTTGGCAACGGACGACCTGAGCCTCTGTGCCCCCACGCGCCCTTTTCGTCCCCTCTTCCCGAACGAGACCAGACGCCATCGTCAGGCGAGATCCCGTCCCACGCTCTCGGTCTCCCGGATTCGATTGGCCTGCACAATGGACCGTCTCCGATTCGTTTTCTACGTTGCCTCCTGCCGAGGATCGAGAGGCCGACCTCCGTCTCGTCGGGTCTGGTCCGCCCCGACCGTTTTTCCCCATCCGCCGCCGTTCCGTCATGCCGACGTCGCCGCGCACCGTCCTGCTCCTGCTCGTCGCCCTCACGCTCGCGGTCCCGGCCTCGGCCCAGCCCGCCGGTGACGCCGACGACCCGCTCCGCCTGGCCGTGGCCGGCATGGTGCACGGGCACGTCCACGGCTTCCTGCAGGCCCGGCCCTACGAGGGGGTCCGCGTCGTGGGCGTCGCCGAGGCGGACACGGCCCTCCTGGCCCAGCGGGCCAACCAGTACGACATCGGCCCGAACCGCCGGTACCGCGACCTCGAGACCCTGCTGGAGGCGACCGAGCCCGACGCCGTGGTCACGTTCACCCACACGTTCGGCCACCGCCGCGTCGTGGAGACGGCCGCCCGGCACGGGGTGGACGTGATGGTCGAGAAGCCGCTGGCCGTGAACATGGAGCACGCCCGCGCCATCCAGGACGCGGCCGAGACCCACGACATTCACGTGCTCACCAACTACGAAACCACCTGGTATCCCAGCACGCAGCGCGTCGACGAGCTTGTGCGCGCCGACGAGCGGCTCGGCCCGCTCCGGAAGGTGGTGGTGCGGGACGGGCACCGCGGGCCGAAGGAGATCGGCGTGGGCCCGGCCTTCCTGGAGTGGCTGACGGACCCGACGCTCAACGGCGGCGGGGCCCTCACGGACTTCGGGTGCTACGGGGCGAACCTGCTGACGCGGCTCATGGAGGGGCGGCGGCCCCGTTCGGTCACGGCCATCACCCAGCAGCTGAAGTCCGATCCCGTCTACCGCCGGGTCGACGACGTGGCGACGATCCTTCTCACCTATCCGGGGGCGCAGGGCATCATCCAGGCCTCCTGGAACTGGCCGTTCAGCCGCAAGGATCTGTCGGTGTACGGCCAGAACGGCTACGTCCACGCTGACGACGCCACCCACCTGCGCCTCCGCGTCCGGGGCGAGGACGAGCAGTCCGTTGCCCTCGCGTCGCAGCCTCCCTTCTACGAGTCCGCCGTGCCGTACCTGCGGGGGGTGGTCCGGGGCGAGATCGAGCCCGACGGGCTCTCGTCTCTGTCGAACAACATGATCGTGACCGAGATTCTCGACGCGGCGCGCCGCTCGGCCCGGACGGGCGAGACGGTGCGACTGGAGACCGAGTAGCGCCCGGGGCCCCCCTCGGGCCGAACGACGCTCCCTCGTCCGGCCCGGTGTGGGGGAACGGGATCCGAGCGTCGTCAACAGCAGATTGTCTATGCCTCGGCGCCGTACGACGCCGCCTCGCCGCGGGTATAAAACGCCTCCCACGAGACGCCCTGCTGGTCCACAATCCACGTCTTGTCGGAGTTTGCGTAGCAGCAGGTCGTCTCGCCTTCCTCGTTGACCGTGCCGTCGGCCCGGTCGATCCGCCCGCGCAGCTCCTCGAGCTCGGCCGGCGTCTCGGCCTGGATGCCGAGGTGCTCGATGCCGTAGTCCGCATCCTTCTCCGCCACCGAGAAGTTGACGCGGGGGTCGTCGAGCATCCATTTCGCGTAGTCGTCCTCCCTCTTCGTCGGGGTCGCGCCGAAGAGGGTCGAGTAGAAGCGCGTGGCCTCGTCGAGGTCCTTCACGCGAAGCATGACGTGCAGTCGTTTCATGGGAATCGGGGGTTGGATACAAGAAGACGTCGAGAGCAGAACTTCCCCTCTGCTCACCCCGGTAGTCGGGCCGTCGGGGAAAAAGACGCACCCCTTCATTCAGTATTCACGAACTGTGTGTCTCACGGCGCTCTCGCCGGCGGAAGGCGACCGCGCGGCCCTCGGGCCCGAACTCAATGTCGCAGCAGCGCCGCAACCGCTCCCTGAGCTTCACGCGGGCCCGCTGGACTCGCGACTTCGCACCCGAGAGGGAGAGCCCCAACTCATCGGCCACCTCCTGCTGGGTGTGACCGTCGAAGTCGGCCATGAGAAGGGGCCGCCGGTACATCTCTGACAGTTCCTCGGCCATCGGGCGGAGCCAGGAGAGCACCTCTTCGTGGACGTCGTGGGCGCCGTCGTACGCGGCCAGGGGGCCCTCGGAGGCGTCTCCGTCGTCCACGACGTCCGCCGCCGTGCCCGCCGTCCCGTCGACCGGGCGGCGCTCCTGGGCGCGGTAGTAGTCGGCAATCGTGCGGCGGGCAATGGAAAAGACCCACGCCTCGGCCCGGTCGGCGTCCCGGAGGGAATCTGTGGCCTCGTGCAGCTGAAGGAGGGTGTCCTGGAGAACGTCCTCCGCGTCGGGGTCGGGGACCCGTCCCGCAATGAATCGGCGAAGCCCGTCGACGAACGGCCGCCAGGGGGCGGACGACTCGGGGCGGTGTGCGGATTGAGACGAAGACGTGCGGGTGCTCATGGCAGGAGGAGAGTCGGTTAGAACGTCGAGCTCGAAGGGGCATCCGTCGTTGCGGTCCCGAGGGGCTTCCGCATGCAGGTCGCACTCGCCGGGCAGAGGCATGCGGCCTCCTCGGTGTGCTGGAGCGGGTCGGGCAGCGCCTCCCGCCCGATTTTCTCGTACCCGCGTCGCCGGAAGAACGACGCGGCGGTGGTCGTGAGCAGATAGAGCGCCCGGATCCCGGACCGACGCGCCCGTCGCTCGAGAGCGTCCACGAGAAGGCCGCCCAGCCCCTCGCCGCGGGCCGCTGGTCGTACCGCCAGCGACCGCAGCAGGGCGTCGTCGCCGCCGGCTTCACACCCAACGCATCCGCGCAGGCCGTCGTCGCCCGGCGCGACGAGGAAGTGCGGGAGGTGTGCCGGCGTCAGGTCCTCGCTCGGCAGGTCGCACGTCCGCAGCAGCGCCCGGATGGCCCCGAGATCCTCGGGCCGGGCCGTCCGAAGGGCGTCCGCTTGGTCCGTCATACCGATCCGTGCAAACGTATCCGAAGACGTTCTCGCGAGAGCGGAGGGCCGTGCACGATCAGGGCAGAATGGATCTCTACATACTTCTTCAGGGATCGGTAACTCGTCGGGAGTGAAGCGGCGAAGGGCGTCGAGGTCATCGTCGAGATCTGCCCGCAGGATCCACACTGGCTCCGGATGTCCGACGACGTTGAGACGCCGGACGGAGTTGGGTCGGAAGCACGGGTCGGTGTCGCTAACGGAGAAGACCGTGGGAGCCGTTCTTTTATCGTGTATCGTCGATTAACGATATTTATGGATGCCAGTCTTGTTTCGTCGGTCGGGGCCGCGGGGGATGACCCCGGTCCGCGACGGGCCCGTCGTTCCCGAAACCTCGGCGCTGTGTACGACATTGAGATATGCTTCAGATGTGTCATAAACAGATCCCGCCCATGCCGATCCGCCGGGTCGTCGTTCTCGCAGCGAGCCTCGTCCTCGCGGTCCTGGGGACGGTGGGCCCGCCGGCGCACGCCCAGCAGGTGCTCGTCGACGACCCCACGAGCGTCGGCGCCGGGTCGGCCCAGCTGGAGGCTTGGCACAGCACGGCGGAGTCCTGGATCGCGCCGGCCCTGCGGGTTCACCCGCGTCTGGAGCTGGCCACCGGGGCGGCGTTTTTGGGTACGGGGGTCGAGGATCAGCGGACGGTCGAGTACAGCGCGGAGGGAAAGGTGCTGCTGCGGCCCGGCTCGAGCCATCGGGTGGGGGCGGCCCTGGTCGGCGGGGCGGGCATCAACGAGCTCGGCGTGCCTCGAGGCCGACCGGCCACCCTCTACGGCTACGGCATCCTGAGCCAGGCCCTCCTGCCGGGCCTTACTGCCTACCAGAATCTCGGGTGGGCCCACGAGGAAAACGGCCCCCACCAGGTCATGTGGGGGGGCCGGCTCGACTGGGCGCCCGCCGACCGATTCACCGTGATCGGGGAGGCCGCCGGCGAGGGGCGACGGGATCCCTCGTTCCAGCTCTCGCTGCGGACCGTCCTCCTTCCCGGCCGCGTCGAGATGGATGTATCCCTGACTCGCGCCGGCCCGTTCGAGAACCGCACCACGTGGGTCGCCGTCGGGCTCACGTTCATGTCGACCCCCCTCTACTGACGCGGACGGGGCCCGGGGGCAGCCCTCTGCGCCCCAATCCCGTCCAGCGCTCCCCTCCGCGACGGCGGGATCGAAGGACGAGCGGACAGAAACAGCGGACGGTCAGCGACGTGTGCTCGGGAGGAACGGCCTGTTAACGAAAACTACATATGCCGTCCCGCTCCCCCTCGCCCCACGATTGCCCCTGCGCCTCACGCCCGTAGCGAAAGACCGGGGCCGCTGCGCGCTCGCCCAACCCGCGCTCCCGCCAATGCCCGACCCCGCCGCCCCGACCTCCGATTCGCCCGACCCGCCCGACAGCCGTCTCGTGCGGGCCGCCCGAACGCTGGCCACCCTGGCCCGCCGAATCTCGTGGGGCGTGGCCGCTCTTTCGGTCATGTCGGTTCTGGCGGGAGGCACGCTGTGGGTCCTGTTCTGGTGGCCCGTCCCCTCGCACATCGGGGCGCTTCTCGGGGCCGCGGCCACGGGCGTCCTGTGCCTGGGCCCCGCCGTGGTCCTCGGGCTGTTCTACGTGGGACTCCGCGACCTGCTGGCCCTCCCCGCGCGCCTCTCCGAGCGGAGCAGCCAGACGGTCGAGCAGTCGGCCGACGCCCTCCAGTCGGTGACGACGGATCCCCGGGCGGGCCTCCTCGGGCGCCTGTGGGGCGTCCTGAAGCAGATCTGGGCCCTCCGGAGCGTCCTGCAGGAGAATCGCGCGCTGCTCGTCCGCTACGGGGCGCTGGTCCGGTTCGTGAACCCGGGCTTTCTCCTGCTCGTCGTCCTGTCCGCGGGGCTGACCCTCCTGCTCGTCCCCCTCGCGGCCCTAGCGGGCCTTGTCGCGGTGCTCTGGTAGCCCCGACCGGGGATGCATCCTTTCCCTCCCGGAGCCGTTTCTAATCCCGCGTACCGGTTCTCTCATTCCGTCCTGTCGCCATGAGCTCCGCTTCGACCGCCGACCTTCTGCGCGTAGTAGTGTCCGTCCTCCTGCCCCCGCTGGGCGTCTTCCTGCAGGAGGGCCTCGGCACGCAGTTTTGGCTCAACGTGCTGCTTACGCTCCTCGGCTACCTGCCGGGCCTGGTGCACGCGATCTGGATCATCGCCCGCCGGTAATCTCGTGGCAGGGGGATCGAGTGTACCGACCGTGCAAACGTATCCGAAGACGTTCTCGCGAGAGCGGAGGGCCGTGCACGATCTGGGCAGAATCGATCTTCACGGACGTCTTCACGGATCGGTAAGCGGGGGTCGGACTACGCCAGGGCGCTTTCCTGCCCGGAGTCCCGCACGAAGAGGCAGCTCGAGTGGGTCGTGTCCGTCATCTGCCGCATGAACGCAAAGTCCGGCTCCCGGGCCAGCTCGAAGAGGCTCAGGTCCGCCTGCGGCGCCTGCAGCACGTGCTTCTGGAAGTTCCCGACTTCGACCATGATCTCGGTGTCGGGCATGCGGGCCAGGTCCGTGACCGTTTCCAGGAAGTGCCGGGCGGCCTCCCGCTCGGCGGGCTCCTCCACGACGGTCAGGAGCCGCATATGCGCGTCCCAGTTGCGCCGGAGCTTGTAGGCGAGGAGGAGCGGCAGGTCGAGGTTGCCAATGTCCATTGAGACCTCCCAGTCCGGGCTCCGGTCACTGATCCAGATGTTGATCTGCTCGCGCTGGCCGATGCCGGCGTCCGGGTGGCGGGCATAGAGCACCGTGCCCATCTGCTCGTCGGAGAGCTCGCGGAGGACGGCCTGATAGTCTCGCTCCCGCTGCTCGGTGTCGGGAAGGGGCAGGAACAGAATGTTTGGCCGAAAGAAGGCGCCGCCGAGGGCCTGGACGCCCACGATGAGGTTGTCGCCGAAGGTGTCGCCCTTCACGATCGTCGAGGAGGCGAAGACGCCCCGCTTGCGAAAGGCCCCAGTGAGGTTTTCGACCTGATCCTTGAGGCGATCGGGGGTGTGCTCGGAGGCGAGGCCCAGCAGCTTGACCGATCCTTTCGGGGCGGCGAGGTCCCGAAGCAGCGAGAAGGTCCCCCGAAGCTTCTCGGTGCTCACGACCGGAACCAGCAGGTTGGGCTTCCAGGCCCGTTCCTGTCGTGTCGACAGGCCCGACACCTGCTTGGCGGCCCACTCGGCCAGGGACACGAACAGGCCGCTCCGCACGTCCGAGAGGTCGGCCTCCAGCGACCGGCGGAGCAGCAGGGCGTAGACGCCCACGACGATCGCCAGGGCCACGAGGCTGAAGGTCGGGTTCACGATGAACATCGCGAAGAGACAGCCCACGACCCCCGCAAACGAGACCACCCGGGGAATCTGGAGCAGGGGGCGAAAGCTGACGAGCCCGAGCGTCTGCTCGGTGAAGACCACGAAGTTGATCATCGTGTACGTGATGAGGAAGAACATCGTGATCAGTGGCGCGATGGCGTTGAGGTCCCGAACCATGAGCGTCGCCAGCACGAGGCCGCCGGTCACCAGAATGGCGTTTCGCGGCTCCCCGCGGTCGGTGCGGGCGGAGACCCACTCCCCACCCGGCAGGATGTTGTGACTGCCCAGTGCCTGTAGGATGCGGGGGGCCCCGACCGTGGAGGCGAGGGCCGACGAGAAGGTGGCCCCCAGGAGCCCCGCCACGACGGCCGGGCCCCAGTACGCCCGGTCAATCATGATGGTGTAGTTGCTCACCAGTTCCTGCGGGGAGGCGGAGAGTGCGAGCCAGAACGCAAGCGCCACGTACACGACGAAGCTCAGGCCGATGGCGCCGAGCGTCCCGACGGGAATGCTGCCCCGAGGGTCTTCCAATTCCCCCGACATGTTTGCCCCGGCCATGATCCCGGTCGCCGCCGGAAAGAACACGGCAAACACGACCCAGAAGGAGGTGCCGGGAAAGCCCTCCTCCGGGGCGCCCGGATAGTCGCCCCACAGCTGCACCTCGGACAGGGAGTACTCCAGCGAGCCGGTTCCCGCGGCAAGCCCGACCGAGATGAGCGACGCAATGATGACGGCCAGGATGCCGTACTGCACCTGAAAGGCCAGCCCTGCACTCGCGTAGGCGATTCCGAAGATGAGAACGAAGATGCCGAGGTCGACCAGGAGGGCCGGATGGTTGGGAAAGACCCACAGCCACCCCTCTCGGAACCCGAAAATGTACATGGTCACGGCCAGCGCCTGGGACAGGTACAGCGGAATGCCCACGCTCCCCCCGACCTCCAGGCCGAGCGACTGCGAAATGATCGAGTACGCGCCGCCGGCCCCGATCCGGATGTTCGTCGTGATGGACGACATCGAGAGGGCGGTGGCCGTGATGATGGCGAAGGCCAGACCGATGATCAGGATGCCGCCGACCAGTCCGGCGTTGCCGACGACCCATCCGGTGCGGAGGTACATGATCACCCCCAGGATCGTAAGCAGGGTCGGGGTAAAGACCCCCCCGAACGTCCCGTACTTTTCGTCGCTCAGGGTGGGGGTGGCGTCGTCGGACGAGGGGGCCACCTTTTCTTCGACCTCGTTGGGGGGAGAATCGGGCATGGCGGGACAGACGGCGAGCGGCTTAGTGAGGAAACAGTGCACGCGGGACGAGGAGCCGCCCCCGACGTCGGAGACCTCCCCCTCGAACGAAGGCTCCGGTCGTACTCACAAACAGAGGATATAGGGAAGCGGCATCGTTTGCCCCGAGGGTCGGCGCCTGCGGGTGAGGTTCGCCGTCCTTGCCGCCTGCTCTCAACTGATGCAACGACGTCCCGAGCGAACCGACCGGCAGCACGAGCGGAGCACGCCGCTGTATTCGGGCGCGTCCGGAAGGTTAGGCTGCAATGTGAAAGACAGCCGTCGGTTTATCAATGCGGTGCCCTGAATCGCACGCACCGGAGACCAGGCCGATCTCCCCGGATGCGTCGGCCCACGCGGCCTCGTCTGCCGGCGCCCGGGCCGCCGGGCAAAAGACGGGGCGCCGGCCCGTTGGTCGTGTTCGGCGAGCGCGAGGCATCAACCGCCGCAACGGAAAACCGCCGACCGTTCTGAGGTTGCAAGAGAAGAAAAGAGGACCTCCGTCCGGCGATCGGCCTTCCCGGGTGTGCCGACGACTACCGCAGGCGGCGCAGGAGAGCGTGGAGCTCATCCGCGAGACGGCTAACGGCCTCGTCCCCCTCCATATCCCCGCGGAGGGTGCGCGAAGGCCCGGGCGATGCGGGGAGAGAGGTCCATGTAGTACGGGGACACCGGGCGGTTCCGAGCTTGTTGTACCGCCGGTCGGCTCAAGGAAACGCCAGGGGCCTGGTTCTGGACCTCCGGATCCTCGTAGACGGAGGAGCGGGTGGGAAGGAATCCGCCGCCGATGGCCCGTTGCTTCTGTTGCGGGGGGGCCGTGAGGTACCGAATAAACCGCCAGGCCGCGTCCTGCTTTTGGTTGCTGGAGCGGTCGTTAATCATCAGATTCCACCCACCGAGGCAGCTGTAGCTCGTGCGGTCGGGGCCGAGGGAATCGGGGCGATGCCGACCTGATCCGCCGTGAGCCGGGAGCCCTCGTTGTCCAACTGCCCGTACACGCAGGGCCAGTTCCGCATAAAGACCGCATTGCCCCCCAGAAATGCGTTCCAGGACTCTTCCTCGCGAAAGGTCGTTACGGCGGGCGGCGTGATGCCCTCCTCGATCATTCGGCGGGCCGTATTCAGTCCCGCGGCGGCCTCGCTACTATCGACATTGACGACGTTGGCCTCCGTCATATTCTGCCCAAAAACGGTGGCGGTACTCCCGCGCAGGGTCATCACGCGCCCCCCTGTGCTCCAAATGTATTCCAGGGCGTTCGCCACCCCCCTTCGTACTCGTCGCCCTGGAAGACAAACCCGTGCTCAATGCCTGCCTCCGACTGGACCGTCTGGGCCGCCGACACCAGCTCCGCCCACGTAGACGGCGGATCGGAGAGGCCGCTCTCGGCGAGCAGGTCGCGCCGGTAGAAGAGCACACCGGCGTCGGTATACCAGGGCACCCCCCACGTGCGAGATCGGTAGGTCGCCGACCGCAGGGCCGGCTCGATAAACCCGTCGGGATCGTAGGCGCCGTAGAATCGGCGAGAGAGGTTTTGCACCCAGCCTCGGCGCACGAGCGGAGCCGTCCACACGATGTCCGCGCCGAACACGTCCATGTCCGCCGCGTCGGCCTCGAAGTCGGACACGAGCTGGCGGTAGTAGGCGTCCGACGCCCTCGCCATCTCGCGCCGGTGCACCCGGATGTCGCCCTCGTGCTCGCGGTTGAAGGCGTCGATGAGGGGCTGGAGGGGGCCGGAGTCGTCGGGCCCGAAGGCGAAGATAATCTCGGTGGGCTGCGCGTTGACGTGCACAAACGGAGCCGTGCTGCCAGGGTGGCCGCGCCTGCGAGGCCGACGGCCCCTGTTTTCAAAAACGCGCGTCGATCGACCTCGGAGCCGGACGAGGAGTGTTCAGGAGCATCCATAAGTTTTGGGAGGACGATGGATTGGGAGCGTGGGGTTGAGGAGTGAGGCGTAATGCGTGAGGCCCGCGCCGACCACGCACCACGCGTCACGGATCACGACGAGCGGACGACCATGACGGAGCAGGGCGCGTAGCGGACGACACTCTCCGAGTCGCTTCCGAGCACAATGCGCTCGATGGTGTTCTGGCCGCGGCTGCCCAGGAGGATGAGGTCCGCCCCGAGCCCCTCGGCGAGCTCAATGATTTCGGAGTCCGCCCGGCCCATCCGGCGATGCGCCTCCGTTACGGTGCCGCCTACGTCCTCGGCGTACGCCGCTTCGGTCTCGAGGCGGTCCGTGGCCTCCTGTTTGATCCGAGGCTCATGTTAGCTCAGGAGTGAACAATCTTCCTTTCCTGCTCGGTACGAATTCGCCCGGGATGTTCCAAGAAACAGCACCCGTCTGGTAGGATGATTGGCTTTCCAGTTGACGAGTTGCTCAGCGAGGAGGAGTGCTATCGATACTTGAAGCGGTCGCTCCATCCGGAGGGGCTGGTATGTTGAT
>JAZKTD010000090.1:0-11681 GCA_036625705.1 Salinivenus sp.
GAACGTTGAGCGTTCAACGCCCTGCCGGTTACATGTCCGCCGAGGCGAGGGGCACGGCCTCCCGCTCCGGCGGCTGTGGCGAGGAGACGAGATTCCGCTCGCGGGCATGGGTCGTGCAGGCCCGCACAAACGAGCGGAAGAGGGGATGGGGATTGCCGACCGTCGTCTTGTACTCGGGGTGAAACTGGACGCCGATGAACCACCGCTTGTCGGGGAGTTCCATAATCTCGACGAGGTCGGTGTCCGGGTTGACGCCCGTGAAGCGCATGCCCTCCTCCAGCAATTTGTAGCGGAGGACGTTGTTGACCTCGTAGCGGTGGCGGTGGCGCTCCTGCACCATCGAGCGGTCGTAGATCTCGTGGACGCGGGAGCCCTCCTGGACGCGGCAGTCGTACTGCCCGAGACGCATGGTGCCGCCCTTGTCGGAGATCTCCTTCTGCTCCTCCATGAGGTCGATGACCGGGTAGGCCGTGTCCTCGTCGAACTCGGTGGAGTGGGCCCCCTCCCAGCCGCAGACGTTGCGCGCAAACTCGACGATCGCGCACTGCAGGCCGAGGCAGATGCCGAAGAAGGGCAGGTCGTGCTCCCGGGCATACTTCGCCGCCTGCACCTTGCCCTCGACCCCGCGGTCGCCGAAGCCCGGGGCTACGAGCACACCCGCCACGTCCCCGAGCAACGACTCGACATTGCCCGCCGTGAGGTCTTCGGACAGGACATACGTCAGGTCCACCTGCACGTCGTCGGGGACGCCGGCCAGGATGAAGCTTTCGGTGATCGACTTGTAGGCGTCCTGGTGCTCGACGTACTTGCCCACGAGGGCGATCGGGATCGTCTCTTCCGGGTTCTTCAGCTTCTTGAGGAACTCGATCCACTCGCCGAGCTCGGGGGCCTCCCGGCAGGCGTCCTCCTCGCGGTCGGTCTCCCCGCGGTCGGCCTCCGGGTCCCGACCGCCGTCGGGGTAGAAGCGGTCGACGACGAGCTCGCCCATCCCCTCGTCCTTGAGGAGGAGCGGCACCTCGTAGATCGTCTCGGCGTCGAGCATCTGGATGACCGCCTCCTCCTCCACGTTGCAGAAGAGGGAGATTTTACGCCGCACGTCTGCGTCGATCGGCAGCTCCGAGCGGCAGATGATCGTATCCGGCTGCAGGCCGTGGCCCAGCATCTCTTTCACCGAGTGCTGGGTGGGCTTCGTTTTGAGCTCCCCCGCGGCGCGCAGGTACGGGATGAGGGTGAGGTGGGCGATCATCGTGTTCTGGCGCCCCAGGTCGTTGCGCAGCTGGCGGATCGCCTCCAGGTAGGGCTGGGCCTCGATGTCGCCGACCGTGCCGCCGATCTCGGTGATGACGACGTCGTAGTCGCCGGTCTCCCCGAGCTTCAGCATCCAGTGCTTGATCTCGTCGATGATGTGGGGCACCACCTGCACGGTCTTGCCCAGGTAGGCGCCCTCCCGCTCCTTCGTGATGACCTCCTGGTAGACCCGGCCGGTGGTCACGTTGTTGGCCTGGCTGGTGGGCTGGTCGAGGAAGCGCTCGTAGTGGCCGAGGTCGAGATCCGTCTCCGCCCCGTCGTTGGTCACGTACACCTCCCCGTGCTCGTACGGGTTCATCGTGCCCGGGTCGACGTTGATGTACGGGTCGAACTTCTGGATCGTCACGTCGAGCTCGCGGGCCGCGAGCAACCGCCCGAGCGAGGCACTGAAGATGCCTTTGCCGAGGGACGAGGTGACGCCGCCGGTAACGAAGATGTACTTGGTCTGCACGGCACGGGGGGGATTGGGCGGGGAAGGAGTGCAGGGCGGGTATTGGGGTAAGATAGGCCGCCCCACGGGGCTTTATCAATTCGAGACGGCCTCAGTCGTGGGAAGGTTCTCCGGACGTCGATCCTCGGCGTTGCCTCCTTCGGACGGAGCGCCTCCGTGGTCGGCGCTCACCCCTCGTCCGTGTAATGCTGGAGCAGGTCCTTGGTCGTCACAATGCCGACGAGCGCCGCCCCCTCGACCACCGGCAGCGAGGAGATGTTGTTGTCCAGTAGAAGGCGGGCCGCCTCGTCGATGTCCGTGCCGGCCTCGACGCGGATGGGGTCGGCCCGCATGATTTCCGAGGCCGGCTGCTCCAGGGTCTTCACGTCGCGGTGCTTTTCGCTGTATGTGTCGAGGAACGGGCTCAGGGCCCCCAGGACGTCGCGGTCGGAGATCACCCCGCACAGGGTTTCGTCCGGCTCGACGACGAGAAGGTGACGAAAGCCGCGCTCGTGGAGCAGACGGCGAATCTCCATAAGGGCCGTGTCCGGCGTTACGGTTACGAGGTCACGACTCATGATGGCGTCGACGGTCATGGGCGGGGGGCTTTCGGGAAAAGAACGGCGGCAATCCGGGCGTTCTCGGGCCCGGACAGGGGCCTGGACGGCCGGGAGCCCCGACCGGGAGGAACGGAGCTAACTATTACGAACATAACCGATGGATAAGATTACATCCATAACCACAAAAAATGAGTGCCACTTTTCGACGCGATTTCCAACCGCCGCGCCGCTTGACCCATGATGCACACTGAATCCGGGGTGACGATCGAGCTCAGGCAGGGCAACATCGTCGAGCAGGACGACCTGGACGCGGTCGTGAACGCCGCCAACGCGCAGCTGCGGACGGGCGGCGGGGTCGCCGGCGCCATCCATAGCGCCGCCGGGCCGGGGCTCGCGGACGAGACGCGTCCCCTGGCCCCCATCCAGCCGGGCGAGGCCGTCACCACCGGCGGGCACGGGCTGCCGAACGACCACGTCATCCACGTCCTTGGCCCCGTCTACGGCCGCGACGAGCCGTCCGACGAGTTGCTCCGGGCCGGCTACGAGAACGCGCTCCGCGAGGCCGAGGAGCACGGCATCACCGCCGTCGGCTTTCCGGCCCTCTCGACCGGGGCCTTCGGCTTTCCCATGCAACCGGCCGCCCGCATTGCGCTGCGCACGATGCTCGAGGCGGCCCCGTCCCTCGACGTCGTCGAGCACGTCCGCTTCGTGCTCTTCGACGAGCAGGCCCTCGCCGCCCACGAAGACGCCCTCTCCGACCTCCTCGACGAGGCCGGGGCGTAGGTCGCGCCCCCCCGTCGCCGGGGAGCCTCCTCCTTTTTCTTCCCCCCGCATGCACGTCGTCGTTCTCGTCCCCGACATCCACGACCGGCCGACGGGGGGCAACATCTACAACCGGCGAATCGCCGAGGCGCTGGCGGAGCGAGCGACCGTGGAGGTTGTCCCGTGGGCCCCGGAAGAGGCCCCGAAGCCGCCGGTCGAGGGCGGGCCCGACACGATCGTCGTCGACAGCCTGCTCGTCCGTCACGCCGACGCGCTCCGGGCCCTCCGCGAGGCCCATCCCGCCGGGTCCCTGATCCTGCTCGTCCACTACCTCCACTGCATCGATCCCGGCGAGCGGGCCTCGGCGGCGGCCGAGGGCGAGCGGGCCCTCTTCTCCCTCTTCGACGGGGCGATCACGACGAGCCCCTTCGCCCGGCAGGCCATGATCGACGAAGGCATGGGGGCAGCCAGGGTGGAGGCCGTCCCGCCCGGCCTCGATCCCATATACCGCGAGACGGTTTCCCGACGGGATTCGGCCGGAGCGCCGGCACTGCTCACCGTCGCCAATCTGCTGCCCGGAAAGGGCCTCCCCACATTCGTCGAGACCCTCGAGCGCCTGAACAGAGACGCGTGGCGGTGGACCCTCGTGGGCGACGACGCGCTCGATCCGGACTTTGCCGATGCGCTCCGCGACCGGATTCGTGCGTCGTCTATCGCCGACCGCGTGGCCCTTCCCGGGCTCGTCCCCCCGGCGGATCTGCGCGCACGGTACGACCGGGCCGACGTGTTCGTCCTCCCCTCCCGGTTCGAGACCTGCAGCATGGCCACCCGCGAGGCGATGGCGCGAGGGCTGCCGGTCGTGGGCCACGCGGTCGGCGGCCTGCCCGACAACCTCGGCGATGCCGACGCGGGGATCCTGACCCCGCCCGGCCGCCCCGGCGCCCTCGGCGACGCGCTCCGGGCCCTCCTCGTCGATCCGGACCGGCGGCGACGCCTCGGCGCGGCGGCCCGCGAGCGAAGCCGGTCGTTTCCGACCTGGGACGAGGCCGGGGCCCGCTTCCACTCCGTCGTCCGGGCGCTGCCCGCCCCCGCACATTGACCGGTTTGATTTTTGGCGCCGTTTGAGGAGGTGTCGCTCCTCCCCTCGAACCGCCTTGCTGAAGGCCCGGCGGTCTACAAGCAAAGTCGGTCGTTCCGGACGCCGACGCAGTCGACGAACCGGCCGGCCCTACCGCACCAGCAGCGACGGGGAGACGCCCCTGGACCGGTACGGCGGCAGGGCCGTCGTGTCGTCGCTCGGCCCCGCGTCGTGCGCGGCGAGGGTGCGGACCAGCAGCGAGTAGAGCCCCTCCTGGCGCAGGGTCGGCGTTCGGTCGGTGCGCACGAGCCCGTCGGTCAGTCCGTGCGCCCGGACGCGGTCGATGAGCGTCGAGTCGGTGCTCAGGACGTGGAGGGGCGTCGCGTTGCTCCGGGTGTCGAGGAGGGGCGGCTGGTGGTCGCCCAGGATGAGCACGAGGCTGCCGTCCGGCGCCTTGTCGGTCAGGTAGTCGCGAAGCACGTGCAGGTCGTAGGCGATGTGCCGCAGGTAGCGCCGGGGCATGGATTGGTCGTAAATGCGCGGCGCCGTGATCGAGTCCGGCAGTAACGGCGTGGAGGCCGAGCCGCGGCGCTCCAGCGCCTGCTTCTGCTCGAAGACCGACCCCTCAACCGCGTTGAACTCGCGCCAGTCCGACAGGTGCGGCGCCAGGCCGTAGTTCCAGAGGGCGTGGGTGCTCACCGTCTCGAAGAAGAGAAAGAACGGGTCCGGCGACGGCGCCAGCTGCGTGTGGTGGGTAAAGTGGAGACTGTACTGATCGGGCGCGTTGGCGAGCCCGTAGCGGGGGCCCTCGTACTGAAGGTCGTCGCGGTAGAGGGTGACGTCGAAGTTGTAGAGATTGCGCACCGGCAGGCCGGGCCGCGGGTACGTGTAGGGCTGGAGGGCGACGGTGCGGTAGCCCTGCCGGTCGAGGAAGCGGACGAGGTGGGGCGTGTCGCGGGGCTCGTCCTGGAAGCGATTATAGACGAGCTGGCGGTCGACGCGCACGCCGGTAAAAAGCGAGGCGATGGCGAGCCACGAGCGCCCCCCCCGCACGGGAGCCTCGAGCCGGGCGCTGGCCGCGTGCCAGCCGTCGGCCCGCAGGGTGTCCTCGGTGCGGCGCAGCACGCGGCGGTAGGGCCCGCGCAACGCCGGGGCCCGGTCCAGGACCGACCCGTACGACTCGACGGCAAAGAGGTAGATCGAGGGCCGGCGCTCCAGGGAGAGCGCGTCGTAGGCGTGGTAGGTGGAGTCGACCGGGGCGGTGCCGAGCGAGTCGAGCAGGGCGTCGAGTTGAAAAGACGCCCGGGCGTTGGCGACAGCCTTCGTCGTGACGGTCCGGAAGCGCACCTGGTCGCTCGTGGTCTGGTACGTGAGGTTGGGCGTGCCCCACTGCAGCTGCGGCCCCACGACGATCACGAGCGGCCACGCCACGAGGTGCACGGCCAGGAGCGCGGCCCGGCACCCGCCGTGCCGCCCGGCCCGTGCCACGACGCTCACGCACCGGTGAAGGCCCCAGCCGAGCGCGCCGACGGCGAGGAGGCCCAGCAGCGCCGCCCCGGCCAGGCGCCAGGTGCCGAGGTCGAACGCGAGGTACGTCAGGTTGTCCACGAACTGGAGGTCCTCATACAGAATCCCGCTCCGCCGGAAGGCCTCGTACACCACCGCGTCGTACGCCTCGTAGGCCAGCAGGAGGAGCATCCCGACGACACCCACGCCCCGGGCGATTCCCTCCCCCTGGGTGCCCCCGACGTAGACGAGGCCCGTCACGAGGACCAGCACCTCGACGCACAGCGGGAAGTACGGGCTCAGCGGCAGCGCCGAGACGAGGGCCGGCCCGAACGGGAGCACGCTGAGCACGAGCACGGCCGCCCCGAACCGGAGGACGTCTCGGGGCGGGGAGTCGAGCGTGGACGTCCAGGGCGGAGCCATAGGGCGATCGCGTACGAGAAAGATCGAGGAGGCACTGCCCGCGCGCCGGACGATCCGCGGCGGAACGGCCACCGAGGCGGTGCGCGGCCCCCACCGCTACGCGCCCCCGCTACCGTCGGGCTCCCCGAACGCCTGCCCCCGGGGAACGATCCACCAGAGGGACCGCCCGAACGAGACGGCGAGCGCCCCCGCGGCGACAATCACCAGGGGACGGTAGACGGCCGGGTACGGGAGGAACGACAGCAGCAGCGCTCCCACCATGCCGCCGTAGAGGTACCGCGCAAAGTTGGACCGCTCCTCGGTCTTCTCGGGAGGATCGAGGAGAAAAACCACCACGACGAACACGTAGCGCAGGAGGCCGGCCCCGAGAATCCAGAGCGGCAGGCGGTTCTGAAAGGCCGCGACCGCGCACAGGAGAAGGAGGAAGAGCGCATCCGTCTCCTTGTCGAGGAAGGCGCCGAACTCGGAGGTCTGGTCGGCGCGGCGCGCGAGCCATCCGTCCAGGCCGTCGGCCCCCAGGAACAGGAGACACAGCCCGATGACGGGCGCGGCCCCGAGGTCGGCCGCCGGAGGAAGGCCCGCCAGCAGCCCGGCCCGAAGGAGGGTGACCCTGTTGGCCCGGCCGAAGGAGCCCCGCGGCGTCCAGCCGCGGCGCGCAACGACGACCAGCCCCGCCAACAACGCCCCGCCGGCCCCGAGGAGCGGCCACGGGGACCGCAGCCCCGCCGCCACGGCCGTCGCGAGAAGCATCCCGACGGCGTTGACGAGCGACCACCGCTCGATCCGACGGGAGAGGGGGAGAGAAGACACGGACAATCGGGGAGACCAGTCAGTGAGAGTCGCGGCGTGCCGGTGGGCGCTCGTCCCGAAGCGCCTCTCGGCGACCCCGACCGCCAGGGGGGAGAATACGGCGTGACGTTCACGGAACGAACGGACAGGGAAAAAGGTCGTCGACGAAACATAAAGGAGCCATGAACATCAGTACAGATCCCTGTATGCATCAGGGAGGCTCTATGCACTGCCTGCGTCCCTTCCCGTCGTGGAGACGATGAGACGAGCTCCTGCCCTCTCCGGTCCACTTTTCGCTCATCGCCCCGTCCGTGGAGGCGTCTCTAATCTCTTCGTGTTCCTGCTGGGCCTGTTGCTGCTCGGAGGGACCGTGGCCCCGGACGCGGTACAGGCCCAAATGGGCGTGGACTCGCTCCGGCTCCAGCCGCTTTCCCCTCCTGCACAGGCGCGGGGCGGCGTTCAGCTGATCCGTGAGGGCCGCCCGGCCGACGCCCGGCCCTACCTCGAGCGGGCGCTGGCGGCGGACTCGACCCTCTCCCTCCCGGCGCACGGCGCCGTGGCCTATTGGCTGGGAGAAGCGTACGCCCGGCTGGGCGACTCGGCGCGGGCCCGCCGCACGTGGCACCGCGGCTACGAGCAGCTCCACGCCGCCGACCGGTTCGACGTCCGGCTCGCCGACGCTTACGTCCGCGGCCTCACCCGCAGCCAGCTCCAGCAGGACCGGCTGCAGGCGGTGGACGCCTACTTCGAGTTGTTGGGGCGCGCAACCTCCGACACATCCGAGGCTTTGCGGCCCCTCTTCCGCCGCCGCGTCGCTCAGATTGCGCCCCTCATGCCGGACCCTGTGTTTGCGCAGGCCGTCGAGGGCAAGCGGGCAAACGAGCCGACGACGTGGGCCCTGCGGCCGGCGGCCGGCGACAGCCTTCAGGCATGGTGGCGGGGCCTGGACCCCTTTCCGGACACCCCGGAGAACGAACGCCTCGAGGAGCACCTGACGCGCCTCGTCCACGCGCGCAGTTCCTTCTCGTGTCCGGACCGCACGAGCACGCTCGACCAGCGGGGGGCCGTCTATCTCCGGTTCGGGGCCCCCTACAAGCGCCGCGAACTGCGCTACAAGGACACCGACTTCTTTCAGGAGGTCTTTCGCTTCGGCGTGCACATTTCACCCGACGCCTTCCCGACCAGCGAGATCTGGCTCTACCCCCAGATCGACGAGTCCGGCTTCTACCTCTTCGCCGAGGAAGGATCGTCCGACTGCTTCCAGTTTGCCCGGGCCAACGACCTCTTTCCCAACGCCCTCAAACAGCAGAAGGGGAAAACGGAACGGGGCCTGAACTACGCCTACTCGGCCCTTATGGCCATGAAGGCCGTGTACCGGGAGCTGGCCCTCTACCACATCAACTTCGGCAACCGGTACTCCAAGATCGCAAACTACGCGGACTACCAGGAGATGCAGGCCACCAAGGCAGAGGCCGAGCGTCGACTGGGCACCGACTTCGGCGGGTCGGAGCGGCAGACGACGGTTGGGGCCGGGGCCACGTCCCGCACAGTCACGGAAAACCCGATGATGGGCGTCGAGGCCCCGAACTTCTTCGTCTCGCGGATCGTGTCCCAGGCCCGTCGGGAGGACCGGGCCGCGGCTGAGCGACGGCAGGAGAACATGCCGCGCCAGTACTCTGCGCTGCGCGGCAACACGCCGAGCCTGCCGGTGGCGGTACGTACGGCTCGCTTCCTGAATGAGGAGGGCTCGACGCGCACGGAGGTGTACTGGGGGGTCCCCGCCGCCGCGGCGCAGCTGGAGCCCGACGAGGAGGAAGAGTCCTCACCGCCCTCGATGATCCGGTTCTCCGCCACTCAGCACAACGACGACCGCACGCGGACCCGCCGAAAACAGTCTCGTCACCAGTTACCCGCCCGCCCGGCGCGCGACCAGCAGATGTTCGTACCCCCTTCCGTGACGTTCAGGGGGACGTCGTCCCAGCAGCATCTGTCCATGCAGTGGACGCAGTACCGGCTCTGGCAGAACGAGGACGGATCCGTGGCCGGGATGGGGCCGAAGCGGCGCTACACCGCCGGCCGGATCGACTCGCTGGGCCCCCTTCGCCCCTCCGGCCCAGCTCCCGAGATGAGCGACTTGAAGGTGCTGACTCTTCCCGATACCTCGGCCGTGACCCTGGCCAACCTCACCGACGAGGCCGTGTCCTACCCGTTCCGCCGGATCGGGCCAGGCACGCCGGTACTGCTCTCCTTTGAGGTGTACCACCTGAGCTACGGGGACGACGACCGGACCCGGTACACGCTCTCCTACGAGGTCCAAGGAGAGACGCAGCGCGGCTGGACCCGCCTCTTCCGGGGCCAGGACACGCAGCGCACCACCACCGAGATGACCCGCCAGGGCACGCAGCGCCGCACCGAGGAGAAGATCGTCGTCGATCTCTCACGGATCGAGCGGGAGGAGTCCCAGAACGTGCGGGTGACGGTGCGCGTGACGGACGAGGTGACCGGCGCCTCCGTGACCCGGGCCGCCGACTTCGTCCTGCAGCCCGACGATAGCTCCGACGGCTCGTAGGGACGGGCCTCCTCCGCTGTGCTCCCCACCCCTTCGCTCGGTGCCCTCTCCCCACCCGAGTCCTCTGGGGACTCCTTCTCGCTAGTCCTCTTGGGGCCTCGGCGCCCTGCTCGCCTCCATCGGCGGCCGTCAGCGGGGCCCGTTCGGGTGAGTCTCGGGCAACGGGAGTCCGATGTGCCGCCCCCCGCACGGCCACGGCGAAAACGTCGTCGATCCCGGATGGACGAACGCCACGACGGGGGCAGTTCCTGACTGGACTCCTGAAACGTCCCGGGGCGACCGAACACTAACCGTCCCTTTCCCCTTGCGTCCTGTCTCTTTGCCGATGCTTCGTTCCCGCGTCTCGTTCCTCCAGGTCGCTCCGAGACGCGCGTCCGTCCTGGTGCTCGTGGTCTGCGTCGCGGTGCTGCTTGGCTGCTCCTCCGGGCCGTCCTCCGCGGACCTGTCGGCCCTCTACAACCGCAGCGCGCAGTACCACGGGGTCGAGCGCAACCCGGTGATTCTCATTCCCGGCATCATCGGCTCGAAGCTCCGGCACATCCCCTCGGATACGATCGTGTGGGGCGCCTTCACCGGCGAGTACGCCGATCCGCAGACGCCCCCCGGCGCGCGGCTCACGGCCCTGCCCATGCGGGAGGGGGCCCCGCTCTCCGCCCTGCGCGACTCGGTCCGCCCGGACGGGGCCCTCGAAAACGTGGACACCCGCGTCCTTGGGCTGCCGGTCTCGCTCGACGCCTACATCGGCATTCTTCGATCGCTCGGCATCGGCGGCTATCGGGACGAGGACGGCGCCCTGCAGGACGTCGACTATGGCCCCGACCACTTCACCTGCTTTCAGTTCGACTACGACTGGCGGCGGGACAACGTCGAGAACGCCCGGCGCCTCCACGAATTCATCCAGGAGAAGCGTGCTTACGTGCAGCGCGAGTACGAAGAGCGCTACGGCATCGAGGACTACGACGTTCACTTCGACGTCGTCGCCCACTCGATGGGGGGTCTCCTCACGCGCTACTACCTCCGCTACGGCACCGCCGAGCTTCCGGAGGACCAGCGGCCCACGCTCACCTGGGACGGCGCCACGTACGTCGACCGCGCCGTGCTGGTCGGGCCGCCGAACGCCGGGTCTGCCCATACGCTCGATTATCTCACGAATGGACGCGACTTCGGCCGCTTCGCCCCGGAGTACGCCCCCGCCCTCCTGGGCACGATGCCGTCGCTCTACCAGCTCCTGCCCCGCGGGCGACACGGGGCGCTGCGGGCTGCCGCCGATACAAGCGTGGTCGTCGACTCGATCTACAGCGCGTCGTTCTGGCGCCGGATGGAGTGGGGACTGGCCGATCCCGACCAGGCCAACATGCTCCGCACCCTGCTTCCGTCCGTCGACGACCCGGCGGCCCGTCGGCGCATTGCACAGGAGCACCTCGAAAAGTCCCTCAGCCGCGCCGAGCGGTTCACCGCGGCGCTCGACCGGCCCGCCGACCGTCCCGACAGTCTCGACCTCCTGCTCATCGCCGGGGATGCCACGCCCACCCTCGCGCGCATGCAGGTCGACCGCGCGACCGGCGAACTCACGCCGCTCGGCGACGCCCCCGGCGACGGCACGGTGCTCCGCAGCAGCGCGCTGATGGACGAGCGCGTGGGCAGGGATTGGCAGCCCACCCTCCGCTCGCCCGTCGACTGGTCCCACGCCACGTTTCTGTTCGAGGACCACGTCGAGATGACCGCCGACCCGGCCTTCACCGACAACCTGCTCTACTACCTCTTGGTGCGCCCGCGGTAGGTCGCGCTTTTTCCGGCAAACCCGGCAGCACGGGCAGTAGGGGCCGCGCATTCAGAGGCGCCCCCTCCAACGTGCGAACGTTCAACGTTGAACGTGACCGATCAGGCGTAGTGCAGTGTCAACCGCGATTGTGCCAGTAGTCGCGATCTCAAAATCCAAGGCAGGTCGCTCCGAGCAAGGCCATCTAGATGGCCAAAGTCGAGGAGCCTCCTCGAAGAAGGCGGCCTCGACAGGAAGATTTCTCGACTGGGAATCTGAGATTCCCTTGCTCGAAACATGTCCCGACCCCTGTCGGGGTGACGTGCCCGGATTTTGGATTTTGAGATCGAGAGGTCCTACCAAGAATGACCATTGATACGGTAGTAGGCTGCAGTCGTGGAAAGAATCTCTCTTCCGACGGGGGAACGCGGGTCAGTACCCAACGACGGTGCCGTCCTTCCGCATCTCGGTGCCGCCCCAGTAGACGCCCTCCTCCG
>JAZKTD010000091.1:0-11672 GCA_036625705.1 Salinivenus sp.
GCCCTCACGTTCGCGGAGCAACGCTGGGAACCGATCGGCGACGACGTGCTGCTGCAGGGCTACTGCCGCGCAGTGTAGGGCCCGTTCCCGCCCGCCGCGGAACCGGGAGTGGGCCCTTCCCTGTTCAACGATCGACGCTGTGAGCACGAACCGTTGTGTCTCGGAGACGGCCGCTCCCCGGCGTATCGTTTACTCCATTCACGGCGCCACGGGCCTAGCCCCCCGCGTCACGGGGACCCTCCGCGGTCGGCGGTCCGTCGTCCGCCGTCCCGATGTGAGCAGCACGTCGCTCAAAACGTAGGTTCAACAGCTTCCCCCCTCCTCCAGCACATTGCCAACCGATGCCGACGTCCGCAACGGACCGGCCCGAGGTGGACCTCCCCGACAAGGACCGGTACACCTACGAGGACTACCAGCAGCTCCCCGAGGGCGCCCCGTACGAGCTCATCCGCGGCCACCTCGTCCTGTCCCCCTCCCCGACCGTTCACCATCAACGTCTTGTCTTTCGGTTGGGCACGGCGCTCCACGAGCGCCACGTCGACACCGGCACCGCCGCGTCCGTCCTGCTGGACGGATTCACCGTCGAGCTCAAACCCCTCTTCGCCGAATAGGCGACGGCGCGGCGCCCCATCCCCCCTTTTCCCCGCGGCTTCCGGCCTCGTGCAGCCCCAGTCGGCCGCCGGAGGGCACCTTCCCTGCTTTACCCTCACACCGACCCCGTTTCCTCTATGTTTACCGGCATCATCGAAGAGATCGGCACGGTCGCTCAAGTGGAGCCGCTCGGCAGCGACCAGGCCGGCAGGCGCCTCAGGATCGAGGCGGAGATGGCCCCCGAACTGGCGGTCGACCAGAGCGTCTCCATCAACGGCGCGTGCCAGACCGTCGTCGAGGTCGACGCCGAGGCCGGCACGTTTGCCGTCGACAGCATCGAGGAAACCCTCCGCAAGACGACGTTCGGCGCCCTCACGGCGGGCACCCCCGTGAACCTGGAGCGGGCCCTCCAGGCCGGCGACCGGCTCGACGGCCACTTCGTGCAGGGGCACGTCGACGCCACCGGCACCGTCGTGAACGTGGAGCGGGAGGAGACCGACTGGCTCTACACCATCCAGTACGACCCGCAGTACGCGTCGTACCTGATCCCCGTCGGGTCGATCTCCGTCGACGGCATCAGCCTCACGGTGGCCCGCCTCGGGGACGACACCCTCACCGTCGCCATCATTCCCCACACCTACGAGGAAACCAACGTCTCGTCGGCGTGGACGGAGGGGGCGGCCGTGAACCTGGAGTTCGACCTCATCGGCAAGTACGTGGCCCGCAGCCTCACGGCCGGCGGCGAGACGCCCGACCCCGACACGATGGCGAAGGCGTGGATGGCCGACTGAGGCATCCTCTCGCCCACACTTCCACGCTCTTCTCTCGCGTTCCCGTGCCCGACGACCGCCTCGTCACCGTCGCCCGCTACGACACCCGGGGCGACGCCCAGCTTGCCCAGACGCGGCTCGAGGACGCCGGCATTGCCTGCATGCTGGCGAATGCCGACCAGGCCGGCCTCGCGATGATGTTCGACTCGTCGCGGAGCGGAGTGCAGGTGAAGGTGCCCGCCGACCGGGCCGACGAGGCCCGCGCGCTGTTGGAGGAGGAATGATACGCCCCCCGTCCCACAACCGGCGTATCCGGCAACTCAGTACACCGTCAACTTTGTTTTTGCAGGTGCGAGCGAACTCAAAATCCCTTGAGGCAGGTCGCTTCGAGCAAGGCCATCTAGATGGCCAGTCGAGAAGCCTCCTCGACACAGGCGGCTTCGATTGGCAGATTTCTCGACTGGGAAATCTGAGATTTCCATGCTCGAAATGACGTGCTGGATTCCGGGATTTTGAGTTCGGTTTGGTCCCCAAAAGACTAACTTGACAAAGTACTCAGTTTCGCAAGACCATCAGCGCCGCGAGTACGGCCCCGAGCGTCCGGCAGGCGTCCGCAAACGTGTCGAGGCCGTCGATCTCGTCCCGGAGCCATTCGGGCGGCGGCGTCTCCGGGCCCGCCTCGGCGAACCGCGTCGCCAGCGCGGCCAGTTCCCGCGGCGTCGCGAGCCGTTCGAGCACGAGGCGCGGCAGGGCGTCGACCAGGAGGGTGGCGGCCCGCTCCGGATCGTCAGGCAGTGCGTCCTCGATTCGACCCCGCCGCTTCTCGGCGTGGGCCCGGTGGGCGGCCCGGACGCGGGCGCCCTCGGTGGTGACGGGGTAGCGCACGAGCGCCGCCGCGAGGGCCCCGACGCCGAGTCCCAGTCCGGCCGCGGCCCCCACCGGCGGGAGGCCCGCCAGCAGGCCGGCGCCACTCGCCCCCGCGAGCACCCCCCCGGCGAGCAGGCACGCGGTCGACCGCCGACGCCGGTCGGCCAGCCAGCCGCGCGCCACCAGATCGGCCCGCACGTCGCGCAGGGTGCGGCGCCGGAAGGTGGACCCGGCGAATCCGAAGCCGTCGAGCGTGTCGTGCCGCCCGAGCTGGCGGAGGACCGTGAGCTCAAACGGCGAGAGGGCCGGGGGATCGGCGTGCAGGTCGACGGCGACGACCGGCCTCGGGCGAAGCCACCGGCGGCGGCGCGTGCGGACGAGCGTGCAGTGCCCATCGCGGGCGAGCTTTAAAACCAGGGCGGCAAACGCCCAGCGGGTATGGCCCACGGCCCCGTCCCGCAGCACGGCGACCGCCGGGAGCGAGGCCATCTCGGACGGGACAGGGGTAGGAAATGAATCCGCCGATGCGCGCGGGCCGCGCCCGAGATAAACGGCCACGACGCCGGGCACGACGCCGAGGACGAACGTCAGGAGCGGGAGGATCACAGGGGGCGGGTCCTCCGGCGGCTCGTCAGTACGGGGGCTCGGCCGGACCGGTGTACCCGCACATCCCCGTGCGGGGGGAGTTGACGAACGGCAGCGGCTCGCCGTAGGCGTCGTGGGGATGGGTCTCGACGTGCTCGTCGCAGAGCTGGCCGCTGTCGTCCGTCTCGTACATGCACTCCACGCAGAGCCACTCCGCCGGACGGTCGCACTCCATGCACCGGACGTCCGGCCGTTCGTTGCGCGCCAGGAGGGCGATGGGGTGCTCGGTCGTAGGGGCGCCCTCTCGCACGTCCATCACCCGGATGCGCGTCTCCGACGTGGTGCCGAAGTCGTAGAGGTGCACCAGCTCCGTGTCCGGCCCGAAGACCTCGTCGGCCCGGCGGTCGTCGGACAGCTCCCGGCTCCCCCAGCCGCCGGTCGTGAACTGACTCAGGTGCCCACAGCACTCCAGCCAGATGGAGCGGAGGTAGGAGTCGAGGGCCTCCAGCGGCGCCGACCCGCGCATTTCCAGGTCCAGCCAGAACGGCGGGGCCCACTCGTCGTCCACGCGAAGGTGATAGAGGGACTCCTCCGGTCCGCCCGCGGCGGCGACGGCCGCCTTGCGGTCCGAGCAGGCACGCAGGTGCTGGACCATGCCGCCTTTAGCGTACGTGCCGCCGCAGTACGCACAGTCGCCCTCCCACTTTGGGGGATCGTCCATGAGTCCTGAAGAATTGGGATGAGTGGAATGATGGTGCCGACGCAGAACACACGGTGTGCTTTCTTTACTCCACGTCCGTGGAGGAGATTCAAGGGGAGATAACGGCCCGGGCCCCTCTGTCCCGAACTCTTCCGCGCGCTGAAAGAAGAACGTTGGTGCTCCACGCGGAGAGACTCTCCGGTTTCGGGTGCTCCACCGCTTTCGGGTGCTCCACCGCCGATGCCGGAATGGGGTCTCTGTGGAAACCGTAGCACGTCGTTCCTCGAATCCGATCCGGCCGTCTCGTGTCCAAGCACCTGGAGCGCGACCTCGGGCTCTACACGACGATCACCGTGAGCATCGGGGCCATGATCGGCAGCGGCCTGTTCGTGCTGCCGGGCCTCGCCGCGGCCAAGGCCGGGCCCTCCGTAATCCTCGCGTACCTCCTGGCGGGTCTCATTGTGCTGCCGGCCGCCCTGTCGAAGGCCGAGATGGCCACGGCGATGCCGGAGTCGGGCGGCACCTACCTCTACATCGACCGGGCCATGGGGCCGCTGATGGGCACGATCTCGGGGCTCGGGGCGTGGTTCTCGCTCGTGTTCAAGAGCGCGTTCGCGCTGGTCGGGCTGGGGGCGTACCTCGTCGTGGTGCTCCCCCTCCCCGCCGCGGAGCTCAAGCTCGTGAGCCTCGCCCTTGGGGTGCTCATCATCGGCGTCAACCTGGTGGGGGTCAAGCAGTCGGGGCATCTCCAGGCCCTGCTCGTCTCCTTCGTGCTGCTGGTCCTGTTCGTGTTCGGGGCCGAGGGCCTCACGTACGTACAGGCCGACCAGTACCACCCCTTCTTCGAGAAGGGCACGGGGGGCTTCCTGGCGGCCGCCGGGTTCGTCTTCGTCTCATACGCGGGCGTGACCAAGATCGCGAGCATCGCGGAGGAGGTGGAAAAGCCGGACCGCAACCTTCCGCTCGGCATCCTCATCTCGGTTGGGGTGATGATTCCCCTCTACGTCATTATCGTGTTCGTGATTGTCGGCGTCACGCCGCCCAAGATCCTGCACTCGAGCCTCACGCCGATGGCCGACGCCACGGAGCAGCTGCTGGGGCTCCCCGCCAAGATTGGCGTCTCGATCGTCGCGGTGCTGGCCCTCACGAGCATGGCCAACGCGGGCGTCCTGTCGTCGTCCCGGTTCCCGCTGGCGATGAGCCGCGACCAACTGGCCCCCGAGAGCTTTCGGGCCGTCAACGAGCGGTTCCGGACGCCCGGCCGCTCGATCCTCGTGACCGGGGGGCTCCTGCTGCTCCTGATCGCGGTCGTGCCGGTGCTTGAGCTGGCCAAGCTGGCGAGCGCCTTCAAGATTCTCATCTTTGCGCTCAGCAACGTGGCCCTTATCGCCTTCCGGGAGGGGGACGTGGACGCGTACGATCCCGCCTTCATGAGCCCCGGGTATCCGTGGGTGCAGATCGGCGGCGTCGTAGGGGGGATCGTGTTGCTCACGCAGATGGGGTGGCTTCCCATCCTGGGGGCCGTGGGCATCATCACGGGCGGGGTGCTGTGGTACCGGTTCTACGGGCGGGAGCGCACCGAACGGGAGGGGGTGGCGCTGGACGCCCTCCGTCGCAGTATGCGCGCGCCGGTGGTTGCCCGCATGCAGGACGCCGTCTCGATGGAGACCGGGCCGGTGATGGTGGCCGTCTCCGAGGACGCGACGCCCGAGGAGGAACGGGCCATGCTCTCGATGGGGGCCGCCGTGGCCCACCGGTGGGGGAGTCGCGTGCTGGCGGCCCGGTTCGAGACGGTGCCTGAGCAGGTGTCCCTCTCGGACGCTGAGACGCACGTGACGGAGTCCGATCGGCACTTCGAGGAGCGCGTGCACGACCTGGAGGGGGTCCGCGAGGTCCCGGCCGAGGCCCACGAGATCGTCTGCCACGACGCCGGGCGGGCGGCCCTCCACTTCGTGCGGACGCAGGGCGTGCGCTTCCTGCTGGGAACCGCCACGCCGGGGCGCTGGCGACACACCATGCTCGGCGTCGACACCGACTGGTTCGTGCGGAAGGCGTCCTGCGAGGTCGCCTTCCTCGCCGCCAACGGTGCCGCCGACGCTCCCGCCTCCCCGCCGGCGGAGATTGCTGTGCTCCTCGCCCGCGCGCCCTACGGCCCGTTGAAAGCCTTCGTGGCCGACGCCCTCGCCCAGGCCCGACAACCGTCGGAGGGGCGCGTCCGGTTCCTCACGGCAATGGGACCGGACGCCTCCGACGACGAGGTCGCCAGCGTACAGGCCTTCCACGACCGCCTCGCCGAGCACTGCGAGAGCCGCACGTCCAGCCACATCATCCGGACCGACGACGTGACGACCGGCCTCCTGGACGCGGCCGGCGACGCCGACCTGGCGGTCGTCGGGACGGTGGCCCGCTCTCGGCTCCGCGGCCTCTTCTTCTCGAACCGAACCGCCAACCTCCAGCGCACCCTCCCCTGCGACGTGCTGCTGGTGCGCCCGCAGCGGCCGCGCCAGAACACGCCGATCCGCCGCCTCGTCGAGCGCTCCGTGTTCTGAGGCGGCGTTGCACGTTGGCACGTTCTACGTTCAACGCGCCAACGTTCAACGTCGAACGTTCTATCGCAGGGCCTCGTACACCGCGTCGGTCGGCATCGCGCGGCCGGTCCACTGCCGGTAGGCCGCGGCCGCCTGCTCGACGAGCATGGCGAGCCCCCCGATCGTCGTGGCCCCCTGCTCGGCGGCGGCCCGCAGGAAGCGCGTCTCTTCCGGATTGTAGACGAGGTCGTACGCCACCTGGTCGGGACCGAGGTCCTCCGCGTCCGGCCACGGGGTCGCATCGGTCTCGGGGGCCATGCCCAGCGGCGTCGCGTTCACGAGGAGGCGGCCCGCACGCACGGCCGACGCCGCCGCGTCGAACGTTGTCGTGCGGAGGGCGTCGGTCGGGTCGTAGCCCTCGAGGTCGGCCGCCAGGGCCTCGGCCTGCTCCGGGCGGCGCGCCACGAGCGTGAGGCGGCTTGGCCCGTAGCGATCGAGCAGGCCGTAGACGACGGCCCGCGCCGCGCCGCCCGCCCCGAACACGAGCATTGGCGCGCCCTCGAGCGCGTCGCCGACCGCCTCCACGAGCGGCGTCAGGAAGCCCGCCACGTCCGTGTTGTCGCCCCGCAGCGCGTCGCCGGTGCGCACGATCGTGTTGACGGCCCCGACGGCCGCGGCCCGCTCCGAGACCTCGTCCATCAGCGGGCGCACCGCCTCCTTGTGGGGCACCGTCACGTTGGCCCCCAGAAACTGGAGCGCACGGAGCCCCTCCACCCCGGCCGCGAGGGCGTCGGGCCGCACGGGCGTGGCCACGTAGACGGCGTTCACGCCCTGCGCCCGGAAGGCGGCGTTGTGGATACGGGGCGAGCGGGAGTGCTCGACCGGGTGGCCGAGCAGGGTCACGACCTGCGTCTCGGCGTCGATGGGCACGCGTCGGGGTGGCGGCTGCTGACAAAGTCACGATCAGGGCGTCGCGCCTCCCCTACGCCCGGCGACCGGGCACGTTCAACGGGCCCCCTCCGGCCTACAGTATCGCCCGAAGAGGCCGGGGTGAGGTCGGGGCGCGATTCGGGCGGGGTCGGCGCTCCTTCACGCCCACAAGATGGGGGGATCGGAGTGCAGGCGTCGATCCACCCCCGAAACGTTGAGGGATCGAGCGCATGTTTGCCCCAGTTGGATGGCAATCCGAATCGGGCCCGGGGCGTGGGCGCCCCGTCCGGAACGGTCCGCGCCACCGGCCCGAGCAGCCCCCCACACTCTCCCGGAAGATCGCGTCTCCCGGCTCGGATGTGAACGTTCCCCTCCAATCCACTCCGATGTCTCGTGAGTAGTGCCCGATTCCCGCCCCCCTCCACCTCCCAGAAGCGCGTCGCCCTCTTCGCCGGGGCGTACAACCACATCGCCGACGGAGTGGCCCTCACCCTCAACAACCTGGTCGACTACCTCGAACGCCAGGACATTCCGGTCCGCGTGTTCGCTCCTACGGTTGAGGACCCCGCCCTCGACCACGTCGGGACGCTGATTCCCGTCCCCTCCATTCCCTTTCCGGGACGCTCGGAGTACCGATGCTCCCTGGGACTCACCCCGTCGGTTCGGGACGAGCTCGAGGCCTTCGACCCGACGCTCCTGCAAATTTCCACCCCCGACATCCTGGGCTTCCAGGCCCTGCGCTACGCCCGGGCCAATGAGATTCCGGTGGCGGGGACGTACCACACTCACTTTGCGTCCTACCTGAAGTACTACAACCTGGGCGTACTGGAGCCGATCGTCTGGGGGTACCTGCGCCACTTCTACCGCCAGTGCGACCACGTCTACGTCCCGACCACCGCCATAGCGGAAGCCCTCCAGCGTCACGGCATCAGGGAGGGCCTGCGGCTCTGGCGGCGCGGCGTCGATACGACGCAGTTCCACCCCGCGCACCGGTCCCTGTCGTGGCGACGGGCCTCCGGCATCGAGGACGAGGAGGTCGTCGTCACCTTCGTGAGCCGACTCGTCTGGGAAAAGGGATTGGACACCTACGCCACGGTGATCGAGCATCTCGAGCGCGAGGACGTTCCGCACCGCAGCCTCATCGTGGGCGACGGCCCGGCCCGCGAGGCCCTCGAGGCGCGGCTCCCCAATACCCTCTTCACCGGCTTCCTCCGGGGCGATGCCCTCGCTCGCGCCTACGCCTCGTCCGACGTCTTCCTCTTCCCCAGCGACACGGAAACCTTCGGCAAAGTGACCCTCGAGGCCATGGCCTCGGGCCTCCCCACCGTCTGTGCCGACGCGGCCGGCAGCCGCGACCTCGTCGAGGACGGAACAACCGGCCGGCTCTGCCCGCCGGAGGACGCCTCGGCCTTTACGGAGGCGGTGCGGCGGCTCGTCCTCCGGGCGTCGCGTCGGGACCGCATGGGCACGGCCGCCGCCGAGCGGGCCCAGGCATTTGCCCACGACAAGATTCACGCACAGGTGGTCCAGCACTACGACGAGCTCGTCTCCGCCGGCGGGCCGACGGACGGCCTGGACGTCTCCTCCCGGTCGCGAGCCCGATCCACCGAACGAGAGGGCTGATCTATGCCACGAGCCGCCGATGCGCTTCCCGATTTTTTTGTGCTGGGCGTCGCCAAAGGAGGGACCACCTCCCTGCACGACTACCTCCGGCAGCACCCGTCCCTCTTCCTGCCGTACGTGAAGGAGCTCAACTTCTTCGACGCCCCGGAAGACGCATTCAGGACCGACCTCGACCGGTATCTCCGGTACTTTGCGGGGGTCGACGCCCGGCTCACCGGCGAGGCCACGCCGTCCTATTTCCGACACGTTGACGTCGTCGCGGACCGCATGCGGTCGCTGTACGGGGACGCGCCGCCTCGCTTCCTCCTGCTCCTCCGCGACCCGGTGGAGCGCGCCTACTCCCACTACCTTCACAACGTCTCCGAGGGCGCGGAGGCGCTCTCGTTCCGCGAGGCCCTCGAGGCCGAACGGGCCCACCCCGAAGACAGACGACGGGCCTGGAAAGGGTACTTTGGCGACGGGGCGTACGCCGATACGCTGGCAGAGTGGTTTGCGGCGTTTCCCCGGGACCGGTTTCTCGTCGTGCTCTCGGCGGACCTCGCGCAGCGCACCGACGCGACGCTGCGACGCATTTTTCGCTTCCTGGAGGTCGACCCCTCCGTGGACGTCGACACGGATCGGTGGCTCAACCGCACCGGCGAACGGCAGAGCCGCGTCCTCGGCACGGTGCTCTCGGTTCTCCCCTCCGAGGCGCCGTCGCTGCTGCGGCGGTGGGCCCCCGGACCGCTTCGGCTCCTCGTCGAACAGTTCGTCCGCCGTCGGAGCACCGGCTCCTCGTCCGACCGTCCGACCCTCGCCCCCGCCCTCGAACGCACACTGCGGGCCCGATATGCCCCCCACATCCGCCGGCTCGAGGACCTGATCGACCGGGACCTTTCGGCCTGGATGCCCGCCTCTCAGCGGGGCGAGTCCTCCCACGCAGCGTGACACGACCCGGTGCCCGCCAATGGCAGCTCCCTCCTCGCCGCCCCCCTCGGCCGACGCCGCCCCGGACGCCGCCGCGACGCCCCAGGAGCCCCCGGTGTCGGTATCGGTGTGGCACATCGGGACGTCGGTTCTCCTCAGTCTCCTCGTCCTGGGCCTCATCGGGTACCTCACGTTCGACCCCGAGACCTTTCGGGAAACCCTCCGGTACGCCCAGCCCTGGATGCTGGTCGGGGCCGTGGCGATGGCCCTGTCGCGTATCGGGTTTGGGGGATGGCGACTGAGCTTTGTATCGCGGGGCCGGCTTGACCTCGCGAGCGGCACGCGGGGCCAGCTCGCCTGGTACTTCTTTGCGAACATCACCCCCACCCTCATCGGCGGGGCCCCCGTGGCTACGTTCTACGTGGCGCAGGACGAAGACATTCCGGTGGGGGAGGCAGCGGCGTTCATGTTCTTCTGCATGCTCCTCAACTGGTTCTGGTTTCTCATCGCCATTCCCATCCTGATCGGCGCGAGCGTCGCCGTCGAGCTGCTCCCGAGCGCGGCGGGCCCCTGGGGCCTCCGGACCCTGCTCGGCTACTTCGGGGCGCTCTTCGTGTGGGGGACCGGGCTCACCTATTTTATGCTCGTGCGCCCTCGACACCTCGCGGCACTCGTCGACTGGGTGCTTCAACTGCCCCTGCTTCGCCGCTTCCGGGACCGCGGCATGCGCGAGATGCGATCATACTACCGGAGCGCAAAGCGGCTGGGCACCCAGCCCGCGTCGTTCTACGGCTGGGGGCTTCTGCAAACGGCGCTGCTCTGGCTCTCCCGGTACGCGGTCGTCGTGTTTATCGTGCGGAGCCTGCACGGGGTGGACACGGTGCTTCTCGTTCTCCGCTCGGCCGCCACGCTGCTGGTTGCCCTCATCCTGCCGACGCCCGGCGGATCGGGGGGGCTCGAGGGCCTGTACGCCCTCTTCATCGGCCCGCTCATGCCCCAGGCCCTGATGGCCCCCACGCTCCTCCTGTGGCGACTGCTGGACTACTACCTGTTCATCGCCCTCGGGGCCTACCTCTTCCTCGACCTCATGCGGACCGCTTCCCCCCAGCCGTCCCCGGCGGACGAGCAGTGAGGGGCGGCGGGTCGGCCGAGCGGGAGAGCTGGGAGACATCGGTCCGCGCCGGGCGGTCCTCGTGCGTCTTGGGCCCGCCGGACCGTGCCTCTCCTCTAGAACCGGTGGGCCACCCCGAGGCCGACGAAGAAGTCGTCGCCGTTGTCGTCGACCCGCAGGCCCGTGTTCACGTCGAGCTGCGTGTCGGGGTTGGCGAGAAGCGTGACGCCGCCCTCTACCCAGTTCGCGTTGGCGCCGTCTCTGTAAAAGCCGGCGTAGCCGACGTACGCGCCGGTCGTCTCGGTGAGGCCGAACGAGAGCGTCGGGATAAACAGCCACTCGACCGCGCTGTCGTCGGTGTAAAAGAAGCTCGCCCCCCCGTTCACGGAAAGGGTGAGCCCCTCGCCGAGCGCCCCGTCGTAGGCGAGCTTCACGGTCTGGCGGGCCCGGTCGTCGACGGTGTCGAAGGCGCCGGTGCCGGTCGGCAGGCCCAGGGTAGCCACACCGCTCAGCGCCGAGGTCTCGTTCTGGAAGAGGCGCAGCTTCGCCCCGACCCCGGTCCCGTTATACCCGTTGTCGAAGGGGGATTCGATGGCGACGTACGACCCGACGCCCCCTCGCAGCTCGAGCGCGTCGGTGACGCCGTACCGGAGGAACAGCTGCCCAAGCTCGTGGCTGGTTACGCCGTTGCCGTTGACCGCGTAGCCGAGCCCGGCCTGGAACGTGCCGGGCGCGACCGTCGCGGTGCCGTCGCCGAAGCCGGGCCGGTCGGCCGAGATCTGGGCCGAGGCCGAGGGGGCGAGGCTCAGGGTCGCGGCAACAAGGAGGGCGAACGCCGCGGAGGCAAGACGAGAGAGAGGCATGGGAACGGAACGGTTGTTCGACAGCCAAAGAAAACGGGACTCTGAACACCGGACAAAAGTCTGCACGCAGCAGACGATCCGGTGCCGACGTACCGATCCGTGAAGAAGCTTGTAAAGACCGTTTTCTGCGTGCACGGGGCACGGTCCCCCCGACCGTCCTGAGAAGATCTTCAGATCCTCTTGCACGGATCGGTAAAA
>JAZKTD010000092.1:0-11668 GCA_036625705.1 Salinivenus sp.
CAGGTCGCGCACGGCCGTGGCCAGGAGGCGCACCTTGGCCGCGTCGGAGGAGGCCTCGGCCTCGCGGTCGAGCTCCTCGGACAGGGCCGTCAGCTGGTCCTGCCGGGCCGACGGATCGGCCTGCTCGGCGTCGGTCAGGGCCCGGCGCAGCGCGCCAATCCGCTCGGCCGGGAGCCCCTCCGAGCGCGCCAGCTGGTCGAGGTAGGCCCGCGCCAGGACGAAGCTGGGCGGCCAGACGTACGTCGGCTGGCCCTGGGCGTTGAGGTAGTCGAGCTCGACGGTGTTCGCGGCGGCGATCTCATTCTCCGTCAGGAACGCGCTGGGCGTCAGCTCGAAGACGTCGAGCCCGCGGGCGATCTCGGAGCTGACGATCAGGCCGTTGTACCAGTAGACCGACCAGCTTCCGCCCATCTGCATTTGCTCCGGGTCGACGGGCCCGCGGTCGTGGAACGCCATCTCGACGGGGTTGGCCGGGTCCGTCCAGTCGAAGACGGAGATGCCGCCCTGGTACCACGCCTGCACCATCACGTCGCGGCCCGGGATGGGGATCAAGGAGCCGTTGTGGGCCACGCAGTTCTCCTGTGCGGTCTGCTCGGCCGGCATCTTGTAGTAGCTCTGGAACTGCATCTGGTCGTCGTCGACGGTGAAGATCGCATTGGCGCCCCACTCCATCGGGTCGCTGGCGCGGCACTTCGGCTGGCTGCCGCCGCCCCACTCGTCGGTAAAGAGGACCTTCGAGCCGTCGTTGTTGAAGGTGGCGGAGTGCCAGTACGCAAAGTTCGAGTCGGCCACGGCGTCGATGCGGCGCGGCGCGTCTGGCTCGGTGATGTCGAGCAGGAACCCGTAGCCCTCGCAGGCGCCGCCGGCCCGCCCGATCTCCGGGTACAGAGTGATGTCGTGGCACTGCGTGGGGCCGCGTCGCTCCTCTTCGTCCGGGTCGCCGGTCCGTTCGGCGACCATCTTCGGGAGGAGGGTCCGGAGCCGGCTGCTGTCGGCGGCCGTGGGCGGGCCGCTGCCGCCGCGCTGCTGGACCAGGTTGTCGAGCAGACGGGCGGCCGCCTGCGACGGGACGACCTGTGGGACCCCCTCCACCTCGACGACGAAGTCGCCGCGCTCGCGGGCCGCCTCCACTTCGGCGCGGTCGGCCGGCGAGAGGCCGTGGCGCGGCGCGGCCTCGAGGTCCTCGAAGATCCGGGGGGAACTCACGATGGCCGCGTCCTGGGGCCGGTCGAGGGGCACCTTAATGACCTCGATCCGGAACAGCGCCGAACTAGGGTCCTCCTCCGGCAGTGCGTCGGAGCAGCCGGCGAGCTCCTCCTCGGGCCGCACCGGTGCCGAGCCGGAGATGTAGACGTACACGTTGTCGTCGTCGGCCGGGTCTTTCAGGACCGAGTGCGTGTGGGAGCCGCGGCACGTCTGCACGTTCGCGACGTATTCCGGCTCGCGGAGGTCCGTGATGTCGAAGATGCGGAGGCCC
Organism: Salinivenus sp.; assembly: GCA_036625705.1. GTDB lineage: Bacteria > Bacteroidota > Rhodothermia > Rhodothermales > Salinibacteraceae > Salinibacter. The sequence goes on from JAZKTD010000092.1 coordinate 1,478, forward strand.
CGCAGCCGATCCGGGCTCACCGTCTCCTCCACGCCCTGCGTGCCGCAGTCGAGGCGCCCCTCCAGCCCCTCGCCCGAGACGAAGAGCAGGTCGCCGTAGACCGACACGTCGCTCTGGGAGGCCGGGCAGACGTATTCCGTGACCAGTTCCGGGGTCTCGGGCGTGGAGAGGTCCCACACCATGATGCCGTTGTAGTTGCCCTGGATGGCGTAGTCGCCCTTGAACGCCAGGTCGGAGTTGGTGACCCCGACGAAGGACTCCGGCGGGGGCGTCTGGGAGAGGACGCGGAGGTTCCACACGGCCTCTTCGGCGTCGAACAGCCCGGCGTCGAGCCCGACGCGGGGGTCCGGGGTCGGTGCCGTCGTGGCGGCGGCCCGCAGCGTCGGCGGCGCCTCTGCGGGGGCGTCGGTCGACGCGATGGGTTGGGGGGCGCAGGCCGTCAGGCCGGTCAGTGCGGCGGCGAGCAGGAGCGGCCACACCACGTGGAGAGGGGCCGTCGCAAAACGACGAGCCCGAACGCGAGAGATCATAGAGGGACAGGGGTTAAGGAGAAAAAGAAGTCCGCCGGCGAGTCAGGGCGTCTGGCTCGTGCCGGGAAGGGTGCGGAGCATGCGTCGCATCCGGTCGATTTCGGTTTTCTGGTCTACGTTGATGTCCGAGGCCAGCCGGAACGCGGCCCCGTCCTGCGCCGCGCCCTCGGCGCCGAAGAGCGTGTCCACCATGGTGACGGCGCCGCGGTGATGCTCGATCATGTAGGTGAGGAAGAGGCGATCGAAGGCGGTGCCGCGGGCGGCGTCGAGTTTGTCGATCTGTGCCTGCGTGAGAATGCCGGCCATGTCCCTGCCGTGGACGCTCCGCCCGTCCACCTGCAGGGCCGTTCCGTCGATCTCGATGGTAGGCACCGGCTGGTCGCGTTCGCGGAGCCAGCGTTCCATCGTGGCGATCTCGTCGTTCTGCGCGTTGCTGATCCGCGCCGCGAGCGTGCGTACCGGCTCGCTGGCGCCATGGGTTGGGGCGAGGCTCGACAGGACGAGGGCCTGCGCGTGGTGGGCAATCATCCCGGTCATGAAGCGGACGTCGGCCGCCGTGAACGCGGCGCGGGCGCTGTCCTGCCGGGCCCAGTAGAGCGCTTCCAGGTCCGAGGTCGACGTCGTCGTGTCTTCAGAATACGCAGAATACGCGACTGCCCGCGTGGCCTCGGGGCCGCGGCAGGCGGTCGTGGCCAGTGCCAGAAGGGCGACGAGGACAGACGCAGAGAGGAGGCGAACGGTCATGCAGGACGACGCGAGAGGGGAAAAGACGCCTGGGCGGTCTTCTACGTACCCCGAACCGCCGGAAAAGCCCCCGCCAGATTGTTAATTCGGCGTGTAGGATGAGCGGGCGAGGCCGTCCCCGGACCTCGGTTGAGCCGCCGGGGAGCGGTGCCAGAGGGGGCAAGAAGCAGCCGAAAACGGGGCCGCGTTCAGGACCACGCCTCTGCGTTCCCCACTCGGATCCAGCCCACCTCGTCCCGGGACACGGAGACGCGGCCCTTCTCGTCGAGAAACCGTTCGCCGCTGTCCGGCGGGAAACGCAGCAGGTCGACCGGTGCGCGCCGGGTGACGTCGTGCACGGCGGCCTCGACGGTCTCCCGGACTGGATCGAGGGGCGCGTCCCACTTGGCCAGCGCGAAGTGCGTGGCGGCGTAGCGCTCGAGGAGGGCCTCGATTTTGTCCGGGCCCACGTGCCCGGCCTCGCCCCAGAAGCGGGGACGACCGCGACGCCGGTCCAGGGCCACCACGTCGGGCTTGTACTTGTCGCCCACGTCGACCTCGACCGCCGACTCGGGGTAGTCGGGCCGGTAGAGGGCCCAGAGAAACGCCTTCATCCACACGTGCTCGATGCGCTCCTGCTTGCGCTTGACGAGCACGAGGGGCTCCCCGTGCGCCCGGAGGGTCAGCTTGCGTCGGAGGTGGCGCATAAACGGACGAAAAGGCCGCGGCGTGTGGGGGGAGAGTAACGAAGGACGACGAAGGCGAGAGTGGGGGACGAATCGACGGACTCGGACGCCGGAGGACGGGCGCGACGCGTCCCGTGTCACACGCCGCGCAGCGTGCGCGGCTGTCCCTACCCAATGCCGTCTCTCTCGTTCAGCAGTCGTCACCAGCATGCGTCTTGCACCCCGAACGCCGTTCTTCGTTCTGCCGATCGTGCTCGGGCTTGTCCTCCCGGGCTGTTTTTCGTTCCTCCACTCCGGCGGCATCGACCGCACGATCGAGGGCCCCTACGACCGGGTCTTCCGGGCCACCGTCGCGGAGCTCCGGGCCCGCGGGTTTTCTATGGCCGAGATTGACCCTGAGGCGGGACGAATTGTGACGAATCGACGGACCCTCCCGCCGGCGCACACGGCCCGTCCGGTCGAAACGGTGGAGGCCTCCCTCGAGCGGGAGGGCCCCGAGACGACCGACATCCGGCTGTATTTCACGTTCGTGGATCAGGTTTCCGAGGCACCGTCGCGCCCGCCCGACGACGGTGACGACGACCGGGTCGACGACGTCCTCTCGGCGGCATTTCACCGATCGTTCGACGCCGGGGTCGTCTACGACGAGTACCTCGACGCCATCGCGGAACGTATGGAGGCCCGGCGCTCCCCCGACGGTTCGTGAAAAGAGCATGTCCTGAAAACGCGGCCCCCGGTTGCTCGTTACAGAGGTTGATAATCCCTTTACCGACCCCCCGTCCGTTCATGTCGACTTCTGCCGACACGGTCTCGCCCTCCCGCTACCTGGCGCTCGAACAGCTCGAGCGGGTGTCCCACGACGAGGCGTTCGTCGAGCGCCTCGCGGTTGACGACGCCGACGAGCGGGCGCGTCGCCAGGCCCGGGAGCTGGTCGCCGGGGTCACCCGCCAGCGCCGGTGGCTCGACTTTGTGCTGGCGAAGGCCTACAACGACGACTACGAGGCGATGGAGTCGCGGCTGCGGCAGATCCTGCGGCTCGGCCTCTACGAGATGCTCTTCCAGTCGACCCCGACCCGCGCGCTGGTGCACCAGTACGTGGAGCTGGCCAAGCAGACGCTCCGGCCCGGGGCCGGCAACCTGGTCAACGCGCTCCTCCGCACCATCGACCGGGACCGGGAGCACATCCCGACCCCCGACACGGGCGACGAGGCCAAGAACCTCGCCGTTCGGCACTCGCACCCGACCTGGATGGTGCGGCGCTGGTTGAAGCGGTTCGGGGCGGAGGCGACCCCCGAGCTGCTGGAGTGGAACAACCGCCGTCCCATGTACAGCGTGCGCATCAATCCCCTGCGCTCCGGCGACGACGCGGTGACCACGTGGCTCGACGACCACGACGTGGTTTATACCCGCTCCCCGCACCTCGACGATCACCTACGCCTCCGGCGCCTCCAGCCCCTCGTGCAGGGCGACCTCCTCGACGACGGCCACGTGGCGGTGCAGGACGAGAGCGCCGGCCTCATCGTGCGCCTGCTGGATCCGCAGCCCGGCGACACCGTCCTGGACGGCTGTGCGGCCCCGGGCGGCAAGACGATGGCGATCGCCGCGCGGATGGAGGGGGACGGCACGATTTATGCAGTAGACGCGAAGGAAGAGCGCGTAGGCCTGATCGAAGAGGCCGCCGAGGCCCAGGGCGCCGAGGCCCTCGTCGACACGGAGGCCGCCGAGCTGCAGGCCGTGGCCGGCCGCGAGGACCCGCCGCTCGCCGACCGCGTGCTGCTCGACGTGCCGTGCTCCGGGCTCGGCGTGCTCTCGAAGCGGGCCGACCTCCGCTGGAAGCGCGCCCCGGAGGACCTCGACGAGCTGGCCGCCCTGCAGGACAATCTGCTCGACGCCGCGGCCCGGCTCGTCCAATCCGGCGGGCTGCTGGTGTACAGCACCTGCACCATCGAGCCGGAGGAGAACGAGGAGCGGATCGAGGCCTTCCTGGCCCGGCACGACGACTTTGCCCTCGAATCGGCCGAGGGCTACGTCCCCGACGACATGGTCACGGCCGAGGGCTACTTCGCGTCGCTGCCGCACCGGCACCGCATCGACGGTGCGTTCGGGGCGCGCCTGCGGCACGTGCCGTCGTAATCGACGGCTCCTCTCAACATCCCCGGTCCTCCCGATCGCTCCTGTGGCTGTGATGTCCCGATTCTGGAGACTTCGACCGCTGCTGGGGATCCTGCTCCTCGGGGTGTGCTGCGCGGGGCCGGCCCACGGGCAGCGCATTGCCAAGTACGGCGCCGACTTCCTGGCCGGCGGGGTGGACGCCCGCGCCCTCGGCATGGGCGGGGCCTATGTGGGCCTCGCGGGGGAGGTGAGCGCCGGCTACTGGAACCCGGCCGGCCTGAGCCAGCTCACATACCCGGAGATCAGCTACATGCACGTCGAGCGGTTCGCCGGGGCCGTCTCGTTCGACTACGGCGGCGTGGCGATCCCGATCAACGAGCGGTCCACGGTCGGCGTCTCGGCCTTCCGAAGCGGGGTCAACGACATCGTCAACACCCTCCAGGCCTGGAACCCCGATCGGGGCGTGCCGCTGGGCTCCTACGAAAACCGCATCACGCGCTTCTCGGCGGCCGACTGGGCCGTCTTCGTCCACTACAGCCGCCGCGTCGGCGACCGGCTCTCGGTCGGCGTCAACTTTAAGGGAATCCGGCGCTCGATCGGCGACTTCGCCCGCGCCTGGGGCTACAGCGTGGACGTGGCGGCGCAGTACCGGCACGGGCCCTACCGCGTCGGCGTCACGATCCAGGACGTGTCGACGATGCTGCAGAGCTGGAGCGTCAACCCGAGCGCCTTCGAGGTCAACTGCGTCAACCCCGTCGACGACCAGCCCTTCGAGGCCTGCCTCACCGACGACGGGTCGGTCATCCAGGGCAACGCGGCCCGGTACGAGGCCGTCTTTTCGCAGCGGATCCCGTCCGGCGGCACGGCCCTCGTCCTGCCGGTGGCGCGGCTCGGCTCCGGGGCGGTCTGGCCCGTGGGCGACGGCCACCGGCTCACGGTGGGCCTCGACGTCGACGTGGCGGTCGACGGGCAGCGCGCCTTTGTGCCCAACATCGGCGACGTGTCGTTCCGCCCACGGCTCGGGACGGCCTTCCGGTACGCCGGCGTCGTCGAGCTGCGCGGGGGCCTGCAGCGCCTGCAGTACGGCGACGCCATCGGGCTCGACCTGACGCCGTCGGTGGGTGCCGGGCTCGACCTCCAGCAGGTGTCCGTCGACTTCAGCTTCGGCGACTTTGCGGGCCTCACCGCCGAGGACCTCGGCTACTCGTACCGCATCTCGGCGCAGCTGCGCCTCGAACAGCCGGGCCTGAAGCGCGGAGGTCGGGACGAGTGACGAACGGCGAAGGGGCGAGAGGGCGGTTGCGAGTTGAGAGTGGAGGGTTGAGGGCGGGGCCGTTCGGGGGCGCCTGAGTGGTGGGACATCGCTCCGGTTCAGGGAGCTACGATGGGCAGATGCCCCCAAAACTCGCCACCCACAACACACCAACTCACAACTCATCACCCCAAGACCCAGTCAGTAGTCGTAGCCGCCGACCTCGTCGGGGGTCACCTCGACGCCGAGGCCGTTGGCGATCCGGTTCACGAAGTTGAAGTAGGCGGTGATCAGCACGATGTCGAGGACCGAGCGGTCCGACCAGCCGGCGTCCCGGAGCCGATCGACCTTTGCCTCCGTCATCGCGCCGGGCGAGCGGGTGAGGGTGGCCGCCACGTCGCAGGCCGCGCGCAGCCGGTCGTCGAGGTCCTCGACCGCCGTGTAGTCGTCCTTCATCTGGTCGACGCGGTCCGCGTCCCAGTACGCCGCCAGGGCCTCCCCGTGGTGCTCCACGCAGTAGGTGCACTCGTTCGCGGCGGAGACGACGACGGCGATCGCCTCACGCTCGGCCCGTCGAAGCTTGGAGTTCCCGAACAGCAGCGTGTCGTAGAGCCGCAGGTGGTCGGCCATCGCGGCCGGATGGAGGCTGTGCACCTTGAGGATGTTCGAGACCTTGCCGCGGGTGTCGAGGATCTCGTCGTAGAGGGCGCGCAGTTCGTCGTCGGCGTCCTCGAGGTCGATCGTGTCGATCCAGGCCATGGGGAAAGAGGAGTGGAGAGAACGGGAGAGTGGGCGCTGCGCTGTGGGGGCCGCCGCGGCTGCTTCGGGCGAGGCCTACGCCCCTTCGACCTGCGTTCGGGCGAGGCGGTCGGCGAGGTGGGTCTCCACGATGAGCGACCCGATGTTGAGGGCGGACGTGGCGGCCGGCGACGCGGCGTTGAGGACGTTCACGACCCGGTCGGTCGTCCGGATCAGGAAGTCGTCCACCAGCGTGCCGTCCCGGCGGAGGGCCTGGGCCCGCACGCCGGCCCGCGAGGCGACGAGGTCCTCCAGCTGCACCTCCGGGATCAGGTGGCGGGCGGCCCGCAGGTAGACCTGCTTGCTCATCGACTGCAGCAGCTCGCGCAGCCCCTTCCGCCAGTGCTTGGCGGCCAGGCGCTGGAAGCCCTGATAAGTTAAGATTTCGCGCAGCTCGTCCCAGTCCACCTCCCCGAGGCCGTAGCCCTCGCGGGCAAACGCCAGCACCGCGCTCGGGCCGCACTCGACGCGCCCGTCGATCATCCGCGTAAAGTGGACGCCCAGGAACGGAAAGTCGGGGTCCGGCACCGGGTAGATGAGGTGGCGGCAGAGGCCGCGCCGCTCCGGCACCAGCTCGTAGTACTCGCCCCGGAACGGCACAATTTGGACGTTCAAATTCTCCTGCCCGCTCATGGCCGCGACCCGGTCGGCGTAGAGGCCCGCGCAGTTCACGACCTGGCGGGCGGTGACGGGGCCGGCCGTGCTCTCGATCGTGACGCGATCGGGCTCGGGGTGCAGGTCCCGAACGGCGGCGCCGGTCTGGATGGGGTGGCCGCGGTCGGCGAGGCGGTCGGCGAAGGCCCGGGTCACCTGGGCGTAGTCCACAATGCCGGCCCCCGGCACGTGGAGGGCCGCGACTCCCTGGACGTGGGGCTCCCGCTCGTGCAGCGCCTCGGGCCCGATGCGGGTGCACTCCACCTGGTTGGCGACGCCCTTCTCCTGGATGCGGTTCAGCTCCGGCACCTCGCCCTCGTGGGTGGCCACGACGACCTTGCCGCACATCTCGTAGTCGACGTCGTTGTCCTCGCAGAAGGCGACGAGGGCCCGCTTGCCGACGCGGCAGTTCTCGGCCTTCAGCGAGCCGGGCTCGTAGAAGACGCCCGAGTGGATAACCCCCGAGTTATGGCCGGTCTGGTGGGCGGCCACGCGGTCTTCCTTCTCGAGCACCGTGAGCGACAGGTCCGGGTACTGCTCGGTGAGGCGGTAGGCCGTCGCGAGGCCGACGATGCCCCCGCCCACGATGGCGACGTCGTAATCGGGCATGGTGTGGCGTGCGAAAGGGGGGAGTGGAGGACGCTGCGTGGTTCGGGTAGGGGCGGACGTACACGGGGCCGTCCGAACAGATCCCCGCAACAACGAGGGGCGCCGGAAGTTTAGGGGGCGTTCTCGCCCGACCCCGATGCCCATGGAGATGCCCATGGACCTGAGCCGCCTCTTGGTACTGTGTGTCACGTGCGTACTGGGGACCCTCCTGGGCCTCGGGTGCGCGGACGCGGACCGGGCGGCGCCGACGGCGGATCCGGCCGCGACGGTCGCCCCCGACACGACCGCCGACGGGCCGGCCTTTCCCGTTCGGTCCGTGACGGTCGACGCCCGCCGCCCGCCGGAGCCGACGCTGCTGCCGCGCCTCCGCGAGCTCGGGGTCACCCACATCACCCTCTGTGCGTTCGGGTGGCAGGAGGCGACCGACGACCCCCGGGTGCGGATCGACACGTCGGACGGCTGGTACAGCGAGTCGCACCGCGGCATCCGGGCCCTCGCTCGGCAGGCCGACACCCTCGGCATGGACGTCATCCTGAAGCCGCACATCTGGATCGGCGGCTACGACGAGGAGGACATGAACCGAAGCGAGATCCGATTCGACACCGAGGCGCAGTGGGCCCGGTGGGAGGAAAGCTACCGCCGCTTCCTCATGGTCTACGCCCGCCTGGCCCAGGAAATCGACGCCGACGTGCTGGTGCTGGGCACCGAGCTCACCAGCGTGGCGACCTCGCGGCCCGACTACTGGCGGCGCCTGGCCGACGCGACCCGCACCGTCTACGACGGCGAGCTGACCTACGCCGCCAACTGGCACGAGGAGTACCGGAAGATTGAGTTCTGGGACGCGCTCGACTACGTGGGCGTGCAGGCGTACTTCCCGCTCGCCGACGGGGCCAGGCCGTCCCTCGACACCCTCCAGGCCCGCTGGCGGGCGCACCGGGCCACGCTGCGGCAGGTCCACGAGCGGACGGGCACGCCGGTGCTCTTCACGGAGATCGGCTACCGCAGCGCCCCGAGCGCCGCCGAGACGCCGTGGCGCTGGCCCGAGGAGGACGACGGGGCCGTGCCCCCGGATTCGACCCTGCAGGCCCGGTGCTACCGCGCCTTCCTGTCGACGATGCGCGACACGCCCTGGTTTGCCGGGGCCATCATCTGGAAATGGCATCCGGCCCACGACGACAATCGCCCGACTGCGTTCACGCCGCAGGGCAAGCCGGCCGAGGCGGTGCTGCGTCGGTGGTTCACGGACACCGGACCGACCGCGCCGGCTCGGCCCGCGACGACGGGCGCCGCCCGGTAGCCCCCGGCTACGGGCGGGACGAGAACAGCCCCTCCCACACGGCGTCCCCGGCGCGGTCACCCAGCCGATCGCAGTAGACGCACGTCCGCTCCCGCGGCCCAAGGACGGAGGCGGGACGTGCCGTCAGGGGTTTCGTCTCGTCCGTGTCGCAGAAGGACTGCACGACCAGCCCCACGGTTCCCCAGAGCAGCTTCTGCCCCCGGCTCAGCGTGGGATCGTAGTGGTTGGGACGGATGGGGCGCGGCCGTATCGGCTCCACCCCATCGGCGTCACGCACGTATCTGTCGAGTGAGCGGTGCTCCTCGAGCGGGGCCGGGGCCAGAGACGGCAGGGTGTCGGGCCGCGACGGGCGGTCCGGTGATCTGAACTGAGCGCGAGCGCCCGTTCCGAGGGCCCAGGCGCACAGGAGTACGCAGAGAATGCCCCACGTGTATCCCCGACCCGTTCGGTGAAGCATGTCGTGCCGCGTCGCTTTTTGCGAAAAGGGCATCGCAACTGCTGTTGTAGCCGTCCTAGACGACGGGAAGGTAACGCCGCGTAGTGGTCTCCGCGCTCGCTAATTCTTACGTTTCGCGTAGCGGCGCCGCCCCCGAACGCCGCAGCCCAGATTCCCAATCCCGAACCCGACCCATCGGTATGGTCTCCGAGCTCTTTGACCCCGACGCGTGGACGCCCGTCGAGGGCGTCGACTTTGAGGACGTCACCTATCACCGGGCCGAGGCCCACGGCACGGTGCGCATCGCGTTCGACCGGCCCGAGGTGCTAAATGCCTTTCGCCCGCCCACGGTCGACGAGCTCTACCAGGCCCTCGACCACGCCCGGCAGAGCCCCGACGTGGGCTGTGTCCTCCTCACCGGCAACGGCCCCTCAAAGAAGCACGGGAAGTGGGCGTTCTCGTCGGGCGGCGACCAGCAGATCCGGGGCAAGGACGGATACCAGTACGAGGACGAGGAGGGAGAGGCCGACAAAAGCCGGCCCGGACGGCTCCACATCCTGGAGGTGCAGCGCCTCATCCGGTTCATGCCGAAGGTCGTTATTGCCGTGGTGCCGGGCTGGGCCGTGGGCGGGGGGCACAGCCTGCACGTCGTCTGCGACCTCACGATCGCCAGCCGCGATAACGCCCAGTTCAAGCAGACCGACCCCGACGTCGCCAGCTTCGACGGCGGCTTCGGGTCGGCCCTGCTGGCCCGGCAGGTGGGGCAGAAGAAGGCGCGCGAGATCTTCTTCCTCGGGAAGACCTACTCCGCCGAGGAGGCCGTCGAGATGGGCATGGCGAACGAGGCGGTGCCCCACGAGGAGTTGGAGACCACGGCGCTCGACTGGGCCGAGACGATCAACGGCAAGAGCCCCACGGCCATCCGCATGCTCAAGTACGCCTTCAACATGGTGGACGACGGCATGGTGGGGCAGCAGGTCTTCGCCGGCGAGGCCACCCGCCTGGCGTACATGACCGACGAGGCGCAGGAGGGGCGCGACGCCTTCCTGGAGGGGCGCGACCCCGACTGGTCGGACGTGCCCTGGCGCTACTGA
>JAZKTD010000093.1:0-11622 GCA_036625705.1 Salinivenus sp.
TCGGTCGCCGGTTCGTCGGTCGCCGGTTCGTCGGCGGCCTCGGTCGCAGAGGCCTCGTCCTCCGGGGCCTCAGCGGCGCCGTCCCCGCCCTCCTGGCCGTCGACGAGGTCCGAGATGTCCTCCCCGGCCTCCCCGATGACGGCAATCAGCTGGCCGATGGGCACGGCGTCGCCCTCCTCGATCACCTTTTTGAGGAGCACCCCCTCGTCGAACGCCTCCAGGTCCATCGTCGCCTTGTCCGTCTCTACCTGGGCCAGAACGTCGCCGGCCGACACCTCCTCCCCTTCGTCGATGAGCCACGCGGAGAGGACGCCCTCCTCCATGGTGTCGCTCAGCTTCGGCATTTCGATCGGAATCGCCATAGATCAGTGTCGAGTTTCGAGGTACGAATGTCGAATGAGGGCAGGAGGTGCGTGTCGAGGACCGCTCGCAGCTCGACACAGACGCGTCGTCAAAAAGCGGCGCTATTCGGCGTAGAGGACGCGGAGGCAGGCGTCGACGGTCTCGTCGGCCCCGGGCATGTACTCGTCCATCAGATTGGGGGCGTAGGGCGCCGGTGTGTCGGGGGCGGTGACACGGAGGATGGGGGCGTCGAGGTAGTCGAACGCGCGGTCCTGCACCTGATGGGTCACCTCCGAGGCGACGCTCGCAAACGGGTTGCTCTCGTCGATGACAACCAGCCGGTTGGTCTTGACGACCGACTCGACGATCGTCTCGATGTCGAGGGGCTTGAGGGTGCGAGGGTCGATCACCTCCGCGTCGTAGCCTCGCTCCGCCAGCTCGTCGGCGGCGTCCATCGCCACGTGGTAGCTCTTGCTGTGGGCGACAATCGTGACGTCGCTCCCCTCCCGCGCCACGCGGGCGGTGCCGAGGGGAATCGTGTAGTCGGACGCGTCACTTACCTCGTCCTTCAACCCGTACATGAGCTCGCTCTCCAGAAAAACGACCGGGTCGTCGTCCCGGATGGCGCTCTTGAGAAGCCCCTTCCCGTCGTCGGGGATGGACGGGGAGACGACCTTCAGCCCCGGAAAGTTGCTGTAGAGGGCCTCCGTCGAGTTGGAGTGGGTGGCGGCGAGCTGGCCGGCGGCGCCGTTCGGGCCGCGAAAGACGATGGGCACCCCGAACTGCCCCCCCGACATGTACCGCATATTCGGGGCGTTGTTGATGACCTGGTCGAAGGCCACAAACGAGAAATTGAAGGTCATAAACTCGACGATCGGCCGGAGGCCGCTCATCGCCGCCCCGATGCCCAGGCCCGCGAAGCCGAGCTCGCTGATGGGCGAGTCGATTACGCGGTCGGCGCCGAACTGATCGAGCATGCCCTTGCTCACCTTGTAGGCTCCGTCGTACTCGGCCACCTCTTCCCCGATGAGGAAGATGTCGTCGTCCCGCTCCATCTCTTCGGTCATCGCGGCCCGGAGGGCCTCACGAAATTGCAGCGTAGCCATGTTCAGTGTCGAGTTACGAGTTGCGAATGTCGAATGAGCAGCGGAGTGTCGAGGGCGATTCGGAACTCGACACTCGAAAACTGCCAGTGGTCACGCGATGAAGGGGTAGTCCTCCTGCGCGTAGACGTCGTCGTAGATGGCCTCGTCGTCGGGGAAGTCCGCCGCGTCGGCGGCCTCGAGGGCGTCGGCCACGGTCTGCTTGGCCTCCTCGTCGATCACGTCGAAGTCCTCCTCGGTGGCCAGGCCGTGGTCCTTCATGTACTGCTCCAGGCGGACGATGGCGTCCTCGCTCTTGCGCTCGTCGAGCTCCCCTTCGGCCCGGTACTCGGCCGGATCGGTGATGGAGTGGCCCTGGTAGCGATAGGTTCGCACCTCCAGGAGCGAGGGCTGTCCCTGCCGGGCGTAGTTCTCGACGTGGTCCTGCACCGCCTTGTTGACGCTGAAGACGTCCATCCCGCTGGCCAGCGAGCACGGGAAGTCGAAGTTGTATCCGTGCTTGAAGAGATCCGGCTTGGCGAAGGCCCGATCGACGGCCGTGCCCATCGCGTACTGGTTGTTCTCGCAGACAAAGACGATGGGCAGTTCGTAGATCCCCGCGAGGTTGCAGGCCTCCCGAAAGGCGCCCTGATGCATCGCCCCATCTCCGAAGAAGCAGAGGCAGACGTTGCCGTCGCCCCGGTACTTGTGGGCAAACGAGATGCCCGCGGCCAGGGGCAGATGCGCGCCGACGATGGCGTGCCCCCCCATCATGTTCTTCTCCGCGTCGAAGAAGTGCATCGACCCACCCTTCCCGCGGGAGCAGCCCGTCTCCTTTCCGAAGAGTTCCGCCATGCACTCCTCCGGCGTCATGCCCATGGCCAGTCCCATGCCGTGGTCGCGGTAGGCGGTGATAACGGAGTCCTCCCCGATCTCGATGGCGTTGACGCTTCCGGTCGAGACGGCCTCCTGGCCAATGTAGAGGTGGAGGAAGCCCGATATTTTCTGCTGCTGATACATCTGGCGGCAGCGGTTCTCGAACCGTCGCTGCAGCAGCATGTCCCGGAGAAATCCCTGCACGTCCTCATCGGAAAGCCCAAGCGAGCCGTGGTCGTACTCGTCGGCCGGGTAGGTATCGAACGAGACCGTTTCTTCGATGGGCCCGCTGGGGATGTCGATGGACTGCTTCGTCCAGGGGCCTTCCGCCTCCGCGGCCGCCCCGTCCCCGGAGAGGGGGCTCTGGCGCTTCTCCGTGGTGTCGGGGCCTCCCGTGGGGCCGGCCTCCGGGTATTGCTCGAGCGCGTTCTGAATTTCCTCCGCGTAGGCCGGCCCAATGCCACTGAGCTCCTCGAGGGACTCGATCTCCCGGAGACTCGCGAGACTCGTCACCCCCGCTTCCCGCAGGCGGGATGCGTGTGGGAAGTCCTCTGGGAGACTGGAGGCGTCGTCAAAACTACCATTCGACTCCGTACTGGGGTCTGGGGCCGAGGTGTTGTCAGCCATGGCGTGCGGAGATTGGGTGAGGGCAGACAGGACGTGCGACGTACGCGGGCCCGCGCTGGGTCGGTGCGAACGCCGTCCAGTAATTACAGGATCAACGATTTCGTCCAAAGAAGCAATTTTGCCACGCGCTTGTATCTGAACCCTCGTTCCTCGGTTTCGAGGCCGGAGCGTCTTCTCAAGGATTCAGTCCAACACGGTGTAAAAAGAGGGGGCTATCCCCCACCCCGAATGGGGACCGTCCCCCGTTGACCGACATGCCGGGTTCTCGATCCGGACCCGTTCCGGAGGTCAGGCCGCTCCCGGACGTTTCCCCCTTCGAGGGCCGAACGCCGCTGCCGCCCGCTGGCGTGCGTTGCCATTCGGGCCGCCACCAATTAGGTTTTCGGCGCGGTCCGCCCCATCCAGGCCCGAACGTTTCACCCGTTCTCTCCACGACGCTTTCGCTCATCGGTGTCTCCCCCTCCGGCCCCCGAGGCTGCGACCGACGCGCTGGTCATCGTCCCCACCTATAACGAAGCCGACAACATCGGTCAGGTCATCGACCTGGTCCTCGCCCAGCGTACGCCCATCTCGATCCTCGTTGTCGACGACAACTCGGCGGACGGAACCGCGGCGGTGGTTCGGTCGGCCATGGACCAGTCGCCCGAGCGGGTGCATCTGATCGAGCGGAGCGGCAAGCTCGGCCTCGGCACCGCCTACCTCCGAGGCTTTCGCTACGCCCTGGCCCGGGACTTTGCCTTTATCTGTGAGATGGACGCCGACCTCTCGCACGACCCCGACGACCTGCCCCGCCTCATCGAGACGGTCGAGACCGGGCAGGCGGACCTGGCCATCGGGTCCCGCTACGTCGGCGGTGTGCGCGTGATCAACTGGCCGCTCCCGCGCCTCGTCCTCTCCTACGCGGCGGGCATCTACACCCGCACCATCACCCGCATGCCCATCCGCGACGTGACCGCCGGCTTCAAGTGCTTTCATCGGCGCGTCCTGGAGGCCCTGCCCCTCGACCGCGTCAACTCCGACGGCTACGCCTTCCAGGTCGAGATGCACTACCGGACCTGGCGGGCCGGCTTCGACATCGAGGAGGTCCCCGTTATCTTTACCGAGCGGACGGAAGGGCAGTCCAAGATGAGCCGGGCCATCGTGCGGGAGGCCGCGTGGAAAGTCTGGGAGCTCCGGCTGCGAGAGTTGGTGGGCCGCCTGTAGGGGGTCTGCACGCCTCACCTGCCGGATCTCGCCGATCCCGAAACGGGCCTGCTTCGATCCCTCCCGCGTGCAACCGGCGACCGCCTTACAGGACCGGGCGCGGCGGACCGGCGGACGAGCAGGACGCCGATGTCGAGGACCTGGCGAGGCAGGCAAGAAAATCTACTACGCCCCAGGGAACCCGCCGCCGCGCCACACGTCTTCAAACTGGATTTCAAACCACGGTCTTGACCCCGAGCCCGTTGTCCCGTACACTCTTACTGTTATGATCACAGCCCCCTCCACGTTGCAGGTTTGGCGGTCTTGGTGGCCCCTCGTTCGGGTCCCGAGCCCCCTGTACGTGTGACGGCGCGTGCCGCTTCGTATTGATGGCTCTGGACCCGCTGCTCCCCGGCAGCGGGTTTTTCTTTTGGTGATCTGTTTTCCCCATGACCTTCGACGAGTTTCAACATTTCGTATCGGCCGCCCGCGAGGACGGGGCTTCCCGCCTGGTGGTGCCCGTGTCCCGGCGCCGGAGCGCGGACCTGCTGACCCCCGTCTCGGCCTTCCTGGCGCTGCGGGAGGACACCCCGTACAGCTTCCTCTTCGAAAGCGTGGAGGGCGGGGAGAAGCTGGCCCGCTACTCCTTCCTCGGCCGCGACCCGTACCGCATCGTCCGCGCCACCGAGTTTGGCGCCGCGGTGGAGGTGGAGGAGCCCCGCACGCCCGACGCCGAGGTCGGCCTGCCGCGTCCAGAGGGCGACATCTTCGCGGTCCTACAGGCGTACCTCGACCGCTACACGGAGGTCGACGTCCCGGACCTCCCCCGCCTCCGGGGCGGGGCCGTCGGCTACCTCGGCTACGACGCCGTCCGCCTCGTGGAGGACCTGCCGGACGCCCCGCCCGACGACCTCGGCGTGCCCGACGCGGTGTGGTGCTTCTACGACACGGTGGTGGCCTTCGACCACGTCCGGCACCAGCTTGTGCTCCTCGCCAACGTGTTCGTCGACGCGAACACCGACCTGCGCGCCGCCTACGACCAGGCGCAGACGCGGCTCTCGGCCCTGGAGGGGGACCTCAAACAACCGACCCCCGACCCCGCCCCGGTGGAGTGGACCGACGCGGCACTGACCTCCAACGTCGAGCGCCCCGCCTTCGAAGAGGCTGTCCGGACCGCCAAGGAGCACGTCGAACGCGGCGATATTTTCCAGGTGGTGCTCTCCCAGCGGTTCTCGACCTCCTTCCAGGGAGATCGCTTCAACCTGTATCGGGCCCTCCGCCAGGTCAACCCCTCCCCCTACCTCTTCTACCTCGACCTTGACGACCTGGGGCTCGTGGGCTCCTCGCCGGAGGTGCTCGTGCGGGCCGAGGACGAGGTGGCCGAGGTGCTGCCCATTGCCGGCACGCGCCCCCGGGGCGAGGACGCCGAGGAGGACGCGGCCCTCGCGGAGGAGCTGCTCAGCGACCCGAAGGAACGGGCCGAACACCTGATGCTGGTCGACCTCGGGCGCAACGACCTCGGGCGCGTCTGCCGCTACGACAGCGTGGAGGTCGACCGCTACGCGTACATCGAGCGCTACTCCCACGTCATGCACATCGTCTCGTCGGTCCAGGGGGCCCTCGCCGACGACCAGGGCCCGATGGACGTGCTCGCGGCCTGCTTCCCGGCCGGCACCGTCAGCGGCGCCCCGAAGGTGCGGGCCATGGAGATCATCGACGCCCTCGAGCCGACGCGGCGCGGCATCTACGCCGGGGCCGTTGGGTACGTCGACTTTTCCGGGACCCTCGACACCTGCATTGCCATTCGAACGATGATCGTCTCCGACAACACCGCCCACGTGCAGGCCGGCGCCGGCATCGTGGCCGACAGCGACCCCGCCCGCGAGTACGACGAGACCTGGGACAAGGCGGCGGCGCTGCGGCAGGCCATGCGCGTGGCCGCCGACGGCCTGCTCTGACGCCGGCGCCCCCGCCCCCTCCGTCCGGGCGAGCGACCTCCCGACATTCCCCCTCACCCACGTTCCAGTGCCGATGCCGAACCCGATCAAAGAAGCCCTCCTCAACCGCGGCTGGGCCGGCAAGACCATCAGCCGGGCCGAAACGGTCGAGCGCCTCAACCCGCTCCTCCTCCAGTTCCTGAAGCTGAACCACTACTACCAGTCCGTCATCCGGTCGCATCCGGACGAAGCGGTGGCCGAGGCCCTGAAGCGCGTCCAGAAGACCGCCCGGGCCGACGTCGGCAAGCTGTCGGAGAGCATCCTCAGCGCCGGCGGTACGCCCGAGAACGGCACCGATCTGGAGCCGAACGACTTCGCCCTCGAGGGCGACGAGATCGAGCTGCTCTCCCAGCTGAAGGACCTGGAGGCGACGTTCAACGACGCCCTCACCCACGAGCGAGGCGAGATCGAGCACCAGATGCGCACCCGCGGCATCCTCGAGGCCCTTACGAGCAACAGCACCGAGCGCCTCGACCTGCTCGGCGATCTCATCGACCGGGCCCGGTCGACCGAATAAACCCCGCACCGCCTTTTCGCCCTGCCCCGACCGACTTCCGCGCCATGGACGCCCCCGATCCCGCCGCTCCCGCCGACGCCCCCACCGACGACGAGACGGTCGTCGTTTCCGGCATTCAACCCTCCGGCCGGCTGCACCTCGGAAACTACTTCGGCGCGATCCGCCAGCACATCGACCTGCATGCCCGGCACGAGGCGTACTACTTCATCGTGAACTACCACGCGATGACGTCCGTCGACGACGCGGACCGCCTCCGTGAACACACGTTTGACGTGGCGCTCGACTACCTCGCCCTCGGCTTCGACCCGGAGGAGGCGGCCCTGTTCGTCCAGAGCGACGTGCCGGAGGTGACGGAGCTGACCTGGATCTTCTTCAACCTGCTGCCGACCAGCCGACTGGAGAAGGGAGTCGCCTACAAGGAGAAGGTGAACGCCGGCCTAACCCCCAACGCCGGCCTCTTCAACTACCCGGTGCTGCAGGCCGCCGACATCCTGGCGTACGGCGGCTCGCTCGTCCCGGTGGGCGCCGACCAGAAGCAAAACATCGAGATTGCCCGCGACCTGGCCCGCCGCTTCAACCAGACCTACTGCCCCGACGACGACCCCCTCTTCCCGGTCCCCGAGCCCCACATCCTCGACGACGTGGCGGTGGTGCCCGGCCTCGACGGCCGGAAGATGTCGAAGAGCTACGACAACACCATCGGCATCTTCGACGAGGGCGACACGTTGAAGGACAAGGTGATGAGTATTGTGACCGACTCGAAGCCCCTCGACGCCCCGAAGGACCCGGAGCGCTGCAACGTCTTTGCCCTGATCTCGCTCTTTGCCGACGACGACACCCGCGAGCAGATTGCCCAGCAGTACCGCGAGGGCGGCTACGGCTACGGCCACGCCAAGCAGGAGCTGCTCGGGCTGATCGAGGACCACTTCGCCGAGGCCCGCGCCCGCCGCAAGGAGCTGGAACAGCGCCCCGACTACGTCCGCGACGTGCTCCGGTCCGGCGCGGAGCGGGCCCGCGAGCGGGTCGCCCCCATCATGGAGCGAGTGCGGGCGCTCACCGGCCTCGTTCGTACCCGCTGACGCTCGTGCTCAGGGTTGGATGGGTGAACGGGTGGACGTTTGGAAGTTGAAGTACACCGGGCAGTCCGAACATGGTCACCGACTTCAAAGAACTGCGCATTTACGAACTGGCCTTCGAGGCAGCGAAGGAGCTGCAAGAACAATCGAGCAAGTGGCCCAGGTCGGAGAAGTACGCTATGGTCGACCAGATTCGCCGATCTTCCAGATCTGTTTGTGCAAATATTGCCGAAGCGTGGTTTAAGCGGCGCTATCCGGATCACTTCGTCAACAAGCTCAGCGATGCCAGCAGCGAAGCGGCCGAGACCATCGTCTGGATTGGTTTTGCTCAGGAATACGACTACCTCGACGCGGACAGGGCGTCCGAACTTGAAGAGAAATACCGCCAGACGATTGGTGGACTGGTCAAAATGATGAACGATCCCGATCCGTGGTGCGGTCCGTCCAGTCAGCTTAAAGAGCCCGATCTTGACTACGAGATCTCGAATTTGCAGAAGAACGGCTGACAAACACGTCCATCCCTCCACCCTTCCGTCCGTACAGACCCATGATCTTAGTCATCGACAACTACGACTCGTTCACCTACAACCTCGTCCACCTCGTCGGGCGGCACACCGACGACCTAGAGGTCATCCGGAACGACGACTGGACGATCGAGGAGGTGGAGGCCCGGGCCCCGGATGGCATCCTGATCTCCCCGGGCCCGGGCCGCCCGGCGGAGGCGGGCCTGACCGAACCGGTGATCGAGCAGCTGGGCGACACGACCCCGATCCTGGGCGTGTGCCTCGGGCACCAGGCCATCGGAGAGGTCTTCGGGGGCACGGTCGTCCAGGCCGAGGAACTGATGCACGGCAAAACGAGCCCGGTCGAGCACAACGGCACCGGGGTCTTTGCCGGCGTCGACGCGCCCTTCGACGCGACCCGCTACCACTCCCTGGTCATCGACCGCGACTCGTTTCCGCACGATGCCCTCGAGATTACGGCCGAGGCGGAGGACGGCACCATCATGGGGCTGCAACACCGCTCCTACCCGCTCCACGGCATTCAATTTCACCCGGAGAGTGTGATGACGAAGGCCGGACCGACGATCATTGAAAACTGGCTGTCAGTCGTCTGGGACGAGGAGCCTCGGGCCGCGACCCCGTAGCCCCCGCGTTTTCTCTCACCAATCCCTACCGCACCGTGAAGGAGTTTCTGCAAACGATCGCCGACGGCACCGCGCTCTCCCGCCCGGAGGCCGAGGCGGCCATGCGCGAGATGATGAGCGGGGACGCCCGCCCGGAGCACACGGCCGCCCTGCTCATGGGGCTCCGGGCCCGCGACGAACACCTGGACGAGCTGGTCGGCTTTGCGACGGTAATGCGCGAGTTCGCGGTGGACGTCGAGCTGGACGACCCGCACGCCATCGACCTGTGCGGCACGGGCGGGGACGGGGCCGACACGTTCAACATCTCTACGACCGCCTCCCTCGTCGCGGCCGGCGCCGGCGTGACCGTCGCCAAGCACGGCAACCGCTCGGTCTCCTCGAAGTCCGGCTCGGCCGACGTGCTCGAGGAACTGGGGGTCCAGATTGAGCTCGGCAAAGAGGGCGTCGAGCGCTGTCTGGAGGAGGTGGGCCTCGCGTTCCTGTTTGCGCCCTACTTCCACCCGGCCATGAAGCACGTGATGCCCGTCCGCAAATCGCTGGGCGTCCGCACGTTCTTCAACATCCTGGGGCCGCTCTGCAACCCGGCCGGCGTCACGCGCCAGATCGTGGGGGCCTTCGACACCCAGACCGCCCAGATGATGGCGCGCATCCTGGCCCGCCTGGACGCCGACCACGTGATCACCCTCCACTCCCACGACGGCATGGACGAGGTGAGCGTGTCCGACGGGACGACCCTCTTCGAGTACGACGCCGCCGAGGACAACCCCGTGCCCCGAAGCCGCGAGGTGGGCCCCGAGAAGCACGGCCTCTCCCGATCCGGCGCCTCGGTCCTGGCCGGGGGCGACGCCGCGCAAAATGCGAAGATCCTGCACGACATCCTCGCCGGGCAGGATCACAGTCCGCGCCGGGACGTGGTGGTACTGAACGCGGCCTACGCCCTCCACACCAGCGACCGCTTCGACGACATCGACGCCTGCCTGGAGGCCGCCCGCGAGAGCATCGACTCCGGGGCCGCCCTCGAGAAGCTGAACAGTCTGGCTGAGGTGTCCCAGACCGTCCCGGCCGCCTCTTAATCCTCCGCGTTTCGTCTGCTTTTCCGGCCTGCCCCCTTCTAAGCGTGAGTACGATCCTCGACGACATCGTCGCCGACACCCGCGAGCTCGTGGAGCGGCGGAAGAAAGAAACCCCCATCGACGAGCTCAAGGCCCGGCCCTTTTACGACGACCGCGAGCCCCTCTCGCTGGTCGAGGCGCTCCAGGAACGGGGCATGTCCTTCCTGGCGGAGGTGAAGAAGGCCTCGCCCTCGAAGGGCACGATCCGCGACGAGTTTGATCCCGCCCAGATCGCCCAGCAGTACGCCGCCCACGACGCCTCGGCGATCAGCGTCCTCACCGAACCGCAGCACTTTCAGGGCTCGATCGAACACCTGGCCTGGATCCGGGCCCACGTGCCCGACACGCCGCTGCTGCGGAAGGACTTCATCATCGACCCCTACCAGCTCGTCGAGGCGCGGGCCGTGGGGGCCGACGCGGTGTTGCTCATCGCCACCGCCCTGGCCCCGGGCCAGCTCTCCCACCTGCACGCCGCGGCGACGGAGCTGGGCCTCTCCTGCCTCGTGGAGGTCTACTCGGAGGCGGACCTGGAGAAGATTGACTGGGATCAGGTGACCGTGCTCGGCGTCAACAACCGGGACCTCACCACCTTCGAGGTCGACATTGAGAACTCGCTCCGGATCTTCGACCAGGTGCCCCGAAGCGTGGGCCGGGTGGCCGAGAGCGGCCTCAGCGACCCCGAGACGCTCGTCCGACTCCGCGAGGCCGGCGTCAACGGCGTGCTGATCGGCGAGCACTTCATGCGGGCCGAGCACCCGGGCCAGGCGCTGTCCGACCTCCGGGGCCGGGCCCGCGAGATTGCCCTCGAACGCGCACAGTAGTCTCTTCTGCCTTCTGGACCCCATGGATCTCCGACTCAAAGTCTGCGGCATCACGGAGCTGGAGGACGCGCGGTACCTGGCCGGGGCCGGGGCCGACTACCTCGGCTTCGTGCAGCACGAGGACAGTCCTCGCTACGCGCCGCCCTCCCTGGCCGATGACATCATCGAATGGGTGCACGGGCCCGCCCCGGTCGGCGTGTTCGTGAACGACGGGGCGGCGGAGGTCAACGCGGCGGTCGAGGAGGCCGGCTTCGAGCTCGCCCAGCTCCACGGCCAGGAACCGCCCCACGTGGTCGAGCAGGTGGAGTGCCCGGTCATCAAGGCCATCCGCGTGCGTCACGACGCCTCGTCCGACCAGCTGCGCACCCTCTTCGAGCGCTACGAGGACACGGCCGACTACTTCCTGCTCGACACGCACGACTCCAGCGTCTGGGGCGGCACCGGAGAGTCGTTCAACTGGCGCCTCGCCCGAGACCTCTCGGCCGACTACCCGATCTTCCTGGCCGGGGGCCTCGACACCGACAACGTGCGACGGGCCGTGGAGACCATGCAGCCCTTCGCCGTCGACCTCTCCAGCAGCCTCGAAGACCGCCCCGGCGAGAAGAGCTTCGCGAAGATCGATGCCTTCATGGACGCCTTTCGCGCCGTTCGCACCGACCTCACGAGCGAATCGGCCGAGTCCTAATCCGTCCCCTTCTCTTTCTCACCCGCACCCGACCCCGATCATGCCTGAGCCTGTCACCGACCGCCCAACCGCCTACTCCGCCCCCGACGAGAACGGGCACTTCGGCGACTACGGCGGGGCCTTCGTCCCCGAGACCCTCATGCCGGTCCTGGAGGACC